>CAZBJW010000118.1:0-13016 GCA_964492135.1 uncultured Anaerolineales bacterium
GCCCAGATCACACCAATTGAAGGCGCTTGGCAGATCCTCGTCCGCGAAGCCTTCCCCAGATATGCGTATCTCAGCCGTGGGACGCGGTGTGCTTGTCGGCCATGCGCCAGAGAAGGAGCCGCTAGCCTGGACCTGGAGATTGAAGGTCCTGACAGGTTCCACCTCTGTCTCCCAGGGGCGACAGTACTCCAGTCTCACGGTGGTGTGACCCTCGCGCTGGCCTTCGAAGCGCAGGACCTGCGTTCCTGGGGCACCCAGCAGTTCCGAATGGGGCTCGAACTGGATCACACCTGTTTGGCGGAGAATGCTTTCTTCTACTGGTTGAGCCAACCGCCACCCGTACCCAGTGGACGGATTGGCCTCCAGCCTGACGACCAGCACCTGGCCTTCGCCGAGCTCGATCTCATCACCATCGTTCGCAGCACTCACGACGATCTCTGTCGGGGGAGGCTCCTGAGGAGACGACTGCCCGAAAGCACTTGACGTCGCAATCGCTGCCAGTCCCAGGACCAAGACGATGGTCCCAACTCTGCTCCATTGTCGTGACCAAGTTCCCCTATGCACGAAGCCCTCCTTGGAGGACGCAGCCCTGCTTTGTGGTTCGTGTGATCTCATCTAGCGAAGTCTGCCGCGACTCGCTGGGTCCGGGCCGCCCAGGCCTACCATCCGTCACCTTTGTGCACTCTCGTACACTCAGCGCACGTCACCTGCGGTGCGCCCCGTGTCCCTTACGGCGGCCAACGGCGAGCTTTCCCGGCGCTGCTTAGCAAGTAAGGCCTTCAGGCAGCCTTGGGGCGCTTGAAGACCATCCGGTAGCGATTCTTGACGAGGTGCATGCTGATCAACTCCCACCCCTCTTCCCCAAGCTGGTTGCTGAATTCAAACATGCTCGGCCCATCCTTCCAGTCTGACAATTCCTGACCGTCGACCCATCTAGGGCGCCAATGCCCGTGGAACTGGCACATTACGAATCTGTATTCCCATTTCTGCATCTCTTCCTCCCAGGTCAACTCATGACCGGCGTCGCGGCAGGGCAACATATCTGGTGTCTCGAATCCTGCTGGCCGCGCCTCATACGGATCCCGCCGCAGAAGGAGGGCAATGGAGTATCAGAGCGCGACACACTGCCCTATTCGCGGCAGCGCGCATCAGGCTACATCTGCCCACCTCCGTGTTCTATCAGCTCCACTAAGGGAGAGCTCACAAGCTCATCCGGCAGTACAAAGGGGCTTGTCTCCCCCGGTACGAGGTCCAACCCTCCCCACAGAAAGGTTCTGTCAACTAGCGACGTGCAGACCTCCCCTGTCCCAATGAGGAATGTATGCCGATCAGCCGCGGTGAATCTGGGAATCCTCCGGACTATCCGCCACAGTATGAGCGGGAGAGCCTCCAAACGATATCGCTTGCCTATCTCGCCGACAGCGAAGCTGTGCATGCGCTCGTATGCTCCCTGCCTCGCAGCCTCGCCGTCAAAGCACCAATCTCGTAGGCGATACACCCCGTACTTATAGTACCTATCCGGTCTCCAGAGGTCATCGATCACGCCCTCCGCCCCCGCCTCGATGATGTGAGGCACCGAATCGCCCACACGATACCGCAGGAGGGCGTGCGTCCACTTGACGCCTGCCCCGAGCCAGTTGGCAACCCGCACCCACAATCCGGGCGTGCGCGTGACGATTATGTCAAGCTCCAATGGTGAACCTCATTCCGCAATCAGCGCATAGGCGCCGGGTTTCCTTGAGCACCCTCACCTTGCGACGTAAGTGTAGCACACCGGCGAAGCAGCCGCTGCAGTCCCTCTGTGAGCTCCCCAGAGCCGCTCCGACAGGCCATCTGCGCCGTGTCACTGCCTCCCAGATGCGCACTGCCTGCAATGTTCGCGTTCCGGAGTGTCAGGCGCTCCACCTGCGCCGTCCTCCGGCCCACATACGCCTCGAATCGGAGTTGCCGAGCACAAACTCCTTCCTCGCCCCTCCACCCAACCCCACAGCTGTCCAATGAGCGCTGACCCTGCCATTTAAGGCCCTGTCATACCTCCTCCATTGCTCCCAGCGAATGCTGGCGAGCGGCCTAAATGCGCAGTTCCACCACGTCGCCATCGGTGAGGACGTGGTCTCGCCCCACCATCTGACCCTCATAGGTAGCGCTGCCCCAGACGCGGGCGGATTTGAGGTTCTCCAAGAAATCCTGGTGGACCTTCCCCGCGAGATCCTCTACGGTGCTGCCCTTCCTCAACACAAATGGGGCAGTCAAGTCAGGCTTTTTGCCAGGAGGTTTGGAGTAGACCCTTATGATTTCGAGCCGCTCAAAAACCTCTTCCTTCAGGCGTTCAAGGTTTCGCCCGGTAGTTGCAGACACGGGGAGCAGGGGCCAATCATCTTCGAGCAGTAAACGAAATATCTCCAGATCTTCATCCGATTCCTCATCGTCGTTCTTGTTGACTAGTACAAGCAGGCGAATGGGGCTGGCACCTCGCCGCTGTAAGTGGTCGTCTTTCAGGCGAATGGGCACGATATGGTACTCTTGCAGCAACGCGACGGCATCCTCCAGTTGCCGGAATGGATCCGTTTGAAGGTCGACGACCAAGAGCACAAGGTCGGCTCTTCGTATCAGATCCATGAGCTGCGGCTCCACGTAGTCACTGCTCAGTGGCGGCGTATCTATCAACTGGATCTGGATGTTCTCCACAGGCATCATCCCAGGCGTGGGTTCCCAGGTGGTGAATGGAGAACTTGACACTTCGGGGGTAGCATTGGTTAGAGCTGCTACGAGAGCTGACTTCCCCACATTCGTCGGGCCCACCAGCACGACTTGCCCAGCACCCTCTCGATCTATGCTGAAGGCCGAATCTCGTTTGCTGGGCCCTTTCCGGGCTTCGGCCGTGGCCTTCAGTTTGGACAATCGCCTGCGGAAATCGGCGCGCAGTTTGTCGGTACCCTTGTGTTTGGGGATGGTGCCGATCAGTTCTTCGAGACGCTCGATCTTCTCCGCGCTCGACTTAGCTGCACGATATTGCCTTTCCGCCTCGAAGTACTCTGGAGGGAGGTTCGCTGGCATGGCTATTAGCCCACTTTATCACGACGTGGCGGTACAGTCAACTACTTCAGTTCAGCGAGCCCCGAGATGATGAGCACTTCACGAGAGTCTTAGCCAAGGGGAATGTCTCCGGCACAGAGTACAGCCTGCGCGGCCGCCTATGCGTGGCCGTCTATTCCGCGTCGGCCCAAGGCCTGCGCGAATGCACCTTCCACTCATACCCACAATCCGAGCACCTCCATTCCCTCTTCGGGAAGGGGATGGCCACGCCTGGCAGCAGCCATGAGACAAATGCCACTCGCAGGTGATACCTGTAATACCGCATAAAAGGAGTCGCACCTCGGGCACCGCGGTTGCTCAACATCCACGAAGTCCGAAATCTCCTCTCGTCGACCGAGAACTTCAAGCGCTCTTTCAGCGTCTGGTTTGTCGACCTGAAGCTTGACCCTTCCTACGGCGAGGCAATACAACCAGTCCAAGTTGATGATCTGTTCATCAGCGACGAAGGACCGGATGCCCTCTGCCTCAAGCCTGGATTTGAGCACGTGCGCGTGTCCTCCATGACTCAAGGTTGCGATAGCCACGAGGTCATGGGTAATTCCAAGCTCAGCTTCGAGGTCGAGCAGGTTCCGGGCCGCCTCAACGAATCCCGGCTCAAGCGCGAGGGCGCGCTTGTATGCTGCGACAGCTTCTTTTGGACGGCCCAGCTCCTCCAACACGATGGCCCGGAGATTGTGAGCGTCAGCGAGAGAGGGATCCAGCTCGATTGCTGCGCTGCACTCGAACAGAGCCTCCTCGGCCCGATCATCCGCTTCATAGCCGAGGGCTTCATTCGAATGCAAATCCACTTCGGTTAGACCTGCGAAATCGTCATCAGCCGAGTCCATTCTCAAGTCCTGACTCCAGCTCTTCCATGTGACTAGAGCTCCCCCAGCAACAAATCCGCTGGCTTACGGCCACACCGCAGGTCGTGCCTGGTCGCCCTCATCCAGCGTGACATACTGCGTCCGCTGGGCTACAGAAGGTCAGTTGGTCACGATCCGCACCCAGTACATGTCGGCGAGACCACGTGATACAGCTCCCAGACGGTGTACGCTACGCTGGACGCAGATTATCGTACCCGCTCACCAGAGTAGCCACAGAGCGGACACCACTACTACGCCTGCCACAAACGTCAGCGCCAACCCCACTCCTACGTAGTCATCGGAACGATAGTCGCCCGGACCCATCACTAGGAGGTTTGCCTGGTGAGCGATGGGGGTGGCGAAGGCCACGGACGAAGCCAGCGCAACTGCAATAACCAATACACGCGCATCCAGCCCGTGGCTGACACCTATGCTGAAGGCCAAAGGGGCCAGGAGCACAGCGGTGGCAGAATTGGATATCGCGAGGTTCAGGGCGACGGTGATCAGGAACAGAACCATCAACAAGGGCACGGTACCCAGGCCCGCCAACGGGCTAAGTGCCACATCTGCCACCCATTGCGTCGCTCCGCTCTTTTCCATGGCCACGCCCAGGGGGAGCGTGCCCGCCACGACGAACACGACATTCCACTCGATGGTCCGATAGGCTTCATCCATCCTCAGGCAACCTGTAAGGATGATCAGCAGTGCCGCCGCGAGGGCAGCCACCGAGATGGGTACTCCAGCCAATACCAGCGCGATCATCCCCAGCAGAATCGCCATAGCCCAAGGTGCCTTCTGCGTCCTGTGCGGCACGCTTTCGTCGCCCAGGAGCACTATCAAGTCGGGCTCACTCCTGAGCAATCGGATTCTCCGCCAGGAACCTTGCACGAGCAACACGTCACCCATCCTCAGCGGCTCGTCCGCGATGTTTCGCTCAATG
Organism: uncultured Anaerolineales bacterium; assembly: GCA_964492135.1. Lineage (GTDB taxonomy): Bacteria > Chloroflexota > Anaerolineae > UBA7937 > B3-Chlor > CAYGAW01. Next base: position 4,882 of record CAZBJW010000118.1, read on the forward strand.
GCCTCGCCGCCCCGCCACAGTGCGAGCACTGTCAAGCCATGCTTTTCGCGAAAGCTAACTTCCCTCAAAGTCCGGCCCTCGAAAGAGGAGCGCGGTGCCAGGGTGACTTCGGCCAGCCCGGTGTCACCAGCGAGCAGGAGTTCGGTCTCATCCCGAGTGGTGCTGCTCGGTGACAACCCCAGGTGCTCGGCCGCCCGATTCAGCCGCCTCGGCCCTCCTTCCACCAGCAGGCGGTCCCCGGCTCTCAGAACCTCTGACGGCTCTGGATCAATTACACACTGAGACCCTCTCGTTACTCCGAGGATGGTCAACCCGAATTCGTGGCGCATGGCACTCTCGGCCAAAGTGCGGCCCACCACAGGTGAGTCGGCCGGTACATCTAGACCATAGAGGTAGTCTGGCAAACGATAGATGTCGAATAGCTCCTCTGGCAGCCTCGTGCGACGTAGTTTCTCTCGGGGCGGGCGGTCGGGCAGCAGGCGTCGGCCGATGGTCGCCATGAAAGCGGTTCCCAGTACCACGAGCGGAAGCCCAGCCTTCGTGATCTCGAAGAAGCCCAGAGGCGCCAGGCCGCGCGCTTGGAGGAAATCGTTGACGATCAGGTTTGGCGGCGTGCCAATCAGAGTGAGTGTGCCACCCATCACAGCCCCATAGGCCAGCGGTATCAGCAAGCGGGATGGTGCGATGCCCGTTTGCCGAGCTATACCCACGACTACCGGCAGGAGCACCGCGGTAGCCGCCACGTTGTTCATCGCCGCCGACAAGAGCGCGACTCCAATCATCAGCAAAGCGATCAAGCGCGGCTCACTTTCCCCCGCCAGGGCGACAATCAACCTCCCCACGCGTGCAGCTACCCCCGTCTGAAACAACCCTCCACTGACAATGAAGATAGCTCCCACTGCAATCACAGCAGGGCTGGCAAAGCCAGTAAAAGCCTCGGTGGGTGTTAAGAGACCGGTCACGACAAGCGCCAGCACTATCATCAAAGCGACGACATCGACCGGCAACCGCTCCGAAACGAATAGCAGGATAGCTGCCACGACGATTCCCAGCGTTAGCGCTATTTCCGGGGTCACCGCACCAGTCCTCTCCTCAACTCATCCATTGACCAGCCCTCAGCTCAGGCTCGCGCGCCAACAGCTCACCTCGACCTGGCATGCCCGACCTTGCCTTGCGCTGGGGCGATGACCATGATACAATCGCCACCAAGAGGACCCCCTGCCCAACTGGCCATGATTCGCGTGTGGACATTCGTTATTGTGGGCCTGAATGTGGCCCTGCTGTTCCTGGCCCTGGTGGTGGCTGGCGCCGCCAACTCCGTGGGCGTGACATGGAGGGTGGCTTTCATCTTGGTCGGGGGCGTGTACCTGCTCCTGGGGACCGCGATTATCTCCCTCATTTGGCATGGTGGGCGCTCCGCCCTGCTGGAAGAGGTCGGGGGCAGCCTCATCTTCGCCGGGTCGGTGTGTCTTCTCCTTGCGGCTCTCATGCCGTGGCTGCAGAGGAGCCACTTGCTCCCGTTCCTTCGCTGATTCCCCAAGGCGACTTGTCAGCGCCTCCTGGCTAATCCGCCTGGTTCGCTCGCAGAATGTCCTCCAGATCAGCAAGAGTGAGATGGTATCGCTCCAATATCTCAACCACTCTCTCTGCCAGGGCCTCCTCGGCGGGCCCTTCTTGTAGCTTTCCCGGCCCAGTCTGAGTCCACGCCTCATCGCGTATGTTCAATGTTAAGAGATCTGGTCGCGAATAGTGGCCTATGCCGTCCAGATAGGCCTTGGCCAACTCTCGCTCCTCCAGGTCTATCTCAGCCCACACGATAGTCTCCTCCTCGAACACGGGCCCTGCTACGAACAGTCCTGCCGGGTTCACAACACAGCTGCCGCCCACGCCGAGGTTGTATCTCATCTCCTGTTGCAAGTCGGAGGGAACGTCCTCAGGACGCAGGTACCAGCTTGAACTGACGACGAATACTCCGTTCTCGATGGCATGTTGGCGTATCGCCGACTCCAAATCGCACGTGTCTGCGCCCGCCTGACCGACCTTGCCGCCCAGATGTCCTTCCACCCGCCACCAGCCGGGCCACAGGGCGCAATGTATCTCCTCCCCTTTGATAGCCAGTGCGGCTCGTAGGAGGGTCATGTGGTGCTCGTAGCAAATGGCCGCACCGATCCTGCCGATGTCCAGCTCGAACACCCTGACGTCGCTCGCATCCCCCAGTCCCCAATACAACCGCTCCGAGTGTGTGGGCATCAGCTTCCGGTGACGACCCAATACCTGACCCCCACGGCCGATGACGACCAGCGAGTTATAGATGGAGAGGCTGCCTGGTTGGGCGGACAACTCGTTGCAGCCGACCACGCAGTTTACGCCGGCTTCTTTGGCAGCCTCGGCCATAGTCTGGACTTCCTCCCCGTCCAAACGGATGGCCGTATGGATCATGCGTGCCAACAGTTCTGTGGAACGTCTCACCGATACCGAGCCGCGCCAGTATGGATACCCGCAGAAGTAGGCCTCAGGGAATACCAGAAGATCGAGCCCCAACTTGCCCCCTTCCTCGATGTACCGACAGGTCTTCTCCAGAGTTCTCTCTCTGTCGAAGAAGTGAGGCGATATCTGCGCCGCTCCCACTCTGATGAGCTTGCTCATGATGGCTACCTCATAGCGTGTGCAGCAACTCGTCACTCAGTCTGCAGCCACGCACACTCAACTCCTCGTTCAGTTCCTCCAGCTTCGCGTCATCGACCTCGACTATGATCAGCCCGTCATCATCCAAGGAGACCTGTCCCCCATGATCCTCTATGACTCGCAACACGTCTGAGGCGTTCGAGGTCACCCAGGGTTCGTGCAATGCCATGAGCTCAGCGACCGTCTCGATGGGTCTGGAAACGCGCACCGACTCCCAGTAGTCCTTGGTCCTAAAGCGCCAGGTGAACGCATCACCTGACTCCAGTCTACGCGGCCTCACGGCCCGCCCGCTTCCACTTCAAGTGAACCATAGACTGGCTTTCATTTGTTGACGGCCTCCGTTCGCCATGCCATCGTCGGCTATAGCCATTATATCACACAGATCGGTGACCACCAACCTATCTGTGCTGATCAGCTCTGTTGTCCCCTGGAGAGGGAGGTGCTAGAATCAAGGCGAGGACTCTTGGCTCGAGACAGGAAGGAACATAGCAATGGTTGACTTGGCGATCATCCTGATCCTGGTGCTGATGAATGGTGCGCTGGCTGGCACTGAGATTGCCGTGCTCTCCGCTCGGAGGCCGTTGCTCTCGGCCCAGGCAGAGGCTGGCGATCGACGAGCCCGAAGCGTCCTCTCTCTTCTGGAGAATCCAAGCGCATTCCTATCGACCGTCCAAGTCGGCATCACTTTGGTGGGCATCCTGGTTGGTGCTCTTGGAGGTGCCGATGCGGTCCGACGCCTCGCACCAGTCATCGCACGGCTTCCCATCCCTGGCGCCGAAGTCTACTCTGAAGCAATCGCCTTTGCACTGACGGTGGCGATTGTCACCTACGTGACATTGGTACTGGGTGAACTCGCCCCGAAACGACTGGCTCTGCAGCGCGCAGAGAGTATCGCCAAGTCCATGGCCCGACCAATGCGATACTTGGCGCTGTTGGCCCGCCCTGTGGTGTGGGTCCTGAGTCAGTCTACCGACACCGTTCTCAGAGTGATTGGCATCACCGGAGCAGCGGAACCTCCCGTCACCGAAGAGGAAGTCAGGTACCTGGTTACAGAGGGAGCTCGGACCGGAGTCTTTGTGCCCGCGGAGAAGGAGTTCGTGGATAGGATCTTCCGCTTCGCCGAGGAGCGAGTGGTGCATGTCATGCGACCGCGCGCCGACATTGTGGCGCTGGACTTGGATGAGTCGCCGCAGTCCGTGAAGGAGAAGCTCTCGACCACCGGATTCTCCCGCTTTCCCGTCTATCGGGGCGATCTATCCAACGTCGTGGGCATCGTGCACGCCAAGGACCTGCTCAGCCAAGAAGGCCCCCTTGACCTACAGCCGTTGTTGAGAGAGGCCCTTTTCGTCCCCGAGACCAAATCGCTTCTCAGCATGTTGCAGGCGTTTCAGGCCACGCGGAGTCATATCGCTATCGTGCTCAACGAATTCGGCGGAACCGAAGGGCTGGTGACTCTCGAAGATGTCCTCGAGGAGATCGTGGGGGAAATCAGGGACGAATATGACCGGGAGGAGCCAGCCATCCTCCAGCGAGCGGATGGGTCACTGCTCGTGGACGGTTCTCTCTCCCTCACCGACCTGAAGCAGGTCTTGAAAGTTGAGAAAGTGGAGGGTGAGGAAACCCAGGAGTTTCACACCCTCGGCGGGTTCCTGATGGCCCGACTGCGGCGCGTTCCTCGAGAGGGCGACATCGTGGACTGGTCGGGCCACCGGTTCGAGGTGGTCGACATGGACGGGCTTCGAGTAGACAAGGTGCTGATCCAGGGCAGTGAATCGAGCTGACGCGAGTTGCACCCTGGCTGGGCACGTGGTATAATCGGTTGCAGCGATACATGATTCTCCGAATATCAAAGGGGACAGTATGGGCTCAGTTGTCAAAAAGCGCCGCAAGAAGATAGCGCGGCACAAGTACCGCAAGAGACTGAAGAGGGACCGCTGGAAGAGGCGGCACAAGTAGGGACCGGCAGCCTGTCAAGAGCTGCAAGCCTGCCCCTCATCTCACAGTCAGTCTGACCCTGGCGAGCCGCAATGCAAAGTGACCACAGCATTGGCGGCTCGCTGACATGAGCCCGTACTTCACGACGTCGCCGTCTGGTTGAGTGCGCTTCCTCCTATACCTCCTAGTGTCGCGATTTGTCACGGCCCGTTGCGCGCAACCCCCCGTGAGGCAATCCACACTACTTAGATTGGCGGTCTCTGGAGTCCGCGCACCTTTCCGCCGCAGCGAACCCTCCATCAAACGATCTCCTCGACACTGGGCACGGCCAACTTGACAAGACAACATGACTTCTGCTATAATATATATGCATAATGCATATAGCTGCACCATGCAGCTTTTGGAGGCGATTTGTCATGCCGCGAGGCAGAGGTTGGAGAAGAAGATGCAGGGGCCGAGGGTGGGCGCGCACGCTTAATCGTTTTGTGGAGCCCTGCTTGCTGCTACTGCTCCACCGTGGCGATAGTCACGGCTACGACCTCGTGGAGAGACTCAAAGAGTTCGGCTTCGCAGAAGACACGGTGGACTCGAGCGTCGTCTACCGCTGCCTGCGAGACATGGAGGATCGGGGTTTCGTTGCGTCGACCTGGGACACCGAAGGAGGCGGTCCGCCCCGGCGAGTATACCAACTCAGCGCCGAAGCCGATCAGTATCTGGCATGGTGGATCGATGGCCTGCAGAGAACCAGAAGTGTGTTGGATCGCTTTCTGGAGGCATATGAAGAACACATGGAGCTGGATGAACACAACCTAGCCAAAGAAAGGATGGTACGAAGTTGATTACCGAGGCACAAGTCAACGAGGCCCTCTCGCAAGTCATCGATCCCGAGGTGGGCCGCAATCTCGTGGAACTGGGCATGATCAAAGATCTGAAGATCGAGGACAGCGAAATCAAGTTCACGTTAGCCTTGACGACCCTGGAATGTCCGCTCCAGGATCAACTAGTGGCTCAAGCCAAGGCAGCTGTCTTGGCTCTTGATGGGCCGCGGAAAGTGGAGATAGAGTTGGTGGAACTCAGTGTTGAGGAACGCCGGCGGGTTTGGGCGCAGGCTCAGCAAAACCAGCAAGCAGGGTCTCCGCTGGCCCAGAAGCTCAACAACGTCAACCACGTTGTGGCGGTTATGAGCGGCAAGGGTGGGGTAGGCAAGTCTCTGGTCACCAGTCTGCTCGCGGTGGCCCTGCGGCGCGAGGGCCAGAGAGTCGGGGTGCTGGATGCGGACATCACTGGACCAAGTATCCCTAAGATGTTCGGCTTGCAGGGACACCCTTCTGCCAGCCCTCTCGGCATATTGCCCATGCAGAGTTCCACAGGGATAGGAATCATGTCCATCAATCTCTTGCTGCCCAGCGAAGACGATGCTGTCATCTGGCGCGGGCCGCTGATAAGCGGAGCTATCAAGCAGTTCTGGGAGGAGGTCATCTGGGGAGAGTTGGACACTCTGATAGTGGACCTGCCTCCTGGCACGTCGGATGCTTCGCTCACCGTGATGCAATCGATGCCCCTCAGTGGAGTAGTACTGGTGACTTCTCCACAAGACCTTGCCGGCATGGTCGTCCGGAAAGCAGCGAAGATGGCGGAACATCTCAGCATTCCGATCCTGGGACTCGTGGAGAATATGAGCTACTTCGTAGCGCCAGACACCGGAACTAGATACGACATCTTCGGCCTCAGCCACGCTAGTCAGACCGCTACTCAGCTGGGTGTGCGCCTCTTGGGACAGTTGCCCCTCGATAGGCAGATAGCAGAACTCAGTGACGCGGGCCGCATAGAGGAGTATGCGGGTGAGTCCTTCGCTCCTATCGCCCAGGAGTTGATTTCGACGACGCCCGAGGCGAAGGCACCACCAGAATTGACGTCGTAGACAGCTCACGTGAGGGAGGGTATGAATCGTGAAAATCGCTGCGATCACAGACGATGGGACAACCATTAGCCAGCATTTCGGACGGGCCGCGTCATACGCCGTGCTCTCAGTCGAGGAGAATCAAATAGTCAGGCGGGAGTTACGCGACAAGGCGGGTCACAAGCAATTCGCCCACGAAGACCAGCACCTCGACGAGCAGGGACGTCACGGGTTTGGTCCCGGGAGCCGCGAGAGGCATGCAGTCATGGCGCACGCCATAAGCGATTGTAGTGTCCTGCTCTGTCGGGGCATGGGCTGGGGAGCCTATCAGAGCATGAAGCAGGTGGGCATCGAGACGATCATCACCGACATCGCCGATATCGAAGAGGCGGTGGAGGCTTATCTGCAAGGCACTATCGTTGATCGGATGGATCGGCTGCATTAGACTACCTACATCGGCAAGGAGGTGTTAAGAATGCCAAGATTCGGTAGAGGACGAGGCGGCAGCTTCGGTGGAGGCTACTGGGCAGGCGCGGGCTTCGGGCGTGGTTTCGGTATGGGTAGAGGCATGGGTAATCCATATCCCTATTGCCGGTTCTACCCCTGGATGCCTCGCCGCTGGTGGGCTATGGGTATGAATCCATACGCCACAGGACCTTATGCCCAGGGTGTTGCCCCAACTTGGGGAGCCTATGGGCCCTCACCCTGGCCTGGCCAAGCCAGCCAGTAGAGATCGGGGCAATTTGAACACAGTTGGAAAGGAGCAAGAGTCATGCGTCACCGTTGGATGTACTATGCCACCGGATTGCCAGGCTGGATGCGCTTCGGGTACAGCCCTGGTTGGGTGGGCAGGAGTCCCACTGGGCTAGGGCCATGCGCCACCTACCTCACGACCGGCCAATGGCCCATGCCAGCCGCAGCTCCTCCATGGGGCGGATGGCCTTGGATGGGTTCTCAGCCTCCGGTAGCCGCGCCAGAGGATGAATTGACGGCTCTCAGGACCCAGGCGCAGTGGCTACAAAGCCAACTGGAGGCCATCAGCAAGCGCATCGATGAACTGGAGAAGGAAGCATAGACAAATGGCCGTCGGCCGACTCGCAACAGGGGAGGATGGCTTCCCTGAAGCGGCCAGAGGTGGCCGTCCTCTCTATCCCTAGGTTCGTGAGTAGTCTTGCAGGAGGTTCGTGATGAAATTGGTCGTAAGCTCGATGGGGGAAGATCTGACTGCGGAAGTGAGCCCGGTTTTTGGGCGTTGTCCCATGTACATCTTCGTTGATACAGAGACCATGGAGTTCGAAGCAGTCCCCAACCCGGCCATGTCCGCCCCAGGCGGAGCCGGCATCCAGGCTGCTCAGTTCGCGGTCAGCAAGGGGATACAAGCTGTTCTGACAGGCAACGTGGGCCCTAACGCCTTTAACGTATTGCAGGCAGCTGCGGTGCAGGTCTATCCAGTCTCGGCAGGCACCGTACAGCAGGCGGTTGATGCCTATGAGAGTGGACAGTTGCAACCCATCTCCGGAGCCACCTCGGGAACGGGCTTGGGCATGGGTATGGGTCGGGGCATGGGTCGGGGTATGGGCCGGGGCATGGGTCGGGGTATGGGTCGGGGCATGGG
>CAZBJW010000119.1:0-550 GCA_964492135.1 uncultured Anaerolineales bacterium
CGCGCAGCGTTTGGGACGCTGAGGTCGGAGGTTCAAGTCCTCTCACCCCGACCAGACTGACCATCCCACTCAAACCACTCCCCACGCGCCGTCAGTAGCACTGCCGCTGCCCCAGATAAACCAAACAAAATGGAGCGGAAGACGAGATTCGAACTCGCGACCCTCTCCTTGGCAAGGAGATGCTCTACCGCTGAGCCACTTCCGCTCTTATCTGGTGCCGAGGCCCAGAATCGAACTGGGGACACCTTGATTTTCAGTCAAGTGCTCTACCAACTGAGCTACCTCGGCACAGAGAATATTTTAACTTTTACTAACATAGGTGTCAAGGTGATATACTGGGAGGTAATGGCAAAGAATCCGTTTTTTAGTACTAAAAGCCGCCTAGGGCAGAGCAAGATTCTTGGCCTTAACCCCAACGTTTTTTTCCTGGGAATGGTTAGCTTGCTGACTGATGTCTCAAGCGAGATGATTTTTACCCTTCTTCCCTTCTTTTTGTGCAATGTGCTGGGGGCAGCAGCCACTGTTGTAGGACTTATCGGAGGGTTATCTG
>CAZBJW010000119.1:560-12847 GCA_964492135.1 uncultured Anaerolineales bacterium
ACCATTACCGGTTTCAAAACAAAAAACTCCAAAAAAAAAAACGGGGGGCACCAAACGCCCCCCCGCCAGAGTCAATCCCTTAGCTTGCCTTAACTTCGACTCGGACCGTGTCCTCCCGCGGTTCCTCAGCCACGGGGATCCTCACTGTGAGAATCCCATCCTCGAAAGCGGCCTCAGCCTTGTCTCCCTCAGCCTCAGCAGGCAACGCCAACGAGCGGCAGAAGGACCCGTACCGGCGCTCCCGCCGGATGTAGTTCTCCTCCTTGACCTCCTCCTCGGCCTTGGTCTCGCCAGTGATGGTCAGGACGTTATCCTTGAGCGTGACGTCCAGCTCCTCAGCGGTCACGCCAGGCACTTCCGCCTTGACTACCAGATTGCCGTCCTCTGTGTAAACGTCCACGGCCAGTCCCTCGCTCCAAGCGGGCACCAGCCACAAACGGCTCGGTCGCAAGAACCGGCCATCGAAGAACCGATCCGGCGAATCGCCCATGGATAGCAAGCCTCTCCTGGGTCTCCACAACGAAATGGCGTTCATAGTATCTACCTCCTTCGCTTATTCTTTGTGCTACCAGATTTATATTATACCATGCTATTGAGATTTTGTCAAATCGCCGTTTCAGATTACTTGATATGTTGATTATCAATGGCGACTCTAGAGCATCTCCCACACCGCAAGCTCTTCCCCTGGCAACACGCCACCTGGGCCTACTCACCCCCACGGCGGGCAAAGCAGGAATGGACTCTGAAATCAGGTCCGAGCCCAGTGCACGCGCTGCTCATTGCTGGGACTCAAGCCGCTGTGCTATAATGCCGCAGAAGCCGATGCAAGACGCCGATCCACCGGAGAACGGGGAATGACCTTTGGGCCCTGGCAGTTTGACATGCTCTCTCTTATCGGCCTGGTCATCATCGCGGCATACCTGGCCACCAAGGGTGTTCAGCGTGTGGGCGTGCCCCAGGTGGTGGGCTTCATATTGGTGGGCGTGTCACTGATCCTGGCCCTGATGACGATGGGCGTCGTGGTGGCAAACCTGAGAGGTGACAACAGTTTGTACGTTCGCCGCGTTGTTGAACGCGTCGGCCCTCCCATCTATATGTTGTTCTTCGCACTCGTCGGAGCCCGCCTGCAGCTAAGCTTGCTCCCTGCTATGGGCACGCTGGGTGGGGCGTGGCTCGGAAGCCATGTGGGCGGCGCAGAACCGCAGGTGCGAAAATACTTGGGGCTGGGGCTGTTGTCTCAGGCTGGAGTCGCCATAGGCCTCGCACTCTCCATCGCCGACAGGTTTGATGCCTACGGGCAACAGGGGGGGTCTGCTGGGCACGACTGTGATCAACGTCATGACCGCCACCACGCTTGTAGTACAGATCCTCGGCCCGATCTCGCTGAAGTTCGCCATCTCGCAGGCCGGGGAGCTTGGCAAAGGCATCTCGGTAGAGGAAAAACACAGTCCTGGGTAGAGCGGGCGGCTCTGACGACAGCCGCGTGCCGAATTGCAGGTATAAGGAGGTTCGGACTATGGATAGCATCACGGCAAAAGATTTGATGATCCCTATGGACATACCACCAGAGTCCCGCACTGCGTACGTCGACAACTACCTCGCCATAACCAGGGGGAGCGGCCATCTGATGCTCTTTGCTGGAGACCAGAAAGTCGAGCATCTGAACGACGATTTCTATGGTGAAGGCATCCATGAAGATGATAGCGACCCGGAGCACCTGTTCAGAATCGCCTCTCAGGCAGAGATCGGCGTTCTTGCCACTCAACTAGGCCTGGTCGCCCGCTATGGGTCAGACTACCCAAACGCTCCCTACCTGGTGAAATTGAACTCCAAGACGAATCTGATCAAGACCACGCAGATGGATCCCTTCAGTGAGCAGTGGTACGGAGTGGACCAGGTGGTGGAGTTCGTCACCAACTCCGGCCTGAGGGTGCTAGGCGTGGGATATACGATCTACCTGGGAAGCGAATTCGAACATGAGATGCTGCATCAGGCAGCGCAGATAATCTATCAGGCGCACCGGAAGGGTTTGATCACCGTTCTGTGGATGTACCCCCGGGGCAAGGCCGTTCAAGACGAGAGGGACCCCCACCTGATAGCCGGAGCCACTGGGGTGGCGGCCACTCTGGGCAGTGACTTCGCCAAGGTGAACTATCCCTCCAAGGAGGGGGCTGAATCTAGGGAGATATTCAAAGAGGGGATCAAAGCTGCAGGTCGCACCAAGGTTGTATGTGCAGGAGGATCCGCCACGGACGTGCGAGCTTTCCTTCAACGACTGCATGACCAGATCTTCGTCAGCGGCGCCGCGGGCAACGCTACCGGCAGAAACATCCACCAGAAGCCGCTGGCTGAAGCGGTGAGGATGTGCAACGCCATCTCCGCCATCACCATCAAGGGGTGGAGCGTTGAGGATGCGATGACCGTCTTCGAGGGCAAGAAGGATCTAGTAATCTAGGCCAACCATGTCACAAGTGCAGCCTCGAATTCACCTTCTCCCCATCCCGACGCCCTTCCCAGTGGGCCCGGTGAACGTCTACCTTCTCGAGGGCGAGCCCCTCACCCTTGTCGATGCGGGGCCTCAAACCGAAGAGGCGTCCGAGGCCTTGGCGCGTGGACTGCAGGAGCTTGGGTATACTCTGGCTGACGTCGACCAGCTGGTGATCACACACACGCACCACGACCACTTCGGCTTGGCACGGCACGTGGTTGAGCGATCTGGCGCCATCGCCCTTTCCTTCGCCGAGAACAAGCAGCGCCTAGAGGATTTCGAAAATTGGTGGGACGAGCGAATGGACAGTCTCGCTCAGCTTGTGGTAGCACAGGGAGCACCCAGAGAGGCCGTGGCAGAGATAGAGATCATCCGAGGGTTCGCCAGGTATGCGGCTTCCGTGCCTGAGATCGTGCCGCTGGAAGACAACGACGAACTGCAAATGGGCGGCAGCACGTGGCGAGCGATACACACGCCTGGGCACTCCCATGGCCACCTCTGCCTTTACCAGCCAGGGCGGGGGCTGCTTCTCTCCGGCGATCATCTACTAAAGCATATCACCTCCAACCCAGTCCTGGAAGTACCGCGCTTGGGCACGACCGAACGCCCACGGAGCCTGATTGACTATCAACGCTCCTTGCAGCGAATACGGGAGCTCGAGGTCAGCAAGGTGCTGCCAGGTCACGGCGAACCCGTGGATGACCACCGTTCCCTCGTAGACGCAATCCTAAGCCACCATGAGGAGCGTGGACGGCTAATCCAGCAGTTGCTCAGAGAGAGGGATTCCACGGCCTATGAGCTGGGACTGGCACTCTTCGGAACAGACTTACCGGGCGTGGAGTTGTTGCTAGTGATGTCCGAGATCATCGGCCATCTGGACCTACTGGAACTCCAAGGAAAGGCTAAGCAGATCGAACGAGACGGCCACTCCGTCTGGATAGCCGTGGACTAGCGGCGGAAAGGCGCTGCCGCCCCGCGGAAGGGGAAACAATGGATATCACCGTCATAGGCCTGGGTCCGGGCGATGCCTCTTTGCTCACCGTCGAAGCCAGAGAAGTCCTTGACGACGCCGACGAGGTCTATCTGCGCACGCTCCGTCACCCCGTGGTTGCCTCCCTGCCTCCCCGCCTGACAGTGCACTCCTTCGACCACCTGTATGAAGCTGAGGACGAGTTCACCGCTATCTATGAAGAGATGGCCAAGCAAGTCCTGGAACTGGGGCGGCGGCCTCAAGGTGTGGTCTACGCCGTGCCTGGGCACCCGCTGGTGGGAGAAGAATCGGTGCGGCGGATACTGGCTCTGGCCGAAAAGGAAGGACTGGAAGTCAAAGTAGTGGTCGGCATCAGCTTCATTGAGGCGGCTCTGGTACCCCTGGGCATCGACCCCCTGGAGGGATTGCAGATCGTCGACGCCACCCTGCTGGCGAACCGCTTACATCCCAACCTAGATCCGGACCTTCCCGCACTTGCAGGCCAGCTGTACAGTCGCCGGCTCGCGGCCGAGGTCAAGCTGACCCTGCTGAACCTCTATCCTGCCGAGCATCTGGTGACCTTCGTCCGCAGTGTTGGCACACCCGAGGCGGCGAAGGAGACGTTGCCCCTTGGTGAACTGGATCACGTCGCAAACATCGACCACCTCACTTCTCTCTATGTGCCGCCCTTGCCCAACCTCAGTTCGATATCCACCTTCCATGACATCGTGGCCCGCCTGAGGGCTCCTGGAGGCTGTCCGTGGGATCGGGAACAGACTCACCGAACCCTCAGGCCGCATCTTCTGGAAGAGACCTACGAAGTCCTGAAGGCGCTAGACGAGGAAGACGACGTCGCACTGCGCGAGGAACTGGGAGATCTGCTCCTCCAGATCATCCTGCATACTCAAATCGCGGCGGAGGAGGGATCGTTTACCTTGGCCCAGGTGCTGGAGACCATTATCGCCAAGATAGTCCGCCGCCATCCCCACGTCTTCGGCGACGTGGAGGTGGCTGACGCCGACGAGGTGCTTCGCAACTGGCAGGCCATCAAGCGAGCGGAGAAAGGCCAGGTGGAAGAGCCGCTGTGGGGCATGCCGTTGAGCATGCCTGCCCTGAACCTGGCCCTGCGAGCCCAGGAACGAGCGAACAGAGAGGGTATTGCTTCGCCCAGTGAAGAGGAACTCTGGAGTGACGTTTGTGGCAGGCTTGACCATCTGCGGGAGATCGACGACAAAGAGCAAGCGGCCCAAGAGCTGGGTCACCTGCTTTTTTCGCTGGTCAATTTGGGCCGTCTGCTCAGCGTCGATCCCGAGAGTGCCCTGAGGACTGCCACAATGCGCTTCGGCGAGGATCTAGACTTGCCCACGTCAGCCCACCAGTGAGGACAACCTCCAAGCGCTACTCGATGATGGTCTTGCCAGGCGCCCGGCCGTCAGCGAAGTGTTTGTCCAGCCAGCCAGACTTCACGTTAACTCGCCGGTCGAAGTGCTCGACATAGGGCTTGATGTCCAGCAGTGGCGTACCATCGAGCATGTCCACCTCGGTGAAGTAGACCCTGTTCCCCTCGATCCTCTGGAGCCTGACGACTGAGAACCCCAAATGGTTTGGCCGGTGGGGACTCCTGATGGCAAAGATACCCCGCGTGGTCTCCTCAAGAAACGGACGCCCTTGAAGTTCCTCGCGTTCAGAACGATGGAAGTAATAGATGAGAATGGCGTGGCTGAAGCCATCGAGGTCCTTCAGTCCAGGGGCGTACTCCTCTTTCAACTCAAGCCAACCCTCGACATCGTCTTTGAATCGCCCCTGGATGGGCATGTCCTTCGATTCCGTGTACGGGGTGTGGATGGTCCCGATAGGCGTGAGTTCGATCCTGTCCATGACCTCACAGTCGCGTGCTAGTCCAGCACCCCCTATCGCTTAGAGCCAGCTTCCGTCTGAGCCAGCCAATGCCAATACTGCGTCGCCTCGTCACTGTACGCTGATCTCCCGCCCTTGGACAGCCACCATGCCCGGGCCGTAGATGTCCAGCTGACCATCTCCGTCTGCATCGCATCCGTCGGTGACAGCGCGGCTGAGGTTCCACTTCACCTCCAGAGAATGGGACGTGCCTGATGCAAAGGGAGCGAACTGGTATGACCAGTCCACGGCCCAGACGTGAAGCCCTCCTCCCCGGTCCTCTTCCCTGACCTCGCCGCGATACTCCGTCAGAGGGCCACTGGCTACAACAGACCCGTCGAGACTCAACTCCAAGCTGATGGCCTCGAGGTTGTCCTGCAACACGCCTGGATCGCAGACTCCCCAGCCCCACTGGGCTATGACCGGCCGGTGCACATCGACTACCGCAGATTGGGCCCCCGCTCCTCTGAGCCTGAGCGTCATCGGTTCCAGAATCGGCGTAGCAGTAGGCGTTGGCTCGGATGATGTGGGCGTAGGCGGAACGGGGGTGTTCGTCGGCGGTGCGGCGGCCTCCGTCGGGGGCACCGGTGTTGGCGTCGCGGGTACGGGCGTCTCTGTGGGCGGTGGCGCTGTGTGTGTCGGAGGAACGGCTGTCTGTGTGGACAGCGAGGTCGGTGGGGGGTACGGTGTGTCTGTCGCTTCGGGGGTTGCAGCTGGCCCACCGCATGCAGGCACAAGACAGAGAGCTATCACTGGCACCGAAAACAGGATCGACCACTTCCAGCCTCTCACCATCTTCTCCTGAGCACCTGCGTAGGTTTCGACACCTGCCTCAATACTATGTCAGATTCTCATTGCAGCCAAGCCGCCAACAGCCTTTCGCCACAACGGTGTCCGGCGTGCGCGATGGTGCCCCCGAATCGCGAGCTTGGCAGATTCCCCGCAAATCGCCTCCCCTGTTGCAGACCCGTGCCGGGTCGGTGCCAACTGCGCTGGCGGGCAGTTCCAATCCATGATAGATTGGGAGTAGCCTGCTTTTCCTTTGACAAGCCTGCTCAGAACAGATAGGTGGTCCCAGGGAGAATGCTCAAAGAGGGACTCCGCCCGTCAACGACGGTCCGGCGAGTCCCACACCGATCAGAGGTGGGCACCTCCCCAGAGCCTGTTGCCACCGCGCCTCAATCGCCTCTGCAAAATGATGACGGAAGCTGAAGAGGAACACACAGAACCAGGTCTGCCAGACTTGCCCGCAGCTCTCCCGACACCAGACCGGCTGGAGCTGGAGATGGTGGTGCTTGACGAAGATCCCTTCGATGCACGAGAGTTCTTGGAGAGACTCGGCATTGAGACTGGGGAAGGGAATGACGCTCTGGCGCTCTGCAAGAGGTGGCTTGAGAGCATAAAGGGTGGTGAACGCGGCAAGCTTCGGATTAGATACGATGAGAAGGGCCCATCGATGGATCTGTCTCAGTAGTCCAGGGGAAAGTGCTGCTGACCATCGCCACTGGAGAGGTTCGCCCACAAGAGAGCATGACTACGGGCATCACCTAGAGCATCGCTATGAGCAGGTGGAGGAGAAGGGTATGGGAAGAACCAGATCGCAGTGCGTCGCCCTTCAGGATCAGTCCCCAGCCGATCACCCTGCACGTCGTTCGCTTGCTGCCGGATTCGCTCACCAGGCTTGGGCGGGCAGTGCCCATGGCTCCAGGATTGAACGGCGGTCTCGTCCTCAACAGATTACGTCTCAACCGACAACTCGAGCACCACTGCGCCGCCTGAGTCCAGACTCACCCCAGGGGACCCTCGGGATTAGCGCAAATGCGAGGCTTGACGATCTTCGATCCGCTATCGTCCTGAACAACGTGATGTGTCCTGTCATTGCTAACTCCCGTTGCGCGATCTGCCTACTGGTGGTATAATCGTAGTTATCCAACTCTGCGCACCGCCAGCACGCTCTCACAGAATAGCTCGCCTTTGGACAGAGCCTGGCTTCGACCAAGCTCATCTCGGGAAGGAGGGCACCGGATGAAGCTAGCCTTGGTGTGGCATGGCCTGCTAGCCATGCTGGTAATCCTGACTTCTTGCGGTGCGCCCCCGGCGCAGGTTGGCGAACTCGACACCACCGTTGCTGGACTCGAGACACAACTTGCCCAAGCCACGCCCCAGAAGTCCCCCTTCCCTGCCCCAATGGGTACGCCCCTGCCACCCCCGACGCCTGTGGTGGCCCCTTCTTACACCCCGATCACGACAGAGGCCAAGGTGGCTCGCATCCTCGACGGTGACACCGTCGAGGTCGAAATCGGCGGCTACACCTTCGCTCTGCGGTACACAGGCATAGACTGTCCGGAGATGGGCCAGTACGGGTTTGAGGAAGCCACACAGGCAAATCGGCAATTGGTGGAAGGAAAGACAGTGCAGCTGGAAAAGGATGTATCAGACATCGATGGCGACGGAAGGCTCTTGCGCTACGTTTACGTGGGGGATATCTTCGTCAACGCCGAACTGGTACGGCAGGGGTATGCTACCGCGTGGACTTATCCTCCCGACGTAAAGTATTCCGACCTCTTCGTGCGGCTAGCGATAGAGGCCAAGGAGGAAGGGAAAGGCCTCTGGGCAGCACCAACTCCTACGTCCGAATCGCGCTGAAACTGAACTGGCAACACATACAACTGCGTGCACTCGTTGCACGATGAGTGGCCATGCAGATGAGGGATGATGTGGAAGGAGCATGGACTAGCTTCTGCCGTCCTCGCGGGGGTACTTCTCGGAGAGATCATCTTTCTTCTACTCCAGAGTCCCGGTGAGGACTTCTGGCAGCACTACCTCGCCGGCCGGGCACTTGTCACCGGAGTCCCAGTCAACGAGGCGCTTGCGCCCATGTTCGGCAGGCTGGGATATCCCTACCCGATGTTCACCATCGTACTACTCTTGCCTTTGTCGCTGCTGCCACCACAGTGCGCCTTCACGGCGTGGGTCGGCCTGCTGTACTCAGCGGTCGGCGCCAGTGCCTATCTGTTTGCGACACGAGTAATCGGACTTCAGCGGAGGGCAGCTACCACGTGCACCCTGCTCAGCCTTGTCTGGCCCGTAACGTTTGGCACCGTTTTCATGGGTCAAATCACCCCTTTGGTGCTTCTGTTTATGCTATCGGCGTACCTCCTGGGGAGAAGAGGAAGGCCGTGTTTCGCTGGGGCACTGCTGTGCTTGGCGCTGATCAAGCCACACCTAGTCGCTCCTGTTGCAGGCGGCCTGCTCTTGCGGAGGCACTGGCGCGTGCTGGGAAGTCTCGCCCTGGGAGCGCTGGTCCTGGCCGCTGCCTCTCTTTGGCTAGGGCAAGGGACCTCTTTCGATGCGTGGAAAGCCTATGTCCTCGGGTGGTCCCTCAGCGGGCGGTCTGTCATGATGCCCGGCGCACTTCAGCCCCTCTCTGCACCCTGGCGATTGCTCATAGCTGCGTGCGGGTACTCTGGCCTTTCGCTCTGGTGGTTCAAGAAGGAGACCGTGCGGCTGCATGATACGGCGCTTGCGCTCCTTGTGGGCCTTCTGCTGTTACCGTATCTGCCCGGTTATGACCTGGTTTTGTTGGTCACGGTGCTGGTTTACCTGGTCGACAAAGGGAGTGCCCTCTTCTGGCTTGGGATGGCATTGTCGTCAGTGGCACCGTTTCTACATGGTTTCGAGGGGTTAGTGGCGTTGTCAATGCTCTGTTTCGTACTGGACCTCTTGAGGCTCCAGCGAGCGGAAGCTCGGATCGGATCGAGGCCATCTGCAAGCCAAGAGAGTCCGATTCGATAATGGGTGACATCCCCCAACCCCGCCAGGGCACGCCACAGATTACGGGGAAAGCCCAAGCGAGCGATGCGCTACTGTCTCGACGTATCCCGCGGACGTAAGGTATTCCGACCTCTGCGCGTAGCTGGCGATGGAGGCCAAGGAAGCCAGCACCGGCCTGTGGGCTGCGCCAACTCCTACGTCCGAATCTGACTAAGGTTGCATCGGCAACACGTACAATCGTAGCGATTTCTCATCGAGCGCACAACTGATGTCCTACTGGCAGCTCCTGCCCAGGCAACGCCTCCCGCGTTGATGGGGACAACGACGGAGTCCCATGTGAGGCACTGTGCACCTTCGGTTGGTGCACGCAAAGACACAGATTCCTGAGAGCAGACGACGCCGAAGAACCGGCTTCCATAGCTCAAGAGGACCTAAGGCCCGACAAGACGCCTGGAGAGACACAATCAGACCCTGTATCGATTGCCACGGTGAGAAAGCCCATCCGTGCCGCCCACGCCTCTGAGTGCGGTATGAGTCAATCAGAGCTTGGCTTCACTCTGGCGTGGCACAGTTAGATAGGAACGAGGAGGGACAACCCGCAGAAACAATCGTGACCTTGCTTGGCATTGTGGCTGCCATGCCGGATTGCCGGTTTGCCTGTTCAACAGCCTCAACGCCCGTACCAGGGGTTGTTCCCTGGGGTGACTTGAGGAAGCAGCAGCATGCCTTAAGGCAGGCGGTGCTCCTGGCCACGACTCACTGATAACGTGTCACTTGTGGTGTCCTGCGCTTGAGGATGGCCGAAGTCTTGCGACGACAGACGCGGATGCATGGAGGGACCCGTCATGAGACGGCAGGTTCGCTTGCCAAGTACGAACGGCACTCGCAACAGTCTACGGCACCTGACCCGGTCACTCATTCGATTCCCGGCAGCATTGTGGCTTCGCCTCACCCCGTCTCAGAGGACCTATCATCTCTTCGTTACGACATTCACCCTATACCTCGCGACCAACCCTTTCTCGGCACCTGGACTGATGGGCCCAGAAGACGCGATGCCCACTGCGCTCCTACCGGTGAGCATCATCCGCGAACGGGATTTTGATTTAGATGAGTTCGTTGATAATCCTGTGCGCCGTGACCGCAACTGGGAGAACGCCTACTGGGTGGTTGCTGTGGGAGACCACTACTTCTCTAAGTATCCCGTGCTCACGTCGCTCCTGGTTACGCCACTCTACCTTCTGCCGGTGTCTTTGGGCCTTGATGCGCAGTCCAGCCTTCTTCAGTACGCCGTGCTGGTGAAGACCGGTGCCGCACTACTAGCGGCTGCATCCGTGGTCTTGGTCTACGTCTCTCTACGTCTCGTGGCTTCCGAGCTAGAGGCCGTGTGCTGTGCCCTAGCATACGCGTTCGCCAGTCCCACCTGGACGATCAGCAGTCAAACCTTGTGGCAACATGCGGCCACCCAACTGCTCCTTGCGGCCACAATCTACTGCCTTCTCAGCGCACCGAGGGATGCAAAGAGCGTCACCCTAGCGGGGTTGTTCGTTGGACTGGCGGTGGCAGCTAGGCCTGTGATTGCGGTTGTGGCGGTCGTCGTGGCGGCCTTTGTACTGCACCGGTCAAGAAATCGCGCGCCCTATTTCATTGCTGGCACTACAATGCCTCTAGCCTTCCTGCTCTGGTACAACCGCACCACCTTTGGTTCACCCTTCGGTCAGGGGTACGGCGCTGAAGCCTTGATTGGATGGGCCACCCCGCTTCCCCTGGGGCTGCTGGGCCTCCTCTTTTGCCCAAACAAAGGGCTCCTGGTATACGCGCCCGTGTTTTGGCTTTCCATGGCTGGCATCGTGGCCTTGTGGACGAGAGGACTGAAAGATGACGCCCATTTGTGGCTACTTCGGTACCTCGCCGTCGCGGTCGTGGGCTACACCTTGGTGCTGAGCAAGTGGCACAGCGCTGGTGGTTGGTGCTTTGGCCCTCGCTTGCTCGCGGATCTCACCCCACTGCTCGCCCTTCTGATGATTCCTGCCTTCAAATGGCTGGGGCGGGGTCGTGTTGTCTTCTTGGCCTTCAGCATCCTACTTGTGATATCCGTGGCGGTGCAATTGGCGGGTCTAGCCATGTTCGACGCCGAGTGGTATGCCCAACTGCCTTCCACCCGGTATGAAGAGCCTGCCTTTTGGTCGATCCGCCACTCGGAACTGGCAATGTACATAGATCGGTTTGGCGTTGCGGGCTTCTTGGGCAGAATGCTTCGTCAAGGATTCCTCAGCGGGAGTCTGGCGGTAGCCGTGACAGCGGCACCAATCATCTTGCTACGCCGTAGGGGTCTCCTCGTATAGTATCGGGAAACAGCGCAAGATTGGGAACTTTGGTGCACAGCCAACGCGCGTCGGCTTTCATGCCAGTCGTCAGCGATGGCAACACACAGGAAACGCCCGGAACCTACGGATGATGGGCGGACTCGCAGCGACGTCCACTTCTGACGTGGTGGGGTGCGGCTGGGCGGAGCGGTGCAAACTGCTCTCCGAGCGGAAGTTGGGGCGAGAGGATTTGAACCTCCGGCCTCACCGACCCGAACCGTCCGCGCTAACCGGACGGCGCTATGACACACAGTATGGCCTCTGAGACTTCTGTGAGGTCTCCCCCTTTTCGACCTGTGTGGTCTAAGGTTGGCATTTGTTAGACTCCTGCACCTTCCGACCGTAATCTACCACGCTTGCTCTCAGACAGCAAACCCACTACCCAGTTCAGGGTTACCATCTTCCGCACAAACAGAAAAGGGCCATCCCGCACGGGGACAGCCCTTGTAGTAGTTGGATTCTATTCAGTCGACTACTGTCTCGCCCTCCAGCGAAGGGCCGCGTATCCACCTAGACCAGCGAGGCCACTGCCGAGGAGCAGAATAGACCCTGGTTCGG
Organism: uncultured Anaerolineales bacterium; assembly: GCA_964492135.1. Taxonomy (GTDB): domain Bacteria; phylum Chloroflexota; class Anaerolineae; order UBA7937; family B3-Chlor; genus CAYGAW01. The sequence continues at coordinate 12,610 of CAZBJW010000119.1, forward strand.
GGACGAACATCGCCGCAGCGCAGTCCTCTGCGAAAAGGAAGGTTACTTCGGCATACCCGACAATCTCTGCGCCGTCCCATTCCTGCACCCAAGCAACCCACTGCCCGTATGCTTTGTCGACCTCGTACACAGCGTCCGGCTCGTGTGCGTGGTCAAGCTCAAAGCAGGAATCGTACCCTTGCCAGTCTCCTCCGCAGAGCACCACGAATTCGACCCAGCAAGGGTCATTGGCCACGTC
>CAZBJW010000120.1:0-12710 GCA_964492135.1 uncultured Anaerolineales bacterium
CGGTCATCAAGCGCATCGAGGGCTTGGGAGGGAAGATGTAAGTGCCACGGGCGATGTATTCCTTGAGGATGTCGTTCTGGATGGTGCCTCTTAGCTTGGATAGTTCTACCCCTTGCTTCTTGGCCACGGCGATGTACATGGCCAGCAGGACGGCCGCTGGAGCGTTGATGGTCATGGAGGTGGAGACCCCGTCCAGCGGAATGCCGTCGAAGAGGATCTCCATGTCCTCCAGCGAGGATATCGCTACTCCGACCTTGCCCACCTCGCCCTCAGCCAGTTCGTGGTCGGAATCATAACCCAGCTGAGTGGGGAGGTCGAAGGCCACCGAGAGACCGGTCTGGCCCTGTTCCAGGAGGTATTTGTAGCGCTGATTTGACTCCTCCGCCGTGGCGTAGCCAGCATACTGGCGCATGGTCCACAGCCGTCCCCGGTACATGGTGGGCTGCACGCCACGGGTGAAAGGATACCAGCCGGGGAAGCTCAGGTCGCGGAGGTAGTCTCCCCTGACGTCATCGGGTGTGTAGACGCCTTCCACAGGGATGCCCGAAGTGGTCTCGAAGTTCTCGCGCCGTTCAGGGAAGCGGACCACGACCTTCCGCAAAGTGTTCTCTTCCCACGCGCTCTTGCCCTGTCTGATGTCTGGCATTCCTCCGTCCTCTGAGTGGGGTGAGAATGGTCACTCGTCGTCGCGTTGGCCTGTCGGCTCACGGCTCCGCGCCGGACTTGCGCTTTGCTTCCTTGCCCAGGCTGAACCGCTCCCGGCGAGCGCCGATGATACTTTCTTGGGGGAGCAACACCTGCGACTCTAGCTGATAGGGCTCCAGATGCTCGCCCCTTCTGGATGCTGCGCACGGTGAAGTCTGGATAGGTGTACGAATTCATGAGTCCTCAAGAATGCTCACCTGCGCATTGAGGAACCATGCACGTCCTCGGACGCCCATGAACGTATAGCACAGTTGCGTGCAGAAGCGCAAGTGTCCAGCATGCGGTACAATTATCCGGTGATATCCCGAATTGCTGAATTGCAGCCATGGCCTAGTCTGATATCACAATTTGATCGCCGTCCTTGACAGATTCCAGAACTCGTCGCGCGGCGGGGACATGGACAAACGTAAATGAGCGCGAGCACGTCCGATTGCGGACCGCACGAAGGACAGCATCAAGACGGCGCGAGTGGATCCTCACGCTGCACCTGGAGAACCTGCTCAGCTGGCAAGAAGACGTACTGGAAGCGGCGGTGATCGGTGTGCACGACGAGAAGTGGGGCCATCATCCCGCAGCCATCACCATCCCTCCCAGGCCGAGGCACGGATCACGGCCGAGGCCAGGAGAAGGCGTCCGTCCGTATCCTCCCGGCTCTGTGGTCTCTGACATCACACGCTCAGAACCTATCGGCTACTTGTCCCGTGTCCGCTTTGCTCGGCTTCGTTTCCCTCTGCCGTCGTGGTCGGCCTGCTTCGCCCTATTCGATCTTCACTGGGTCTTCGCCGTTGTTGCTCCCGTCGCCATCGTCCCTCCGCCTTCCGTTCTCCGTTCCCAAGAACCTCACCAGCTTCACTGTTCCAAGGTAGCCCGAGATGGTGTTCATCCAGAGATTCACTCGCAACACAGCGCATGGACAATGTTGTGCGCTGCATTGCGTCTTATCATGGCTGGCGAACGGACAGAGCGCCCATATCTCATCTTTCCATTGCCTCCACTCCACCAGCATCTGGGCACCGCTTCGGTACGAATTCGCCACTATACCTCCCAATAGCTTTGCTGGCTTCACCGTTCCGAGGTAGTCCGAGATTCTGTTCCTTCAGAGGTTCACGCGCCTCACAGCGCGTGAACAGTACTTTGTTCTGCATTTCGCCTTCTCATACCAGTCGAACGGACAAAGCGCAAGCGCTTATCCTGTCATGGTGTCTGCCCGATATTATAGCAGAATCTTGAGATTGTTGCGTCCGCCGTGATGTGTCTGGGCGACGATTGGCGCCCGGGTGGGCAGCTACCCCTTATCGATCTGTGCCGCGAGATTCGTCACCCAGACCCCTGGCCAAGCGGGAGCGATCCTCCTCCTCAACGGCTGCCATTCTCCCGACCCGAACATCCAGCTCAGCGGCCTTCAGCACTCGTACGACGAGGAATCGGAGGATGCTGGCTACCACCGAGGCAATCAGTAGCAGCAGCCCAACCCCGATGACTCGCGGTATGCGCTGTCAGGAGTTGGTTGAGAGGTTCGGTAATCACCGTGAGGCCCAGTACCTCGATGAACGCGACCAAGGCGAAGGAGGAAGATCGGCCAGAACACCAATCTGCCGACCCACCTCTCGATGGGGATGGCTGCGCCTTCCTCGTCCTCGCCGGCGACCCAGGTTGCGATTCGGTTGTCAAGGGTCGTCCGATGCAGCAGCCTGCGTACCACCCCAGACACGATCCAGGCGATCAACCACCCAACGAACAGGACCAGTCCCGCTCCGACCAGTGTCCAGGCAGAGGTCAGGATCTGCTGGGTGAAATTGCTCAGTACCTCCTGCATCTTTCTACCTCCTATTGAAAGTGTTGATTAGTTCGGCACCCGTGCTCGAGCACCCTCGAAGTGTGACTTCATCCGATTGCGAATGTCACTGCACACTCGCACAGAACAGAACCCCCTCCTTGCCTGCCACGGCAAAGTATGACGTGAGTCACGACTGTCTTGACTCAGAAGCAGGAACAATCATTCGTTCCGGGGGACCCACTTCCCCTAAGACTATCATACCGGGGATTGCGTCCTAGCACATCGGACAATCGTTCAGTCTGCTGCCTGTACAATTGTCTAGTCTCCAGGTAGGACAGTCGGTTAGTCGACATCTCCTACAATCGTGCAGCGCTCCGGCCTGTCCAAGGCCTCTTCATGAGAAAGCGGTGGGTTGAACAGTCCGGGACATATCTTTCCCCGTGTCCTGCCTGCTGGCCCAGGCATGAACTTGCCTGCGCCTGCGGGTGATGTTACAATTGGAGGAATCTGGCGAATAACCATTCCTTCGGCACTTCGGAGAGTAAGGAGCCCCGAACCGGGCGGGGAGAGCATCCAACCTCTGGGCGTAGTGGGGTTCGCTCGCGGTGTTTGGGATGCACTTGAAGCGCAATTGTGGTACTGCAAACGATAGTAGCGTGACTGTTACGCCCACCATCAAGAAGTGTCATGTGCAGTTTGCCAGGTGACTGTCATCGCCAAGAGAAGCAAACGCCACCGCCAAGACGAGCATCTGGAACTGCAAGACAGGCCTGTTTGGACGGGTCTTCGACCACTATCCGGATGCCGTTCTCCTGACTGATGCGGGTGCCGCCGTGATATTTGGATGCCAATCCACTTGGCTGCGAACTGATGGCTGTTACCAGGGAGGAATTGCTGGGGCTGCATCAGGCAGCCGCGAGTGCTGATCCAGAGGAGGAGCCAAAATGACGAGGGAAACACGTGGTGAAGGACCGAGCGCTGCCCGACCTACAGTGGGGGCACTTCCGAAGGTGGCAACCGGCGTCGCCGGATTGGACGACATCCTAGAAGGAGGCTTGCCCAAGGGGCGGACGACACTGGTCAGCGGCGGCCCAGGCACCGGGAAGACTGTGCTGGCGCTGGAGTTTGTGTATCGCGGGGCTGTGGCTGGCGAGCCGGGCATCATCGTGGCCTTTGAGGAGGAGGCCGACGCCGTGCGCCAGAACGCCGCATCGCTGGGCTGGGACCTGGCGCGCCTGGAGCAGGCTGGCCAGATCTTCCTGATGGAAGCACGCCTGGATGCGGATGTGGTGCTCTCTGGCCACTTCAATCTGAAAGGACTGCTGGCCATCATCGGCGGGCAAGCGGCGAGCATGGGAGCCAGAAGGATCGTAATCGACGCGCTGGACGTGCTCCTGGAGGTGTTTGACGATCCAGTGCGCCAGCGTTCCGAGGTCTACGCCCTCCATAGATGGCTGGCAGACAACGGGTTTACCAGCATCCTGACCATGAAGACGTCGCCAAGCGGGGAGCTCTTGCCCCGCTATGGCTTCCTTGACTTCTTGGTGGATTGTTCCGTCTACCTTGACCAACGCATCAGCGAGCAGGTCTCTACGCGCCGGTTGCGGGTGATCAAGTATCGCGGTTCGGGCTTTGGCCGCAATGAGTATCCTTACGCCGTCACACAGGACGGCATGAAGCTTGTTCCGACCTCGACGGTTGGGCTTTGGCATGAACCTCTTGGCCCCAAGATGTCCACTGGCCACCCGCGGCTCGACGCGCTCATGGAGGGTGGCTACCGGCGCGCCTCCTGCGTCCTGATCTCAGGAAGGACCGGCACCGGCAAGACCACCCTGGCCTGCACCTTCGTGCGGGCTGCCCATCAGCGCGGCGAGAACGTGTGCTACATCGGCTTTGAGGAATCGGAAGCAGCGATGGTGACCAGCATGCTCAGTCCGGGGATTGATTTGCGTTCGGCCCTGCAGGCAGGCACACTGCACGTTATGACGGCCATGCCCGAAGCGATGGGCGCTGAGGAACACCTGATCCGCGCTCTGAGAGCCCTGGACGTGTTTCAACCTCAGCACGTAGTGGTGGACGCCATCTCATCCTGCAAACGCATGGGTTCGGAGCAGGCGGCCTTTGATTATCTGGTGCGTCTGGTGAATGCCTGCAAGGAGCGGGGCATCACTTCTTTCCTCATCAATCAGAGCGCTGGCTCCCAGGCAGAGCATGAGATCAGCGGCATTGGCATTTCGTCCCTGGTAGACGTGGTGATCTTTTTGCGGTACGTCCAAGAAAAAGATGTGATCAAACGCGTGCTCTTGATACTCAAGTCACGCGGCTCGAGACACTCGAACCGGTATCACGAATTCCTCATCACTGACCAGGGCATTGACATTGGCGAGGGTACACTCGGTGCAGACACGGTGGGTGGCGAGGCAGGTGCGAAATGAAGCTCACTGGCCGAAGGACGGAGGCAGAAGGCGTGGACGCGGGAGGCGACAAGCTCCGCCTACTACTCTTTGTAGCCGGAAATGAGCCCAACTCACAACAGGCCAGGGAGAACCTGACTCAACTTTGCGAGCGCCACCTGAAAGGGCGCTACGAACTGGACGTGATCGACGTGTTCAAGGATTTCGGTGTCGCACTCGCGGAAGGTGTGCTGGTGACGCCGGCGCTGATCCGGGTCGCTCCCCCGCCACGGGTCACGGTGCTGGGTAGCCTAAGCGACACTCAACAGGTGCTCGCCGCGCTGCGACGGACCGGAGGTGAGTCATGAGCCATAAAGAGCTGACCTACGAAGAGCTCGAAGCCCGACTGGCCGAGGCGGAAGCGGTCATCGAAGCCCTGCGCAGCGAACAGGTGGACGCCATTGTCGGGGAGAAACACCTGGCCTTGGTACGCCTGAAAGAGGTGGAGGAGGCGCTCGCTGAGAGCGGGGAGCGGTATCGTCGGCTGATGGAGATTTCCTACGATGGTATTGCCATCCACAGGGAGGGGGAGATCGTCTTCGCGAACCCTGCGCTGGCGGCACTTCTTGGGGCCGAAGATCCCGGACAGCTCCTGGGAAGAGACGTGAAGGAATTCGTTTCGTCCGAATACCGGGAAGTTCTGGAGGATCGGCTGCGACAGGTTCGGGAACAAGGAGAAGCCCCGTTGTTTGAAGAGAGGCTTCTTCGTCTCGACGGAACTGCTGTTGATGTGGAGGTAGCAGGAGTCCGGACCACGTATGAAGGTCAGCCTGCCGTACAAGTGGTGATTCGGGATATCACCGCACGACAGTGGGCCCAGGATGCACTGTCGCGATATGCGCAGGAGTCGGCCGAACGGGTCAAACAACTGAATTGCCTCTATGGCATCTCCGCTCTTGTGGAGAAGCCCGATATCACTCTGGAGGAGATACTTCGGGGAGTTGTGAGGCTCATTCCTTTCGCCTGGAGGTATCCGGAGATCGCTTGCGCACGCCTCACCATAGAGAGTCAGGAGTATCGGACGGATAACTACCGCAAGACTGCCTGGGAGCAGACCGCAGACATTGTGATACGCGGTGAACAAGCCGGCACACTTCAAGTTTGTTACTTGGAGGAGAGGTCAGAAAGCGACGAGGGCCCTTTCGCCCAGGAAGAGTGGCTTCTGATCCGTGCTATCGCCGAGCGTCTGGGGCGCATCATCGCGCGCCTGCGTGTGGAGGAGGCGCTGCGAGAATCACAGCGAGCATTGACGATCAGGAACCAGATCGCTCGGGTTTTCCTCACCACCACCGATGAAGAGATGTATGGAGAAGTGTTGCAGGTGGTTCTGGAGGCCTCGGAAAGCAAGTACGGGGTCTTCGGATATATCGACGGGGAGGGAAATCTGGTCTGCCCCTCCATGACCAGAGACATCTGGGACGAGTGCCAGATTCCCGATAAGGACACTGTATTTCCACCCGAGAAGTGGGGTGGCATCTGGGGCCGCGCCCTCACGGAGGCGAAGTCCTTCTACTCCAACGGACCCCTTCATGTCCCACAGGGGCATGTTCCCGTAGTAAGGGTCGTCGCTGTACCTATCATCCATCGGGGGGAGGTCATCGGGCTTCTTGAGGTGGGGAACAAGGAGACCGATTATGGTGAGCAGGACCAGGAGTTGCTGGACGCCACCGCCGGCTACATCGCCCCCGTGCTCCAGGCAATGTTGGACAGAGACCGGGAGGAGAGAGAGCGCAGGCGGGCGCAGCAGGCACTGCGGGAGAGCGAACAGAGGTATCGCGATCTCGTGGAGAACGTAGACGATGTCCTCTATGCCATCGACGCCAGCGGAGAACTCACATACGCCAGCCCGGCTATGGAAACTATGCTTGGATATGCCCCTTCGGAAGTCGTTGGTCGGTCCTTCACCGAGTTCATCTCTCCGCAGGATTTGCCGGTCGTCACGCAGAATTTTCGGAGACTCCTTGCTGGCGATTCCGTGGGCATAAGCGAATACCGGATGGTGAGCAAGTCTGGCGAAATGCGCTGGATGCGCGTTTCTAGCCGGCCCGTCTTCGCCAACCATCACATCGTTGGAGTGCGAGGAGTGCTGTCGGACGTCACCGAGTGGAAGCAGACGGAGAGAGCTTTGCAGGAGAGCGAGCGTAGATACCGGCAACTGGTTCAGGCCCTTCAGGAAGGTATCTGGGCCATCGATCAAGACGGCCACACAACCTTCGTCAATCCTCGCATGGCGGAGATGCTGGGGTACACTGAAGATGAGATGATTGGGGCGGACCTGTTCTCCTTCATGGAGGAAGAGAGTGTGAAGATCGCCAAGCGGCTGTTGCAGCGCCGCGCCATAGGCATCAAGGAGCAACATGATTTTGAGTTTCTGTGTAAGGACGGGACAACGTTCTATGCAAGTCTCGAGACGACGCCGATCACCAGTGCTGAGGGGCACTACATTGGGGCAATCGCTGCTGTGGCAGACATCACCAAGCGCCGGAAGGCGGAGGAGGAATTGCGCGCGGCCAAAGACGCCGCCGAAAGGGCCAGACATGAGGAAGAGGAACGACGACAGGAGGCTGAACGCCGACGTCAGATAGCTGAGAGCTTGGCCGATGTGATGACCGTCTTGAACTCCAACCGGAGCCTGGAAGAGGTGCTGGACTACATCGCCATGCAGACCGCGGAGTTGCTTGGCAACCAGGCGGTGGGCATATACAGGCTTGAAGAAGACGGGAAATTAGCCATCCGGGCCGCCCGAGGTCTCCTGGTCGCGTATGCGACTGGCCGGGAGATCCCCGTTGGGCAGGCGGCGCTGAGACGGGCTATGGCATCCCGGGAACCCGTCCCTATTCCTGACCTTGCCCATCGCCTTGACCGGGGTGGCACGGCCATTCGCCAGGCAGAGCGAACAACCCTTGCCCAGACCTGGGCCGACATCTACCAGGCCTTGCTGGCCGTGCCCATCATCGTGGGGGACGAACTCTATGGAGGAGTTGCCCTCTACTATTCCGAGCCGCGCGAGTTCCCGGAGGAGGAGATCGAACTGGCCACGGTTTTTGGGGATCAGGTCGCCTTGGCTATCGAGAATGCCCGCCTGAGGGATCAGGTGGGAGAGGCTGCCGCCGTCGCAGAGCGCGAGCGCCTAGCCCGTGATCTCCACGATGCAGTGACTCAGACTCTCTTCTCGGCCACCTTGATCGCTGAGGCCTTGCCCCGTGTGTGGGAACGTAGCCCAGATAGGGCGCGAGATGGGCTCCAGGAGCTACGCAGTCTGACCAAAGGCGCATTGGCTGAGATGCGCACTCTCCTGCTGGAGTTGCGCCCAGCTGCTTTGACAGAGAAGCCGCTGGGCGACCTGCTTGGCCAGTTGGCAGAGGCTATGGCAGGCCGAAGCCGCGTGCCCATCAAATTGACGGTGGAGGGGGACAGCCTTCTGCCAGAAGAACTGCAGGTTGCCATGTACCGCATTGCCCAGGAAGCGCTCAACAATGTCGCCAAACACGCTGACGCGAGCGAGGCGTCCGTCAGCCTGCTCTGCGAGCCGGGACGGGTAACACTCCGCATCCGCGACGATGGGTGCGGTTTCGATCCAGCGGACACCTTGCCAGAGCAGCTGGGTATTGCCATCATGCAAGAGCGGGCCGACAGCATCGGGGCGAGAATGGAGGTCACTAGCCAACTGGCCCGCGGGACCGAGGTGGCGGTCGATTGGCAAGAGGCGGGTAGGAGGCAAGCTCATGACTGAGCCAGAGATTATCCGTGTTATGACAGTTGATGACCACGGGGTGATCCGCAATGGATTGCGGTTTTCTCTCCTCGCCTTCGCTGACCTGGAGCTGGTTGGTGAAGCGCCCAACGGTGAGCAGGCCCTCCAGCTGTGTGGTGAGCTCCGACCAGACGTAGTACTGATGGACATGGTGATGCCTGGCATGAGTGGCGCTGATGCGACCCGCGCCCTCCTGCGAATACACCCGGAGGTGAAGGTAATTGCGCTGACCAGTTTCCACGAAGGCACGTTGGTCCGCGACGCCCTGCAAGCGGGAGCCATCGGCTACCTGCTCAAGGACGTAGGGGCGGATGAGCTGGCCGAAGCGATCCGGACGGCCCACGCAGGTTACTCCACTTTCTCCCCCGAAGCGACCAAGGCCCTGGCCGAGGTGGCTGCAGAGCCTTCCGCGCTAGGGCATGACTTGACGGAACGAGAGCGGGAAGTGCTTGCTCTGCTCGTCGAGGGGTTAAGCAATATCGAGATTGCCCGACGACTGGTGATCAGCCACCACACGGCCAGATTCCATGTTAGCGGCATTCTCTCTAAGCTGGGCGCAACGAACCGGGCCGAAGCCGCCGCCCTGGCCATCAAGCATCGTCTAGTGCCTTGATCGCGCCTGATCATCCCCATGACTCCGGTCGGAGGTTACTTCCCCTGACTACAGGGCAGCCCCAGTTCACAGTCGGCGGAGGCTGACCCTATCAAACCAATCAACTGTGTGGTGAACACGCTCCCTGGAAGAGATGTCTGTGCGGCGGGCTTCTGTCTTGTGGGTCCAGCCTGACTCCATGGCGGAAATCAGCCGCCCAGCTCGTGGCTGGAGCAAGACGACGGCACAGAGCCAGTCCTGACGCAGTGCCCTGGTTCTTACCTCCACAGAAGCCCCCATGTGACGGCGCAGAGACTTGTCCGTATTCTGTCACTCTCTTCAACTCCTCCGCCCACGACCGGACCCCGGGCGCTTGGTCCAAGACCAGTCTTGCTTCTCGTACTGGCGCTGAGCTGGCGGCAGGTGCACCGGTCGAGGCACTCGTGGGTCTGGAGTGTTCTCACTCTTGAGGTGTCCAGCCCTTCGAATTCCCGATACAGCAGAGGCAAGGGCGCCTCTCCGACGACCCCTACCCGTACGAATGTTTCAACTGAAACCTAGACAAACGTACAGGTCGCAAACTGAACGAATGCCCGATGTGTCGGAAGAGGATTTCCGATATGATAGGTTCAGGGAGTCGATGACCTTCTGGAAAATCACAACAACCATTGACTGGCTCACAGGTTGCCCGTGACCGGGTCTCGAGTCACTGAATCGCCCTGTGGAAGGAGCTTTGTTGTGGAGCAAGACACAAGCATGCGCATCGTCGTCGGTGATAGGGACGTGCGCGTACGCTCTGCTTTGAAAGTGCTGCTTCGAGAGGAACACGGCGTGACTCTGGTTGGGGAGAGCTCAGACCTGCCGAGCCTTGTGGTTCAGATCAAGGAGCTCAAACCGGACCTGGTCTTGCTCGACTGGGAGTTGCCGGGCCGTCCCGCCGCTGCCTTGCTGCTAGCGCAAGAGCGGCTCCACAGTCCGCCGAAGGTGATCGTCTTCAGCGCGCGATCAGAATCGGAGCAGGAGAGTCTGGCGCTGGGTGCGGATGCCTTTGTAAGCAAAGGCGATGCTCCAGAAGCGTTGCTGGCCGCATTTCGGAAGTTGACACGGGAGTCAGGAGAGAAGGCAGCCAATGGGCAAGGGCCTACAGGAGATTAGAGGGGTGACGCGAAGTCACTCGCGTGTTGAGCGAAGCTCTTGAGAGATCGGAGAAGAAGGGTAAGGACGTAAGATAGCGGTGGCAGAGATGGCGGAGAAAGAGGTGGCTGACCTTGGTGCCTGATCTTGCTGCGCGGGATCGCAACTCTGACCTTGGGGATCTTACTTATCAGCTCCCCTGGGATGCCAACGGTGGTGCTCGTCACCTTTGTGCGTGCCTACTGCCTCGTCGACGGGATGTTCTCGCTGGTCGGGATGTTCACGGACCGCAGGGCCTGGGGATTGAAACTGGCTCTGGGTATAGTGGGCATCCTGCCGGGCATCTATGTGCTGCGGCATCCGCTGTGAGCAAGCATCCTGGTCGTCACTCTCGCGGTCGTTCTGCTGGGTGTTCAAGGTCTGATCGGGAGGGGCTCCACGTCATTCGGGGCCTCAGAGGTGAGGGATGGGGTCCGGTGGTTCTGAGTATTCTGTGCGTGATGTTCGGTTTTGTACCATGTCCCGACCGCTACTTTGCGGCGTTCTCGCTGCCGGTGGACATCTTCGGGATCATGGGCGGCATCATCCTGATCGTGGTCTCGTTTCGGGTACTTAGGCTCGCGCCGCAGAAGGCGGCTGTCATGGGCGGCTGACTCCGTGCAGCTCAGGTTGCACGGAAACGATTCATGGGTGGGTCACTACACAGTCCGCGCCAGTGGCCCACCCAGGATCTCGTTGGCAGGAAGGAGAACTGTTTCACGGAGAATCCCCTAGAACTGTGGCCGTGGCGACGGTCTGGGCTTTATGCTCGGCGGCCCCATCGGTGGCATCGTGCTCAGGAAGAGACCGGCCCCTGTTGCGGGGGCTGGCGAAGGAAGGGGCAGCGATCATCCGCCAGGGGCTGAAGGACGAGGTGGCTTACACCATCACCACGGGTGCAGGACGGGAGGGGGCTAAGGCGTAGTAAAGACTGTTGAGCCGAGGCAGCCGGACCCACAGATTTCTGCCGCGAACGCGAGGTTAAGACTCCTTCTCCGGCTGCCTCGCGCTTGTCCTGCGGTTCGAGGTACACGGAAGCCGCGACTCATGGCGACGGTACCAGGAAAGCAAGGAGCGTATGATCATGGAGGATCGCGACTAAGGCCTCTGGGAGGCGCTATTCGACTTCTCGTTCTCGAAGGTGATTAGCGTGGAGTTGATGAGGGTCTTGTACGTGCTAGCCATCCTGTTGGCGGCACTGGGGGAGTTGCCTGGGCCCAAGTCGCCGCAACTCATGGGTTGACGGCATCTGGGCTACTTCCGATGGTCGTGGCACAGCCGCCGAGAAGAGCAGGGGCGGGTAACGGTGAAGTGAGTGCACGTTGGCGCCCGATACGGGTGGCCGTCGGCGCGTTCGTCCGCTTCCTGTCTTTTGTCATAGATCCCTCCGGCCGACCGGTTCTGCGCGCTCTCGGCCTTGTGCCATCCCGCTGACTACCCAATAGTTGGAGGCATCGCGACCCTGTGGGCGATGGCCTTGTTGCTTTTCTAGAAGGATGAGCGAACATCACGTGCTCACTTGGACGGACGTTGCGGTCACCTTCGAGGGTTCTGTGATCCTGGAAGCATTGTGCATTGGCTCGGCCCAGATTGAAGGGCGGTGGGCGACCTGGAAGGCAATGAAAGGACGATCTTAGAGTGTGTAGATCGGGCCAGGGAACTGAGGAGGGCTATTGTGCCCTGCAGTGGTTAGCCCCGGTTACGCACCAGAGGACCATCTGCGGGCGGAGCAGTCATTCGAGCACATCTTCCTGGAGGCGAATATGGCCTCTGCCGGCTCTGGCTATAGAGCGCCCGGAGGGATTCCGCGGGCCGAAAAAAGAGACCACCCTTTCCATTCGAGAGGACGGATTTGCAGAGTAGATGGCGCTCCGTCGAGGCTACTCCACATTGCACGGCGGGAGGCAAACACATGGAGAAGATGGCACGCATCAAAGGCATTCCCCTCCGAACCGTGGGTAGGACAGACGTCAAGGTGACGGTGCTAGGTTTGGGAGGACACCACATCGGCAAGGCGCGCGATGCCCAGCTTGCTATGCGCATTATACGTACCGCCATCGATGAGGGGATGAACTTCCTCGACAACGCTTGGTGCTATAACGATGGTGAGAGTGAGAGGTTCATGGGTCTCGCGCTCAGGGATGGGTACCGCGAGAGAGTCTTTCTCATGACCAAGAATCATGGTCGCGACGCGGCTACTTTCCGGAGTCAACTGGATGAGAGTTTGAGGCGACTTCAGACTGACCGCATCGATCT
>CAZBJW010000121.1:0-12678 GCA_964492135.1 uncultured Anaerolineales bacterium
GGTCCCGACAGCGAGAGGTTGATCACGTGTACGTTCTGCTTGACGGCCCAGTCGAGCCCAGCCATGACGTCGCTCATGAAAGCGGAGCCTTGGCGATCGAGCACCTTCACCACATATAGCTCTGCGCCCGGTGCGACACCTCTGTACTTGCCTCCAGACGCTCTGCCGTCTCCAGAGGCGATACCGGCGACGTGTGTCCCATGGCCGTTGACGTCGGAGATGCCCTCTCCTGTGAAGTCAGCCACGCCAGCGATTCGCCCGGCGAAGTCTGCATGCTCCAAATCGATGCCTGTGTCGAGAAAACAAATTCCCACGCCCGCGCCATGATAACCTTCGTGCCAGACACTGGGCGCCCTGATCACCGAAGTGCTTACGTCGAGACAAGCGTGGACTGGCAAGTCTGGCCAGATTGTGTCAACGTCGGGCTCACGACTGAGGGCCTCAATCTGGTATGGCGCAGCGGACAAAGCTACGGCCGGAACGACACTCAGCACTCTGGACGGAGACTCTGGCAACTCCGCCGCCTCCACGGCCCTGGCTTTGGCAATGTGCTGCTTGTACTTGACGATGATCCGGATGCGACGATCACCGGGCCGCGACGTCATCTGCTTGGCGAGGGTCTGATGGATGATACTCCTTTGCACTCCGAACCCCTCTACTTGTTCTAGCGTTCGGCACGCCGTGGACGCCGATCAGTTCTGGGCGTCTCACGGGATTTCGTGCACCAACGGTGGAGCACCCACCCCTTATCCAGCTTCGTTTTCAAGCGCAAGGACTTAGTAATCGCCATGGCAGTTCTACGCATTACCGTACAGACAGAAACATTGTCCCTAATCCAGCAACGGAAGATCGCTGGTGAAGAGACCATTGCCTGTACCGACCAGCAAGCGATGATGAGTCACATCAACAGAAAACGCTCGCAAATCGCTCAAGGGATCCTCACCCTCACGCGCAGCGGCAAACTGTCTTATGAACTGGCCGTCCCTATTGAACTCCACCATCCGGCCTTGACCTGCCTCGGAGACGAATACCGACGACGCATCCGGAGATGCGAATATGGCTGAAGGATTCGCCAACGGAGGATACAATCCATCCTGCGGGAACGCCTGAGTTATCCCACCCGTAAACTTGACTATCGAGCCGTTCGAGAGTAGCAGGTAGACGAAGCCATCAATGGCCATGTCCGTCACGTCGGCCCAGTCGATGTCGGCGGAGCCGTGCACATACTCGACTGGCGCAAGTTGGTAGTCGTCCCCCGACGGAAGATACTTAATGATGTTCCCACGCACCACGTCGAGCACGTACAGGTTTCCGGCGTAAGTTCTCAATGCCTTCGGGCTTTCCCATCGCCCGGCATCCGCAATCGCCACAGGCCGGACCGTCCCATCCGCATTCAACTCCAGTATTGTGCCTTCCGACGTCAGCATCAGGAGGGCCGCCGTGAGGCGTCCGTTGGCCGCCTCTATCCATTCCATGTCCACGATTTCCATAGCAGGAACGCCCTCAGCGTCTGTCGATGGCTCCCAGATCCACGGCTCTTGATCCCCGGCAAGTGCTCCCTCCTCATCCAGAGCATACCGGTAAAGGCGCTGTCCAGTATCATCAAGGACATACAACGAGTCGTCATGGACGAGCATTCTTCGAGCCGCTTGGTCAGGCGTGGCTAACGTGTGCTCTTCGCGGAACGTTATGCGCACTGAGCCCGTCAGCTCGTCCCATTGCTTGTCCATCTCCTCCATCAGTTGGCTCAGTTCTGCGCTCTCACCTACGTTGATATCCGACTGGTCAACCAACTGCTGCGCTTCTGCGAGCAAGACCAGCGTGGACTCGGTGTTCTCCTCTTCTGCCGCCAGCACCAGCCGTTCGCGCACGCCGGTGGCCAGCGTCTCCACCTGTGCTTGCGCCAGCCGGGCTCTGACTCGCACAGCAGCGGTACCTACCAAAGCCACAACACCCAGCATGATGAGAGCACCCATCACTGTCCGACTCCTGGGCGACGGGTGGAAGCCAAGGACTCTCGCTCTTGCCATCGGGCGCGCTGAGGACCCGTAGGTCACGGTGGGACCCTGTCGCTCTGGTAGAATGCGAATCATCAGCCCTTTTGACGCTGCCCAAAGACCGATCAGTGCCAACTGACATCCGCGGCCCATCCTCTCGATGACCCGATGCTGCCTGATCCAGGTCCAGAGACGCCTGCTGAGATCCAAACACGATCTCAGCAGCCTCATGGTGCCTTGCCAGACACCGAGAAGCAAGGAGATGACCCATGTCGCAGCTAACCGAGCCGTCTCCAGCCCGTGTCCAAAGACCTCTTGCGGCGGGCCTCGCCTCCGTCCTAAAGCCTGCATCCGCTTTCCGTGGGAATGCCCAATCGACCTTGAGGCGGGGAATCCACCGACAGATTGTATATCTTTCAGAGTGACGTCCTCTTGATGAACGGGTATGGCCTCCATGTCGACAAACGAGCTGTCTTCTGCATCAGCATCGTGGTCGCCCCCTTGACGCGATGATGCGGATGCCTGCCGTGGAGATGGGACGGGCATGGTGACACCTGCACCGAAGTCACCAGAGCCTTTGGGCAGATACGATTCTTCCGGGCTCGCTCTAACAAGCAGCGCAGAAAGGTCAGCGGACCTGCCGAGCAGTCTACCCAGATCCCTTGCCACCGCCTCCATCTCACCTCTGTCCAGGATGCCTCCCAGCTGGTTGGCGGCTTGCTCGAGCACTTGGCCGTCCGCGCCAGCCATGATCAACAAACACTCACCCGGCAGAATCTGGCGATAGGAAATCTGCGGGTCTGGGAGGGTCCGCTTGCGTCCCAGTAGCGAGCCATTCGCCTGCCAATCGTGAGCCATGGTAGACTCCAGCCGTGAGCCGCGATTCGCAAAAGTGCGCACTCGTCCGCGACTCAGAATGAGAATGCAATGGGGGCCCACGCCACAAGCATACGTATCCATACCACGCATCGCCACGCACCCCAGTGAGGCAAAAAGCTCCTGTCCCTTTCGGCGGACGCGGTTCCTCAGGTATAGATATCTATTGGCGTTCCTCACAGCTTGTCGCAGGCGGTTGGTCACCCCGCCCGGCGAGCGACGATAGGTCTCTCGCGCAATGCCCTCTACGCGATCACAGACGAGTTCTCCACCACCGCTGCGGTCGACCGCGTGCGATACTGCATAAAGCGTGCCCCAGTTGCTGGACGGAGCAGGCGAATCAGGAGCGCTACAGGACAACCTGCTCATCTTGACCTTCCCGTTGACGACCTGCAACTTGATAGCCTCCCCATGGAACTGCTCGTTCATCATCCACCTCCCGACTGCCTTTGGCTACTTCAATCAGAGGCAACTCGATTCTATGCTACTTGGCCTACGCCCCCTCGTTTGTTTCATGTGAGTGTAATGTGCTATAATGGGTCCGGGCCTACAGCAGTGCCCAAGATCATCATGCTCAAGAAGCTGGTTCTGCCCCTCGTCGGGTGCCTGGCTGTCGGTATACTTGTCCTGCCGTGGTTTCCTGGCCAAGCCCAGCAGGTGTCAGCCACGTACTTCCCACAGACCGGCCACTATCTCGATGAACCCTTTCTGTCCGCTTTCGAAGTGACAGGGGGACTACAGACATGGGGTCCTCCGATCACCGAAGCCTTCGCAGAGAGCGGCCTGCTGGTCCAGTACTTCCAACGCGCGCGGATGGACTGTCCGCTGGGAAACCAAGACGCGAGCCAAGCAGAGTTGAGCCCGCTGGGAGAACTCCTGGGCCAGGGAAGACCGCGCACTAGCCCAGCCTCGGACTCGATGATCGAGGATGAGCTTTGTCGTTACTTCCCCGAAACGGGACACAATGTGTGCTTCAGCTTCCTTGGCTTCTACACAGAGCACGGCGGGCCGGATATCTTGGGACTTCCGATCAGCGAGCTCACTGTCGAGCCGGGGATGATCATCCAATACTTCCAGCGCTCGCGCATAGAGTGGCATATGGATGCCCCTTCTGAGGGTGCAATGAGGCTTGGAGATCTGGGCCAAGAATACTTTGGCGCGAAGGGACTGGATCCCACCTTGCTCTTGCCCGTGGAATCGAGACCCTTGTCTCCCGCGAGGGCCGACCAGATCAAGCTGGGAGACCAAGTCAGGGTCGGAGACACCGGAGGCGCGGGTCTGCGATTGCGATCCGCTCCCGGTACCGGCCACGAAACCATCGAAATGCTTGACGAAGGCACCATTCTTCGCGTTGTCGGAGGGCCACAGGTCGCCGACGGCTTCACCTGGTGGTATCTGGAGTACGGCGGAGCCCTCGGCTGGTGCGCCAGCGACTGGCTTGAACCGGTCGGCCAACCAGTCGGCACGCCATAGTCTCTCCGCAGCCATCCATATCGATCCACAGTTCTCCATCGCGAGTCAAATACCCCTCACTATTCAGGCATCACGAAGCTGCGCCCCAGCGTCACCACGATGTCGCTGCCCGCTTCTACGTTCGGATCTAGGATAACAAGCTCGGGGTCCACGCGCAGCAGTCCAGATATGAGAACCGCCGTCTCAGCCACCTCGCGACGACTGGCGACAAACGTCCCCTCGGACTCGATCTGAACTCCATCGCTCTGGGCGGAGGCAGTGTACCCCCTGCGCTGCAGGTAATCAGCCACTTCCAGAGCTAGTCTTGGTCTGAAAGCATCGGCACGCACGAGGATCCGAGCGTCTGTCAATGCCGGGTCCCAGGCCTCCGTACTGGCAGGTGCATCCTCCAATAGGTCAGCCGTCATCGCCCGAATACGCTCCAGCTTAGGTAAGAGTACCTGGGCTCCGTCGGGGGCAACGTAGGGGACCGTCATCGATTCGTCAATCACCCGCAGCTGCACATCCTCCAGTTCAATCTGGGCCCCGAGATTGGCCAGGGCCAAGAGATCTTGTGTCGGCAAGTCTGTGGAGAAGGCTTGGCGGAAGATGGGTAGTAGCTCACGTAACGAGAAGATTATGTCTAGTCTGAGAGCCTTGTCCCGCATGGCCAGGATCACCTGCTGCTGCCGGCGCATCCTGGAGAAGTCACTCGTCTCATGGCGAGCCCTCACATATTGCAGAGCGGTTTCGCCGTTCATGTGCTGCCTTCCGGCCGGGATATAGATCCTCATATAGCCGTAGTTCTCGTCAGGGTACTGATTGTCGCTAACGGGTTTGGGCACGTCGACGGTGATGCCGCCCAATATGTCCACCATCTGCGTGAAGCACTGGAAGTTGAGTGTCGCATGGTGGTCGATCACAACTCCGAAGTTGTGCTCGATTGTCCGCTTCATCAAGCCAGGTCCAGCTCCCTCTGTACCCTCGAACTCTCCGTAGAAGTATGCGCTGTTGATCCTGTTCTCACCGTGCCCCGGGATCTCGACCCAGAGGTCCCGGGGTATGGAAAGCAACATTATCCTTCTCTGCACCGGATCTACATTGGCGATCATGATTACGTCGGCCCTACCTGGCAACGCTGAGCCAGTACGCTGGTCAATACCCATGACCAAGATGTTCAGCCTATCCGTGCCGCTCCACATGGGCAACGGCTCGGCTACGCGCACTGGAGTCTCCATGGGGTCAGGTACGCCAGGCACCTGCTCGGTCCCCGGTGGTGATTCGGTCACTCTGTGCACTTGCCCTGCGCTGTGAGTCAGTCGATAGCCCGCCTGAAAGCCGGTTATCAGAAAGGCGATGGCGAGTATGCCACTGGCAATTCGATCAACGCGAGCAAGCAGAGACATTCTTTGCCGCGCAGGCTGCCCAATCACTGAATGTCTCCTTCAGCCCGACTCCGATTGTGCAAGGAGCAAACAGTCTTTCTCCACATCCAGGCTTATTCTCCGACCTTCATGTGGCGCCCAAGCCTAGTAGCAGCGAGGATGACAACCAGCGCCAAGCCGATCCCCAGCGTGTCCAGCAGGCCAAGTCCCGTCTGAGGCATTTCTGGCGACTCCGGGCTCGGGCTGCTCATCCCTGGACCATCCTGGCCATTACCTCTCTCCGCGCCTTCGACTGTCGGACTTGGCGTAGTCTGAGCCACTACGACCAAGGTTGCAGTCGGTGCCAGTGTCGGCGTTGCACTAGGCAGCGGCGAAGGAGCGGGGACGGTGGGCACTTCCGTTGGCGTTGTGGGCGTGGTTGCCTCAGGCGGCGGCATCGCGACATCCGTCGGCGCCGAGACGAGCCTGAGCAGGATCAGCCCCCCGACGCCCAGCAAACCCAAGAACAGCGACGCCGTGAGTACCAGTGCGATGACCATGAACAACCTGCTGCTTCTCGTGTCTGTTCCCTTTTCCATTTCCCTTCTCAACCTCCCTCAAGTTGTTATCAGTGCTTCCCCTGGGGTAGCGCAGAGCTTGGTATCCGCCTGACGCTACTGCCTCTCCACGGCGAAGAGGTCTTCATACCGACTCAGATCCTGGAAAAGCTCTTCAACCACCTCTGGCTCCATCCAGTTTGTGACCAGCCGTGTTCCGGCCTCACCATCTCCCTCAGTCCCTCCCTGAGTGCTGTTCTCACTGAATGTCAAGATTACAATCTCGCGCTTCACATCTACCTGGAACGCCTCCTCCAGAAAGCGCAAGGTGTAGACCGCGTCGGCCCAAACGGCAACTTCGAAACCGCCTGGCCCATACTCCGGCTTCGAGCCGCTGGTGACCGTCACGGAATTGCCCCAAGGATCAGTGACCTCCAGACGAATCCCCTGGCGCGGGAAGGATCCAGCGATAGCTCTCACTCCGTCCGTCCGAGACTGCCGGACCACACTCATGCTCCACTTCGCTCCAGGTCGCCCAGGGCTCTGCTGAGGTGACGGGGCCGGAGCAGGCGTAGGCGAGAGTTCTGGCGACGTAGGCGCGGGAGCAGGCGCCTGCACGGGGACAGGTATGCCCGGACGGACGAAACGCGACATGGTCGCCACAGTAGCTATGGTTTGCTCGCGCGTTCCGCGGAGCCCACCGTACCAGGCGGCTTGCTCGTCGCTCCCGGACAGGATCCAGGGGCATACCGCGAACAAATACTCGGGCAACCGATCGCCGTGGGAGAGCATTCCATCTTTGAACCACGCGAACATGGCCACGTGATGGGCTTGATGCAAGAAGTCATTCACCTTGGGATAGCGGCGGTCGGTGAGATCGCCATACTCCCATCCTCCCTCAACACAGATGAAGGGAGGGACGAAACCCAGTTCATCCTCGAATACTCTGGCATAGGCGAGGAATCCGAGCACGCAATCATGGTCATCCTCGACCGTCTGTCCAGGGTGCTGACCTTCGCGGCGCCAGCGGTTTACTTCCTCTATCGACCCTGCGAACTCCCACTCCGGATGCTGCACAGCCAGCGCCCGCTGGTTGATGTCGTCGTACGGATAACGCGCTGGACGGTTTCGGCCGTGGTTGTGACAGCAGAACCAGGCATGACGGAAGATGTGCTGCACCCCTTGCTTCCTCGCTTCGGCGATGACCTTTCGCAAATCCTCGATCCTGTTCACCTGCAGCCCGGGATAGGCATCGATCTCGACCAAGGACATCGCCTGCGTGAGCCAGCGCGAGGCGAACATCGCCATGTCAACGCGACGCGTCTTCCACTCCGTTGGCCTCTCGGGAGCGTTGTACACCTGTATGTAGGCCGGAATGTCCAGCTCCGCCAGTACCGTCGCATGCTTCACGAAGTCATGATCCTCATCGACGAAGCATCTTGGCCGCACCACCGGCATGATGCCTCTCTCCCAGTAGGCTGGGGCCGCCGTTCGGAGTTGCATCTCTTTCTCAGGAGCCAACACCACCCATCTCAGATTCAGTGCCTCTACTCGCGCCACATCTGTGGCTATGGCCTGGTCGGAGAAATCCAAGCCCGCATGGATACCCAGACCGTTGTCGCCACGAGGACGCGGCCAGCCAGAGTATCCCCTACTCAGTTCAGGCCATGTATCCACTGGCACTCGGTCAGCGCCCACAATCTCGACATCCGTATAGTAGTGCGTTAGGATGTCCACATACGTGGCACCCTGCTCCGCCATGGCGATTGCCCCTTGCTGACACATGCCCACTCCATGCCCGTGCATGGATGGGTAAGGCTTGATGCAACGTACGCTCCTGCAATAGGGCAAAGCGCGAACCCAAACGTCCTCACTATTGCGAGTGTGTCCGTCACAATGGTTGAAGTAGAAAGCTTGGATCACCTCGCCGCCGTGTAAGGCCACTATGTCGGCAGTCTCTTCCACGGCTTCATCCGTGCTCGCGTAGGTCTGCGGAGACCAAACCTGACAATGAGTCGTGGTGCAGATGTCAGCACCCTGTGCGCTGTGTCTGGGATTGGCCACGGCGAATGCCGCGTAGCAACGAGCAGCTACGGCCTGGGCCTTGAGAGCCTCGGCTGGAGCTTCTTCGCCGATATCTCGTGGAACCACGCCTCGGAGGTACTCTTCTAGGCGCATCACCTGAACAGTGCCATCGGGCATGAGAACTCTTATCTCCGATGGTACGTGCACTCGGAACGGGCGCTTGACCTTCGCCAAGGCCTTCAGCTGGGCCACGGACTGTGGCAAGCGAGGTTCGCCATTGGGCCTGTACCAACTATGGCGCACGAAGGAGTTGTCATCTTCTGCTGCCAACAGCCAGAACGCATTGTTGAAGAAGTAGTACGGCACCTCCCCGTTCATCATCATCTGACACATCCCTGCATGCCGTTCGGCATGCAGGGCTTCGTTGATCGCCGGGGATCGGGGATCCTCAGCATCGCTCAGCCGAACGCCGTTCTCGCAGCAGATCATCGGGAGCCACCGTCCCGTGTACTGGCGGACTATCTCATCGTACCATTCAAACATGTAGAACCCTGTGTGGTCTTCGCAACCTGGAGGCCGCTGGTAGGGTTGTGCACATGGCCACCGTGCGCTGCCCCCCTTTCCATAATCCAGGGGCTTGTTGAAGGCGTAGTTGTGGATGCCGATAGCCATCTTGTCATATAGGTACTTCTTCCCGCGCTGGTTCAGAATGGCCAATGCAGACTTCAAGAAAGAGGAGTCCCAGTAGTCACCCGCTGGTGCAAGGGGGGTAAGCAAGGGGATGATCCCCTCCACTGAGTACATGGTATCCAGGCAGGGTATCAGGAAATCCATGAATCGCGACGGTAACCGCTCTGCATTCCACTCGGCCCACTCGAGCCTCAGATTCGGCTCGTTGAACACGTGTACATAGTGCACACCGAGAGACGCGTAGTGCTTGCACGCTCGGCGCAAGCCGGCCTGGTCGATGAAGGTCACGAATCTCGTATAGATGCGGATGATGGGCTCGATGTCGTGGTCAACAAGTCCCCTGATGAACCAATCTGGAATAGGATTCAGTCCATCAGAGAGAACCAGCAACCAGCTGGTGCCCATGGCCTTCAATTCCGGCATGAACGTATCGAAGTAGTGCCGCTCGTAGTGGTAATAGTCGGGAAACCAGTGAAACCCTATGCCGGTGTCTTCTCTCGGTCTTGGATAGTCAAACAGGTTCACGATCACCCTCCCTTGTGGCTATCTTCGCGCCTCTCAGCGGTCTATGGGATCAGCAACTCCTGTCCCAGCGCCAAGATTCCCTCAGGATCCAGCTCGTTGAGCGCCGCGATCTCATCCACCGTGGTGCCGTATCGCTGGGCAATGCTCCACAGATTCTCACCGGCGCTCACAGTGTGCGTAAGCTGCCCCTCCGTAGGTTTCACCTCCACCGAAGACGGTTCCCCGCCGGGGACTTCGTCCGGCGGCGCTTCATCTTCAACAGGGATGACCAGCTCCGTACCGGGCTGCAGGCGATCAGGCTCCGATAGGGAGTTCGCCTCTACCAGGGCCTCCACCGGGACGCCAAAGCTCTCCGCGATTCCCCACACTGTGTCCCCGGGCTGAACGGTGTAGTAGGTGAGCTTGGGCGGCTCAGGAGTGCTCACCGGGGTCGCAATAGGCGACGGCGTGCTGAGCTGTGGCTCCGCCTGCCTCGTCGGCGTGGGGGTCGCCATGGGCTTCTCTCTGGTGCAGCCACCGATCAAGAGCGAAAGCACCACGCAGACCACAGATGTCCAAAGCCACGGGGTGTTGCGACCCACTTGATGACCTCCTCTCAGTCTACTTCGCTGCATCCTTCAGAGCCTCGTAGGACGGTCTAGTAGTGCCGTCCGGGTTGGTGATGGCCCACCAATACTGCTCGTCCGCCTCCGTCCAAGCCGTATCCGCGATAGATAGGACGGTCATGACCCCCATCCATGGCGACCAATGGTCACGCGCCCACTTGAAGGCGCGCACTATATAGTCCGCCTTTGTTTCCTCGGAAACCGCATGCCAGTGGTATGGAGATCCAGGCCTTGGATCGCTTGTCCACCCGAACTCTAGAACGGCCACTTGCTTTGCTGCGTCGCCGTTGTCCACCATAATCTGGCGCAAGTCTTCTACCCTACGGAAGCAGAAGAAGCGCCTTCCCCCGAGGTCGCGGTTGTTCTGTACTTCACTCGGGTCTGTCTCCGGGGCAGCCTTGTATCCTGGAGCATGGACCCCGAGCACATCGAAGTAGTTCTTGGCGCCCGCCTGGTACATCTGACGTAGGTACTGGGCATCAGGAATTGCATCCGGCAGACCGGTTCCCGTGGGAGCCAAGCCCGCCGTGATGACCGTGGCGTTGGGGTCCGCCTCCTTAATGCGACGATAGGCCACCCTCAGAAGAGCCACGTATTCAGCAGCATTGGGCGGCCGATTACCCCACTCGCGTGCCAGATTCGGCTCATTCCAGATCTCATACGCTTGGA
Organism: uncultured Anaerolineales bacterium; assembly: GCA_964492135.1. Taxonomy (GTDB): domain Bacteria; phylum Chloroflexota; class Anaerolineae; order UBA7937; family B3-Chlor; genus CAYGAW01. The sequence continues at coordinate 10,761 of CAZBJW010000121.1, forward strand.
TCCTGCCGCGGTAGCGGCTGGCCACGGCGTAGAGAAAGTCACCATAGTCCCCGTAGTTGTCCGGCGGACCGTTGTTGGCCCCATCGGCTCTCGCCCAAGTCGGCTGGAAATCCACGCGTGCAATAATCTTCAGTCCACGACTGTTCACGGTCTCGACCACGCGATCCGCTACCGACCAATCAAAGATCCCTTTGCCTGCTCCTTCAATGCTTCTCCAAGGGAATATCTCTTTGACCCAGGTTAGTCCAGCGTCCTTGGCTAACTGTGCGTCTCGAGCGCGGTACTCGCCGTTCCACCACAAGAACGTATGGACTCCGTACTCTGGGGTGTTCATGCGAGGCACCCGACCGGGCTGGACGGTCGGCGCAGGAGCGACCGTTGGCTGCGGTGTCGGCGCGGGTGAGCTGCCGGGCGAACAGCCCGGTATGACCAGCTGCTGGCCGACCCAGATGAAAGAGGGGTTCGCCAGGTTGTTGGCAATGGCGATGGCCCACACTGTGGTGCGGTAGGCTAGAGCGATCCTCGTCAAGTTGTCGCCCCCCCTCACAACATAGACGCAGGTCTGGGCCGGTTGGGAAGAGTCTCCCTGCCCAGGGATACGCAACGTCTGGCCCGCGAAGATGAGGTTGGGATTCACCAGCCCATTCAATGAGATGAGGGCGTTTACGGTGGTGCCGAACCGGTAGGCGATGACGGAGAGATTGTCTCCGCTGCGCACGACGTAGGTGGTCGTGGGGCCCGACGGCGACGGCGCAGGAGCTGTCGAGCGCGCTGGGATCACCAACCTCTGTCCTGCATAGATGTAGTTGGGATTGGCTATCCCGTTCGCCTGCACGATAGCCGCAGTGGTGACGCCGTACCGCCTAGCTATCAGGGTGAGATTCTCGCCCCACTGGACTATGTGAACCTGTGAACTCGTGTCACGAGGCCTCGCCTCAGGCGCCCCCACGACAGGGGATGCCAGGCCTGCAAGAAGCGCAATCAGAGATACCACCATCACCATCCGACGCTTCCCGTTTCCCATTTGTCTGCCTCCTTCTGATGACCGTCCTAGAACCCTCGCCCATAGGCTATACCGATGATCCAACCAACGACATACGCGACCACTAAGATGAGGAGCAGAACCCTCACTTGAAGCAGTCCACCGGTTATCGATGCAATGGCTCTCCAGAAGATCAGCCGAAGCATGCCCACACCTCCAAGACAGGGCTCGCCAGAGCCTGCGGTCTGCAACAAGTCATCGATATACTGTCCTTTGAAATGTCAGTACGAACCCCGTGTGAACCGTCCATTCAGGGTGCTCCGGGGTGCCCAATCCCATCCCCACCACCACGTCGCTGGGCGAAGCTTCTACATGGGCACTGTAAGAACAGAGCACGTTGAACATGGGATACTTCACTGGATAGTCCCACGGATAGCAGCAGCTTTGCGGTTCGCTAACCACCCGGTGACTACCGCCGTTCTCGAAGACCACCGCCTCACCGAACACACGGCCGCCAGCTTCGTCCAGCAGATCTACATGGATCTGGATGTCTCCCCGGCTTTCCTCCTCGTTCAGCCATCTCGCACTCACGAGACGCCAGTACCTGTCCCCTGGCCGCAGCTGGATCCCTCGGTCCGCCACAGTCTGCACCCCTACGCAGGGCAAGGCGTTCAGGCGCGGATCCCACTGCACCGACGGCATGGGAGTGTTGGGCACGGGGGTTGGCACCGCGTTGCGTGTTGGGACAGGAGTGGGATTCCCTGTGGAGTACTGAAAAACGATGCTGTCGAACTGCCCGGCGGCGCCACACTCGGTGAAGCGGATTTCCACCGTGTCCGACTGCCGTGCTGGGTTACCCTCGCTCTCCACGATATCGATCAGGAATGTGAAAGGAGAGTGGTAGTTCTCCGGAGCCAATGGGGCAAAGCCCCACTC
>CAZBJW010000122.1:0-7476 GCA_964492135.1 uncultured Anaerolineales bacterium
CAACAGGGGTGTAATGCCTTGTACCTGAAACTGGCATCACGGGCCCAAACTCTCTGCTTCCTCCTCCGCTTGATGCTTCTTCACTCTTGGCTCGAGCATGGCTACCGTCAGGACCATTGTCCGCCCACACATTACAGAACCCCTCAACACCGGCAAGCGCGATGCTGGTCTCAACGTAGCAATAGTCCGGCAGGCAGAGTTCTCAGGTCAACCGCCTTATGCCATTTCGCAGCTGCGCGAGTAGTGCGCAATCTCAGACGGGAGTGGAGCGATGCTTCGAACATCCGCGAAGCGAGAGCGGCACTGCGCGAGATGGGGCTAACAATCACAGTCAGGGACAAGCACATGGAAGTGACGTCGGAACGTTGACCCACAGGTATGGAGTATGTTCCCCAACATATGTCACCTTCTCCGTGTATGCGACTCAGCCGGTACGCTCGTCGTCAACAGCACAGGCCGTGCGGAAAGAGATCCGGAACGTGAAAGCCCCGAGGGCACTACACCCAGCCCGACTCGCACAGCGGCTCAGCCCCACTTCACCGCCCCCGCGCTTTCGTCAACCATCCTCAGAAAGTAGCGATGAAATCGGGTATCGCCGGTCAATTCTGGGTGGAAGGCTGTGACCAGCAAGTTCCCTTGGCGCGCGGCGACGATACCGTCGCCGTCCAAACGAGATAAGACTTGCACAGATGCACCGACCGACCCGATGAGAGGAGCCCGGATGAAGACGGCATGGAATGGGCGGCCCTTCTCCATGGGATTGCCCACCGAGTCCAGGGCTGGGACGGAGATGTGGGCCTCGAAGCTGTCCACCTGGCGTCCAAAGGCATTCCGTTGCACCACAAGGTCCATCGCCCCGATGAGAGGTTGGTCGGCGCCTTCCACGCTGTTGGCGAGGAAGATCAGGCCAGCGCAGGTGCCCCAGATAGGCTTTCCCTTGTTGGCCAGTTCCTTGATGGGCTGTATCAAGCCATAGGTAACCGCCAGCTTGCCTACAGTGGTGCTTTCACCGCCGGGGATGATGAGACCTTCAACACGGTTCAGTTGCTCAGGGAGGCGAATCTCACTCGCTTCCGCGCCCAGGGTACGGAGGATCTTGATATGCTCGATGAAAGCCCCCTGTAGCGCGAGGACTCCTATCCTAGTCATTCGCAGCTTTGCTGTGGACCGAGGGGCCTACCACCCCCGCTGGGCCAGTAGTTCCGTTTCGGCGATCTCCGAGATCTCGAGGCCAGGCATCGCCTCGCCCAGCCCCCTGCTGATCTCGGCCAGGATGGCGGGATCATCATAGTGAGTCACCGCCTCCACGATGGCCCTGCCCCTGCGGGGAGGATCGGCAGACTTGAAGATGCCGCTGCCCACGAAGACGCCATCCAGACCCAGTTGCATCATCATGGCCGCGTCGGCAGGAGTCGCGATGCCGCCAGCCGCGAAGTTGACCACCGGTAAACGACCCAGTTGTGCCGTCTCGACCACCAGCTCATACGGAGCACCCATCTCCTTGGCGGCCGCCATCCACTCCTCAGGCGCCATATGTTGGAGACGCCGTATTTCACCCATGACTGCCCGGGCGTGGCGCACGGCCTCCACCACATTACCCGTTCCAGCCTCGCCTTTCGTGCGGATCATCGCCGCGCCCTCGCCAATTCGGCGCAACGCCTCTCCCAGATTGCGACAGCCGCACACAAAAGGTATCTTGAACGGACGCTTGTCTATGTGATGCTCTTCGTCCGCCGGTGTCAAGACCTCGCTCTCGTCGATATAGTCGACTCCAAGGGCCTGCAACACCTGGGCTTCCACGAAGTGACCGATGCGGCACTTGGCCATGACTGGGATGGTAACCGCATCCATGATCTGAAGGATGAGTTCGGGGTCGCTCATGCGGGCGACGCCCCCCTGAGCACGAATGTCAGCTGGCACCCGCTCCAGAGCCATAACAGCGCACGCGCCAGCATCCTCAGCTATCCTGGCGTGCTCAGCGGTGACCACGTCCATGATCACTCCGCCCTTCAGCATTTGCGCCAGACCTCTCTTGACGGTCTCCGTCCCCGTTTCCTTCTCCATAGCCACCTCCCGTGAACAGCGAAATAAGTCCTAATTGAATTATACTTCAAAGGAGCTGCTCGAGCAAGCACGTTCGACATCGCCACGCCCACGACACGGCCCCGCGCGTCCCTGGGAGGGGCAGCCGGGGAGTCAAGAGCTTGAAAAGCGAGAAGATAGTCTTTATAATCTAAGTAAGTGGTGCACAGTCCGGTTCGCAGGGTGCAGACTTCCGATGAAGATTGGGATACCCAGAAGTCTATTCTACTACAAGCATCCCCGCCTATGGGTCACCTTCTTCCGTGAACTGGATCAGGAGGTTGTCCTCTCGCCCCTGACGAACAAGTCCCTCTTGAAAGCAGCTGTCAGATATGGCGAGGATGAAGCCTGTCTGGCTGTGAAGCTGATCTTCGGTCATATCTGGCATCTCATGGACAAGTGTGACGCCATTTTCTCCCCCGCCTATTACGGACTGCAGCCCAATCGCTATAGCTGTCCCAAATTCCTGGGGGTGCCCGACATCAGCAAGAGCATCTTCCGGCAGGACATCAAGTTCCTGCGCTGCGAGGTGGACGATGGACAGTTCGAACCAGGGATGCGAGAACTGGCGGCTACCTTCACCGACAATGGCAAGAAAATCGAAAATGCCATTTCCCGGGCCATTGCAGAACGGGCTAACTACAAGCACCAACTGCATGAGAAGTACCGGGAGCAACTGGCGTCCGACAAGACGAAGATCCTCGTCGTGGGCCACCACTACGTGATTCACGACGCGTATGCCAATCTCAACCTAATCGCCAAACTGGAAGATCGAGGCATGGAGGTGATCACCATCGATAGAGTGCCTCCTCAGCCGCGCGACTCTTTCCTGATGTGGGACTTCGCCTATGAGACCATGGGCCAACTACAAGAGGTACTGTCTCACGACATCGCTGGCATGATCGTGCTCAGCAACTTCAACTGCGGAGTGGATGCCATCACCGTACCGTTTGTGGAGCACGAAGTTGAGCAACACGATATCCCCTGCATGCACCTCATCCTTGACGAGCATACAGGTGAGGCAGGCATAATCACCAGAGTCGACACCTTCGTGGACACCGTGAAGATGAGAAGAGGAGCGTGAAGGAGAGGGTCTTCACCTTACCCCTGTGTGGCAACTCCTGGATACCCTTCAAGGGGGCAGCCGAGCAACTTGGCGTCCAGATAGTTATCCCACCACCCATCACCAATGAGACCATAGCGCTGGGGGCCAGATACAGCCCCGAGGGGATCTGCCTGCCGTTCAAGGTCATCATCGGCAACTACCTCCAGACGCTGGATCAGGGCGCCAATAGCATCATCTTCTACGTGAACACCAGGGCTGGATCCAGAAATCATGGCGGGGGCGGGGGCGGTATGTGTCGCTTCCGGCACTACGGTCATTTGCAGCGACTGGTGATGGAGCGGACGGGCGCTGATGTAGACGTATTTGTCCTGGGTGAAGGCGGGGGCCTGATTCAGCAGATCAAGGAAATCACCGGCCGAGGCACTTGGGACATCATCCGTGCCCTGAGGGTAGCCATCAAGAAGCTCCGCATCATAGAAATGACCGAGGAGCTTTCGTGGCGATACCGCGTCATCGAGAGGAATCGAGGCGCCACCAACAAGGCTTTGGACCAGGCGCTGAAGACGCTGGATGGCATCACGGATTTCAAGAAACTGGACAGATTGAATCCTGAGTCGTTCTTCGCCGACATCGAGACCATCGATCGGGAACCGCTGCGCATTGGCGTGGTGGGAGAGTTCTATCTGCTGGTGGAACCGGCCAGCAACTGCCATATCTTCGAGATGCTTGGTGAGCTGGGGGCGGAGGTCCACAGACACCTCAACCTGGGGGAGGCAGTACTTCGCTATCCGCCCGGCTTTGTGCTGGGCAAGTTGATGGCCTGGTGGCTAAACCAGAGTATCCCTCCACGTGCGGAGACGGAAAGGATCGCGCGGCCCTACTTGACCTGTTCGGTGGCTGGGCATGGCAGGGAATCGGTGGCGGATACGATCAGATTCTACGAAGAGGGATACGACGGGGTGCTTCATCTTCTGCCCATGGGGTGTATGCCCGAGGTCACGGTGAGACCTATCCTGAGGCGAATCAGCGAAGACTACAACTTCCCCCTGCTGAGCCTGAGTTTCGATGAGGTCATCAGTGAGGGGGCCATCAGGACGCGAATCGAGACCTTCGTCGATGTCATCCGCCTGAGGAAAGAGCGAGGGGAGGGGCGCCATGCACTACCTCGGAGTTGACGTGGGCAGCGTATCAGTCAAGTTCGCGCTGATCGATGAACAGAAGAACGTCATCAACACTCTGTACATGCGGAATCACGGCGTGATCCCCACAGTGAAGAAGGGGATGGGCGAGTTCAGAGAGCAGATTCCAAATGGTGCCCAGGTCGGAGCCGTAGGAGTCACGGGGAGTGGCGCGGGGTTCTCCAAAGTGCTTGTCGGAGCTGACCTGCACAAGACCGAGATCCTGGCCCATGCCATAGGCACGCTGCACTTTGTGCCCGAGGTCAGCGTCATCTTCGAGATCGGCGGTGAGGACTCCAAGGTCATCTTCCTGCGGAACGGCATCATCACCGGCTTCGAGATGAACAGGATCTGCTCCGGCGGCGCTGGCGCCTTCCTGGACTCTCTAGCTGGCCGGCTGAACATACCCATTGGCGATGTGGGTAAGCTGGCTTTGCGACGGCAGAACGAGGTGAATATCGCTTCCCGGTGCACCGTCTTCGCCACCACGGACGCCGTCCACAAGCTGAACTCCGGATACAGGCTGGAGGACGTGCTGATGGGCGTCTGTAGCGGGCTCGTGCGCAACTACCTGGCCATGCTCTATCGCAAGGTCAGTCCCCCGCCCTACACTTTCCAGGGAGCAACCAGCAAGAACGTAGCCTTGAAGTACGCCCTGGAGCAGCAACTTGGTGCTGAAGTGATCGTACCGCCCCACGCCGAATCTCTGGGGGCCATAGGCGCTGCCATGCTCGCCCTTGACAACCCCCCCGCCCAGACCCAATTCAAGGGCTTCGAACTGGCCGATTTCGACTACCAGATCAGAGCCTTCATCTGCCAGGACTGCGAGAACCACTGCGAGATAACGCAGATCATGCAGAGCGGCGATCCCATCGCCAGCAATGGGTCCAGGTGTGGTAAACTGAACTTCTAGCGGGCCAAGAGCTGCGATTTCCTTGGCAAAGAAAAGCGGCCACCCGCCTCCCGCCCGGTGGCCGCGCTGTACATCCGACTGTCAGCCCGTCATAGGGCTCGAAGGTACTCCGGCCGCAGCACCGACTCCCCCCGAGCCAAAGCCCCATCGATGGCCGCCAACAAGCGTTCCTTGTCCTGGGGCAGCGTTCCCGCCAGAGGCAGATAGTTGGAGGCGTGGTTGGTCCTGAATACGCACTGCGAGACGCCATCTATGTTCTCGATGATAACCCTCATCTCCTTGAGCATCTCGAGCGGTTCAGGTACCAAGAACTCCCCAGCGCTGACCAAACGGTGCAGCTCAGTACCGGGCACAACCATCAGGCTGAGCAACGAGAAGTAGGCGGGATCCATGGCGCTCACCGCGCGGCCAGTGTCCACAGCATGCTGCTCCCAAAGATCGATGCCCCCCAGGCCCAATACGGCGATTACCGACACCGTGAGGCCTGCGTCTTGAGCCTTTCTGACAGCCTCGATCATCTCCTTTGCGGTGGCACCCTTCTTTGCTCGACGCAGTACTTCGTCGTTTCCACTCTCTAACCCCAGATAGACGATGGACAGTTTCCTGTCTAGTAGCTCCTCCAACTCTTCGTCGGTTTTGCGCAGGATATCGTGGGCATTGCCGTAGATGCCTACTCTCTCCAGCATGGGGAACGTTTCGCTGAGCGCGTCCAAGATAGGTACCAACCGCCGGTTGCTCAGCACAAGAGCGTTGCCGTCCGCCAGGAACACTTTGCGCGTATGGGGTATGTACGACCCAGCCATCCTGATGTCCTCCATCACCTCGTCAGGCGGCCGGACCTCGAAGGGCTTGTCCAGATAGGTGCAACAGAAGATGCACTCATTATGGGAGCATCCATACGTCACTTGCAGGATGTAGCTTCCAGCCTCACTGGGCGGTCGAACGACGTTTCCGTAGTAACGCATCCTCGCTTCACCTGATCCCGGTTGATTCCTCAAACTAGTATAACCGTCGGGGAAGAGCCTGTCAAACCCCAGCGCGAGGTAGGACACCATTCCCGGAAAAGCAAAGAGCCCCTCTTGAGGGGCCCCTTGCTTTGCACCCTAGCTCATACCAAGGAGGTGAACCAGGGTGCCGCTAGATCTACTATCGTCCATTGGCATCACCTCCTTGTATGTATAATGGTCAACTTGGGGTGGACTAACGATAATTATCTACCAAGAACTGGATTTTGTCAAGTAGGACCAGATCCATACATGGACCGCTCTGGTCCGCCGCCAAGGTGGCCTTTGCCGCAACGGGCGCATCGGCTATAATCGTGGTGTTCAGGAGGATCTCGGTATCCACCGGCCGTGCCGCGGCTTTGATGGCGAAGGGGAGCAGATCAGCGGCGATGTGGGACAACGCAACGCGAAGAAACACCGAGGGCCACGACACGGGCCACATCGACCTGGCAAGATGGCGCGTCTCTTGCCCTCCAGGGCCGCTACGTCGGCGGCTCTTGCCGGGTCTGATAATCCTCCTCACCATCGGTCCCATGCTGGCGTGCGCCCGCGCCCGGCCCACGCCCGAGGCGTCCGTCACTTCCGCACCTGCTTCGTCGACGGCCCCAGCCGCCTCTCCACGAACCAGGACCTGGCCCACGCCCACACCCGCACCCTACGTGCACATCATCGAGTCGGGAGAAACCCTGGACTACATCGCCGCCACGCTGGGCTGCACCAGCGAGGCACTGGTCGAGGCCAACAACATCGACGATCCTTTTAGCCTCCAGATCGGCCAGCGATTGATCATTCCGTCCATGGAACTGCCCGCAGGCCCCGACACGATGCTGTTGCCTGACAGCGAGTTCGTGTACGGCCCCGCCTATCTTGATTTCGACGTGGAGGCCTTCTGCGCCGCGCGCCCGGGTTACCTCAACGGCTACGAGGAGCTGGTGGACGGGGAGTTGCTCAGTGGCCCGGAGATCGTGGAGCTGATCGCCCGGCGCTACAGCGTGGGCCCACGTCTTCTCCTGGCCATGATCGAGTTCCAGAGCGGCTGGGTGGACAATCCCACGCCCTCAGCGTGGGCTTTGGAGCATCCGCTGGGTGAAACGGAGGCACTGCAAGGGACTCTGCTCTACCACCTCGCCTGGGCGGCCGATGAGCTCAACTGGGGCTACTATGACTGGAAGGGCCGCGGCAGGGAGGCGATACGCTTCGCTGGCGGGAAAGAGGCCCAGTACGCACCAGCGC
>CAZBJW010000122.1:7486-12677 GCA_964492135.1 uncultured Anaerolineales bacterium
GAGCGACCGCCGCAGTACAGCGGTACCTGGCCTACGATGCCACGTGGGACCAATGGCAGACGCTGTGTGGCGAGGGGCCTGACTCCTTCATCGCCACCTACGAAGGCCTCTTCGGCGACGCCTTCGCCCGCTCGCTGGACCCGGTGGTACCGCCAGACCTGGATCTTCTCCAGCTGCGTTTACCCTGGGAGAGGGGACATACCTGGTACCTCACAGGCGGCCCCCATGGCGGGTGGAATGATGGCAGCGCCTGGGCGGCCGTGGATTTCGTGCCGCCTGGTCGAGTGGGGTGCCAGTTAGCGGAGGGCTGGGTCGTGGCTGCGGCGTCAGGCCTGGTTTCACGGCGGGAAACAGGTCTGATCATGCAGGACCTCGACGGCGATGGGCACGAGGAGACAGGCTGGAACCTGATGTACATGCACGTCGCGACCGAGGCTCCGCTACCCGTCGGCACCTTCCTGGAAGAAGGGCAGCGCCTGGGCCACGCCTCTTGTGACGGTGGCTACTCCACCGCCAGCCACCTGCACTTCGCGCGCAAGTACAATGGCGAGTGGATCCCGGCCGATGGCGCGCATCCCATGATCCTCTCGGGCTGGCGAGTCCACGCCATGGAGTCCTACGAGGGGACCATGACCAAGGGCCGCGAGGTGCGCACCGCCTGCGAGTGCTACGAGGACGAGATCAACGGCCTGATGGCGGAGTGACAGCTTTCCTGAGACGTCGGAGGTCTCCAAGACCTCCGAGGTCTGAACGTAGTGCGCTCCGCCTGCGACTGCTACGAGGGCGAGATGAACGGCGTCACCGTGCCGTAACAGCTCTTCCGCGGACGACGTGGGCACACGGCATGCCGTGCAGCTACCCTGGGTCTGTAGGTCAAGGCCGGTCCAGTGTCGTGTCGTGCTCGCCGACAGTGCGCATGATCAGGCGGTCACCTTCCCTCTCATACGTCAAACGATGCTTCCGATCCACGCGGGCTTCATAGATCCCGCGCGTACCCTCCACCGGTCGTGCCCGCAAGCCCGGGTGCCTGAAGTCTTCCTCGAGTAGTTGCAACGCCTTGTCCACTTTTCTCTGAACGCGCTGGGGAAGCCTGCCGTACGCCCTGGCGAAGCGCTCGGTGAGGACAATGGGCATGAAACCTATTCCTTTGACTCGTCACGCGTAGCGCGCTCGCGCAGGAAGGCGATAGCGCCTTCCGCATCCGCGAATTCGCGGACGCGGCCGGCCTGGATGTCGGCCTCAGCCTCTCGCTCAGCTTCCTGCCACGCCGTCGACCAGAACCACGCCTGGCTCGCATCGATCAGCTTCTTGGGCCTCAAGACGATTTCGTCGTCCCGCACCTCTGCCGCGATGTAGTCGCCCTCTTCCAGCTCCAGACGTTCGCGAATGGAGCGAGGAAGGGTGATCTGGAACTTCTTGCGAATCTGGAGCAATTCCATCTGTTGACCTCCAGTGAGCGATTCCGACTGTCGGACAGTCTGCCAATCCTATCCTAAGAATACAGGATGTTCTCTGCACTGTCAAGTGCGCAGCGCGGTGGAGATCCCGGCGAGTGCTACGGGGTATCAACGGCATGACGCCGGAGCGACAGCTTTCACCAGACCTCGTAGGTTTCGAAAACCTCCGAGGTCTGAACGCGCCCTACCTCAACCAGAGCTCCGCCGCCTCGGGATGCTCGTCCCTGGGAACGAGGGCTATGGCATCGTGGGGGCACACGGCCCTGCATACCCCGCAACCAAAACACCTGAGCGGATCGATGTGGACTTTCGAAAGCGTCGACGAATAGAACTGCGCCCCGAACTGGCATTGCTTCAAACAAGCCTTACATCCCGTGCAGAGATCCCAATCGACCTGGCTTATGTACTCACCCCGAAAGAACGCATGGGTGCCGCCCTTCGCAAGGTACCGCTTGTAGGGCCTGCAATCGCGATCGCAGTTACAGGCGATGCAGATGTAAGGGGTTACGCCCGTCCACACAGTATGTATCAGCCCTTCTTCGTCGTATTCGCGAAGGGCATCGTTGGCCTGGTCTTTGTCCAGCACCTCCAGCGATGAAGCGGCATCGGGAAACTTGCCCAGTACGCCCCACTTGTCCACCCCCAGGCCAAAACAGTATCGCTGGTCCTTCCTCCCCGTCGTGACGAACCGGCATGCGCATGCCATTCTGGTGATTGAGTCCGCGATGTCCACCACTTGTCGAAGGTCTTCAATAGGGACGACCTGACCGAACTGCTCGACCTTCCTGGCTCTCACGTACTCATCCACGCTGGGTGGAGCCTCGGCAGACTTTGTTGGCTCCGCCGCACCCCTGGGCAGACCAGTGGCCGCGGGCGCAACCTCGTGCTCGAAGTAGTCAGCCAGCCACTCGGCTCGGGTGGATGCCTTCACGATCTCCTTTTGGCTGGAGGAGAGTTCGTGATGGAGCAACTCCTCAGAGTAGTTCTTCATCTGCAGGTACCACTTCTTTCCCTCACCATGGGCAACGCAGAACTCACACATTCTGCTCCTCCTTCCCTTCTGTCAGTGGCACGGGCCCATCGACAACTGGAGTCCAAGCCATCCAGGTCGACGAGGGCTCACGACCGAAAACGCGCCATCTTGCCTGTCCGCCAATCGCGTGTGCCTGAGGACAACGCCCTCGCGGCGGAGTAACCATTAGCTGCCCGACGGCGTAGGCGCGCGGTATGCCGTACTCCTGAGACCTCGGAGGTCTCCAAGACCTCCGAGGTCTTAACAGTGGTGGCAGCGACAATCTGTCCCTTGACCAAATTGCCGGGCTCTCGAGAGCCCGGCAATTTGGATCAGCTCCGACCCTGTGTTCGGCGCCGCACCCTTCCGACCACAATTTACCACCCACGGGCTTCACGGAGACTATTCAGCTTTCTGCCCCACGATCAAGGCATAGCCCATGTACTCCTTGCCCCGCTTCGTCATGGCGTCATCGATCCGGCTCGCTTTCCTGAACCGTGCATCGCGCAGCAACTGCACCAGGATCTTGGGATAGGCTCGGATCATGAAGGACAACACGCCCCGTACCCCCATGTCCTTGAGCACCTTGGGGGTATCCACGTACTGGGCCTCGATCATCTCCACCACCTGCAGTCCCGATTCCTCGAACAGGCTGCGCAGCGTCTGCGGCGTGAAGTACCCGTATATGGCTGGGTGCTCGGCCAGCAGTGCCAGCCACTCTTCCGGCGCTGTTGGATCGACGGTGGACTCGTTGGCCCCCATACGCCCCCCGGGCCGGACAACTCTCACCATCTCCCTCAGTGCCTCCTTCTTGTCGCCAGGTAGTGGCGTCAGGACGGACTCAACGATCACCACGTCGAACGAGTCGTCCTCGGAAGGCAGATCGAACGCGTCGGCGACCCGAAACTCAACCATGTCTTCTAATCCACGCCGGCGTGCCTTTTCCTCGGCCTTGGCGATCATCACCTCGGATATGTCGACGCCCTGGACATGTGAACCATACTGCTCAGCAATGAAACAGGCCGTACTCCCGGGGCCGCAGCCGACGTCGAGAACCCGGCTTGTCGCGTCCACATGGCACATGCCGACGAGGGCCTGCGTGGCGTCGTGCCCTCCCAGGTGCATGCCTGGCACCGCGTCTGCGAGCTGACCCACGAAATCGTACCATTCGCGGGTGCCAACCGGTTTCTGGCTCTTCTTATTCTCTTCGACCATAGCTCACCCTCCAGTTTGGAGCACTTGAAGCCACCCTATGACCGAGACCACGGAGGTCTCCAAGACCTCCGAGGTCTGAACGCGCCCTACCGCAACCAGATGTTGGCCGCCTCGGGATGCTCCCGTCTAGGGATTACAGCGATGGCCTCGTGAGGGCATACCGACCTGCACACCCCGCACCCGTAGCACCTCACGGGATCGATATACACCTTGGATAGCACTGACGAATAGAACTGCGCCCCGAACTGGCACTGGGCCATGCAACCCCTGCAGCCGGTGCAGAGATCCCAATCCACCTCGCAGACGTATTCCGCCCGGAAGAACGTGGGGATCCCGCCCTCCTCGATGTAGCGCTTGTAGGCTCCACAGTCGCGGTCGCAGTTGCAGATCCCAACGACATAGGGCGTCACCCCGCTCCAGATGCTGTGCATCAACCCCTCGTGGTCATATTCGCGGAATACCTTCTTGGCCTCTTCCGTCTCCATGACCTCCAGCGACGAGGCCGCATCGGGGAACTTGCCTAGTATGCCCAGTTTGTCAAAGCCTAGGCCAAAGCAGTACCGCTTGTCCGTCTTGCCGGTGTTGAAGTACCGGCATCCGCAGGGGAGCCGAGTGATGGAGTCCGCCAGATCCAGCACCTGCTCCACATCCTCTAGGGGCAGTACCTGGCCGAAGTGCTCGATCTTCCGCCGCCTCACGATCTCCTCTTCGGGGGATTCAGCCTCAGCGGGTGAAGCCGCTTCCTCCGTCTCCTCAGGCGACGGAGGTGCGAACCCCGTGGCGGGCATCACGAAGCGCTCGAAGAAGTCGAGGTTGTACTCCAGACGTGTTGGAGCCCCCACAATCTCCTTCTGCTCCGCGGAGAGCTCCTCGTGGAGCAACTCCTCGGAGTAGTTCTTCATCTGGAGGTACCACTTCTGGCCCTCTCCGTGGGCTGTACAGAACTCACACATTCAACTCCTCCTTTCCTCCTGACGAGTGATGCATGTGAAGCGTGCCTTGGCCTACGAGCCCCGATTCGAGGCTCGACACCCTGCTGCAAGGGGCCAAGGCGAGTGCTGGGCGGAGCTGCAGCGAGCAGGCGAAATCGCGGAAACTGCTTCGCTCTTCCTGGCTAGGTAGGGGCACGGCATGCCGTGCCCCTACGAGGATGATCGCCGCCATCGCGGACTCGTTCCTCAATGAGGATGATTCCATGCAGATGATTGGGCATCACAACGAACGTGTCCAACGTCGCGTGCGGAAAATGGGCGGGAATCTCTTTCCAGCAATCCCGCACGATCTGGCCGTACACGTTCAATCGCATCTCGCCGCGCAGAACCTCACCAAAAGAGTGGTCACCGCGCAGTGTTGAGACGGTAATGGCATGCGCCCCGGGCCGGGTGTAGTCGTACCCCCGTAGCCGGATGGAACGCCGGCGCTTCTTGGAATCGTGCTCATTCACCAGCGTCTCCCCACAATGGTGGCGTGTGGAGTCTCAGCGTGCTGGACAGAAAGCCTCAATGCC
>CAZBJW010000123.1:0-12520 GCA_964492135.1 uncultured Anaerolineales bacterium
AGTTGATCGAGGGCGAAGGCCTGTCCTCCAGATCGAGGCACGAGATCATCATTGGGAAGCTGGCTGCCGATACCCTCAGTAGAGGCATCGGTGACACCATAATCATGTACGGCAGCGCCTATCGCATCGTGGGCATCTACGAAACAGGGGCTGGCCTGGAGGACGCAGGAGGGGTCATCACCTTGCACGATGCGCAGACGATGCTGAAGAAGTCTCGCCAAGTCAACATCTTCCAAGTTCAGTTGGATGAGGGTGAAGATGCAGATGAGGTGAGAGAGAGGATCGAGCGACGCTTTCCCAATCTGGCGGTCACCAAGTCGGGCGAATATGCCAATCAGGAGTTACTGATACAGACGGTTGGCGCCTTCGCGTGGGGCATCTCCTTTCTGGCCATCCTCATCGGCGGCTTGACGATGATGAATACAGTGCTGATGTCGATCTTCGAGCGCACACGGGAGATCGGGCTGCTGCGAGCGTTGGGTTGGCGCCGGGGCAGGGTGCTGAGCATGATCCTCATGGAGTCGATCGGCCTCAGCGTGATGGGTGGGTTGCTGGGAACCGTGCTGGGGATTGGCGTGGTCAAGCTGTTCGGGAGCATACCAGCTACGGCAGGGTTGTTGCAGGGCAAGTTCTCAGTGAGCCTCTTTGTCCAAGCCTTTGTGGTAGCTCTCGGGCTGGGAGCGATAGGGGGGCTCTATCCGGCCTGGCGCGCCTCGCAACTGGATCCTCTGTTGGCTATGCAGTATGACGCTGACAGGGGGCAAGGGGCCTCCAGGCGCTGGCCCGGCGGAATGATCGTTACGAACCTGATGCGGCGCAGGACACGCAGCCTGCTCACACTGGCGGGCATAGGGATCGCCATAGCGGCCATTGTGGCGCTGGGCGGGTTGGCCGAGGGACTGGGCGAACAGATCACCGGAATGATCGGAGCGGGGCAGGTGGATTTGATGGCCATTGAGGCCAATATCTCAGATATGCAATACAGCACCATAGATGAGCGGGTTGCCAAGAAGATCGCAGCGATGCCCGAAGTGGAGAGTGTATCCGGGTTTGTGCTCGGCGTGATGGCTACCGAGGACACGCCGATGTTGATTCTCTACGGCCACAATCCCCATGGATTTGCCATCAGGCGGTTTAGAATAGTGGAGGGGGAGGGGTTGAGCGCCAACCGGCAGGCCATCATGGGCCGTCTGTTGGCTGACAGCTTGAACAAGAAGGTGGGCGAGACCATCAGCCTGGGAGGAAGTCGTTATCGCATCGTTGGCGTCTACGAAACTGGGGTGCCCTTCGAAGACATAGGGATCGTCATCTCTCTGCGCGAGGCTCAAGCTCTGCTGGGGCGGCCTCGTCAGGTTGGCTTCCTGGGCATCGAACTGCGGGACCCCAGGCAGGCGGACAGCGTATTGAAGGAGATGGAAGAGCGTTTTCCTGAGATCTCAGTCTCCAAGACAGCCGAATTCACCGAGAGCGTGCCGGATCTGCGCACCACCGACGCCATGATCGGAGCGATATCTTTCCTGGCTGTCTTGGTGGGCGGCATGGGGATGATGAATACAGTGTTTATGTCCGTCTTCGAGCGAACGAGGGAGATAGGGGTGCTGAGGGCTCTTGGGTGGCGGCGGGCGAGGGTCTTGGGTATGGTTGTGCAGGAAGCGCTACTCCTGGGGTGCCTCGGTGGCCTGGCGGGTATCTTGCTGGGCATGGGGTTGGGTAGGCTGCTGATGATGATACCTTTGTTCGGTGCTATGCTGGAGCCTCACTATTCGCTAGAGCTCATACTACGAGGCCTGGTGGTGGCTCTGGTCTTGGGAGCAATGGCAAGCCTTTATCCCGCCTGGTGGGCTTCGCGTTTGGATCCTTTGGAGGCCTTGAGATACGAGTAGTCTTGAAGGACTCGATGAAGCGTTGTAGATTGCGGAGGTTGACATGATCAAGAAGATCGTCATTGCGGCGGTGATTCTGGTGGTTGTTCTGGGCGGAGGTGCCTGGGTCTATACGACGTATCTAGCCCCGCAGCCAGAGGCCGAGGCCCCGGAGGAGCCAGAGGAGGAACTCACGCGGGTGGTATCGGCGACGGGCGTGGTGCTACCCTTCCGCTGGACCACGCTGAGTTACAAGATGGGCGGAGTTGTGGAGGAAGTGCTGGTAGAGGAGGGGGATGAGGTCCAACAAGGACAGTTACTGGTCCGGGTGGACAGCAGCGATCCAGAAGAGGCGGTGGCCCAGGCGCAGGCCGCTTTGGCCACTGCTCAGGCTACTCTCGCTCAGGTTGAGGCCGCTCCCCGCGCGGAAGAAGTGGCGGTGGCGCAGGCCGGTTTGGCGGCGGCCCAAGCACAGCTCTCGAAGTTGAGAGCGGGAGCGACTCCGGAAGAGTTCACCGCGGCAAGGGGTGCGCTCGAGACAGCCGAACTTGCACTGCAGCAGGCTCAGGCGGCCTACGACGAGGTCTCGTGGGTGGAGGAGATCGGCGAGATGCCACAGGCTCTGGCCTTGCAGCAGGCTACGGTGGAGTATGAGATAGCCAAGGCCAACTACGACGCTCTGGTCAAAGGCCCATCGGCTGAAGATATTGCCATGGCCCAGGCCGAGGTGGATAGAGCGCGCGCGTCCCTGGCGCTTCTCCGCGCCGGGGCGCAGCCGGAGGATGTCGCAGTTGTAGAGGCTCAGGTGGCACAGGCGGAGTTGGCCCTGACGCAAGCGCTTTCAGCACTGGACGATGCGGGGCTGAGGGCACCCTTCGCCGGAACGATCGGTGCGGTGCAGGTGAGGGAAGGAGAGATGGTTTCACCAGGCGCCCCGGCCGTAGTCCTCGGTGACGTGAGCGAGTTCAAGGTAGAGACGACGGACCTGAATGAGATAGACATCTATCTGGTGCGGGAGGGACAGGCGGTGGATTTAACCTTCGATGCCCTGCCCGAACGGAGCATAGGGGGTGTGGTGACGCGAATCGCGCCCATGGCCAATCCGGAGCAGGGTGGAACCAACTACAAGGTCACCATCGAGCTGGACGAGCAGGATCCAGGCCTGCGCTGGGGGATGACTGCGTTTGTGGATATAATTGTGCGGAGTTGAGTGATATGAAAGGTAAGATTCTGTTTCTGGGCATACTTCTGGTTTTGCTGAGCGGATGCGCGGGCATAGCACCTCCGGGCGCTGGGGAGGAGGCTACGCCGACTAGCACTCCGGTTCCGCCCACGGCGACCGCCACGGCGGTGCCGACGAACACGCCCACGCCTACGGCGATACCGCCGACCAGTACGCCGACCGCCACGCCTTTGCCGCCGACCAGTACACCAACGGCAACGGCTACACCGACGCCTATGCCGCCCACTCCGACGCCGACACCCGCGCTGCAAGGCCGCTTCGTTTTCCAGGTGGCGAGCGGGGGCGATATCTACACGGTGAATGCCGATGGAACTGGGTTGGCTCGTCTGACGCAGGGGATGGATCCCAGTTGGTCGGCCGACGGCAGTCAGGTGGCCTTCTCACGTTGGACAACCCCGTGGGGCATCTATACCATCAATAGTGACGGCAGCAACGAAATACTGGTATTCAGCTCTAACGTGGCCCGGAGCCCCGTCTGGTCTTCGAATGGGAGCCAGATAGCTTTCTACTTCGAGACGGAGGGCTGGACCGCGCCCTTCAGGGTGTGCATGGACCCGTACGGTTGCATAACGCTCATCCCTCCGATGCTTCAGACGGAGTGGCACATCGGAGTGGTGGATGTAGCCGATGGCTACCTGCACCAACCCTATTGTGATCGCTTCGCCTTTTCCCCGACTTGGTCCAGCGATGGCCGGTGGATACTCTATGATGGGGACCACGGCTTGAGCATAACCACGGTGGAGGGACCCAACAACACGGCCTTCACCAACAATGTACACGACCAGTTCCCGGTATGGTCGCCTGATGGCACTAAGATCGCCTTCATGCATTGGCAGCACGACCATTGGGAGATCTATATTATGAACGCCGACGGAAGTGGTCGGTGGCCCTTGACAGGCAGCTCTGCGCTACTGGAGAGGCGGCCTCACAACGTATCGCCCGCGTGGAGTCCAGATAGTCAGCAGATAGTCTTCCTCTCGGACAGGAGTGGCGACTGGGAATTCTATGTCATGAATGCAGACGGCACTGATCAAAGGAAGATCCTGGAGAATGTCACGGATGATCTGAAGATTCTCTACAGAGGCGTGAACGAGAGGGTCATCTCTTGGGGAAGATAGGGCCGTCGCAGGGGGTGCGTGATGACAGACAATGACACTATCGTCGAGACGCGCGAGGTAGTGAAGATATACGGTGATGGCGAGGACATCCGGGCTCTGGACAGGGTGAATCTCAAGGTCAGGCGTGGCGAGTTCGTGTCAGTAATGGGTCCGTCCGGTAGCGGGAAGTCAACTCTGCTGTATATACTGGGTGCTTTGGCTCGTCCCACGAGTGGCCAGGTGGTGATCAACGGCGAAGACCTGGGCGAGGTCAAGGACCTGGACCGTTTCCGAAATCAGACCATAGGGTTCATCTTTCAACTCCACAATTTGATTCCTACCATGACGGCGTTGGAGAACGTGGAGGTTCCGCTGCACGAGCGTAAGATCAGTGGTAAAGAGAGACGCCGCCACGCAAGAGAGATTCTGGAATTGGTGGGCTTGGGTGATAGGGCGTCCCATCTACCAAATCAGTTGTCGGGCGGCCAGTCTCAGAGGGTTGCTGTTGCTCGGTCCTTGGTGAACGAACCCTCCCTTGTTCTGGCCGACGAGCCGACGGGCGAGTTGGATTCTGAGAACTCCAAAGAGATCATCGATCTGATGCACGATATGAATCGTCGTCTCGGCACGACATTCCTCATAGTGACTCATGACCCAGCCGTGGCCCGGCGCACCGAGCGCATCCTGATCATGGGTGACGGCAACATAGTCCGAGAGGATATCATCAAGGATCCCTACACAGAGGATCTAAGGATCTTGCGCGATTCGCCTCTGGGACGGGCGGTGCTGGAAGGTCGTGAGGATCTGGTGATGGATAGGGTCGCCCTGTTCCGTGAGGGGCAGCCGACGGAAGCGGGTCAGCTTTTGCGGGAACTCCTGGAGCATGTCTAGGGGAAGCAGACTAACGACCGCGTTCAAAGAAGCTCACACCGTGGCACGCCCGTGGTATTTGGCCAAGAAATGAGCGGCTGTCGATCTATCGGCCACCCACGCGCTGGGGAAGTGAGGACGAAAGGTTCTGGGTGCTGACATCCTTCATTGCGGGTGCTATCGAAACGCAACCTCCTCACGGAGGACCACGGATCACAGGTGTTTGATCGCGCCAGGGCTACCTCTCCACCAGTCTCAATCTGTACTCGGTTCCTGGTCCGCCAGCATCATCCCCCAAGTCATGGATCATGACCCACAATGAGATATCGACCGCTGCCCTCCATTGGATGCGGGAGGCAAGCGCTTCTTGCTCTGCGCGACCATTGTCGTCCCAGGCCAACTCGCTTCCTTGCTCGTCGAAAAGATGGACCACAGTATCCACGCTTGGGCCTAGGTCGAACGTCTCGATGACGTAGGTGTGGCCCGCCTCCGCCTCGAAGCGGATCCAGTCTTGGTCGCCCGATACATGCAGGTTGTGCGGCTGGGGCTCTGCGGGTTTCAGCAAAGTCGCCAAGTCCGGCGAATCGTCGGGCTCGTATTGGTCCTCCACGACGTGGATTTCCTCCCAGATTCTTAGGTCATATGACGTACCTGGGCCAGCGTCGTCATCTCCCACATCCTGGGTCATGACGTAGAGGGTATCGGTCTCCTCAGCCGTCCAGACCAAACGAGACGCCCACGGCTCTTGCAGAGCCCGGCCATCGTCGTTCTGGGCCAGTAGTCTCCCTTCAGCATCGTAGAGGAAGATTCTGGTATCTATGTCTGGGCCAAGTCCGGCGGTTTCAATGGTGTAGACGTGTCCTCGGGTGGCGTCGAATCGGACGCAGTCTCGATCCCCCAAGGTGTGCAGGTCATGGGTCTGGGCAGTGGCGATTCCTATCTCAGTGGCGTCAGCAAGGCTGTCGTCGGGTTCCCAACGATCGGGCACGTGTTGGACCTGCTCCCTGGAAATGAACTGGACGCTATCTATGGTCGTCTCCAGGGAGGCTCCGTAAGTGGCCCATTCACGTTCTACCGACAACGCCACGAAGGTGTACGCCCAATGGTCCCACACGGCGGCAGCAACCAATCCTCTGATCGGCGTGTCGGCGAGCCCGGGAACTCCGCGCAGGGTAACGGTCGCTCCAGACTGGCCCCCGATGCGGCGCGGTTGCGGTTTGCCGATCTCCATCTTCTCGGACCTGAAGAGCGAAGCCTTGGTTGCACACAACTGTTGCACATCCTCCCACTCAGCATTCGGCAGGGGATAGGCGGAGACACTCAGCCCCGCCCCTGTTGTCAGTTCTCCGCCCGCGATCACTTGTGGTGAGGTGCCAAACACGAAGCCGTCCTTCGTTTGCCGGAATAGCCAGCCCTCGGGGTAGGTCAGCGAGATTCCCAGAGTCGGGTTGGCATGGCGCCGGGTTGGTCCCTCGGGGGCGGGAGTAGTTGGCGTGGGGGTCGGTACAGGGAGGGTGGCGGTAGGGGCGGGGGGCGGCGAGGTAGTGGTGGGGATTGACGTGGGAGTAGACGTCAGGGTGGGCAAGCCTCGGCAGCCCGTGAAGGTGGCACACTGCGCAAGCAGCGAGAACAGCGCGAGCACCAGGGCTATTCGCTTGAGTTCGCCGAGCCGGGGCCTTGGTCTAGATCTCGACATGTCTCTCTTGCTGAATCGCTTGGCAGGATGTGAGCCTATTTTCGAGATACGCGATGGCGTTGATCGCTTGCGTGTGTGGCGAAAGACTGGCCTTCCGAGTCGCCGGGCGAATTTCAACCCACCGGCAGGCGGCAAATCCTGTGCGACTGCGGTTCACAATCTAGCGCTGTTGCAGGAATGCAAGAGAGGCGTGGAATCCACTGGCCTGTTGGTTCGCGCACCTATTCAGGCCCAAAAGCGCTCCAGAAGTGAGAGAAGTGGGTGCAGCACGACCCACTTTCCTCGCCGATCTATCCTAGATGGCGACAGAGATCACCCCCGGAGTTGTGGGGCAGATTGTGTCAGCAGTCGTCTTCATTATACCCCTCGCCAGCAACTTCGAGCAAATACTGCCGGGCAATTGTTGCACCCTGGGAGCTGTGGTATAATCGGAGCCGCTCTCGGCTCGACCTCTCGGGCTGAAGGAAATTCGTGATGCCTTGTGCACAGAGTGAGATCTTCATCGCTGCCCCCCCGGAAGAGGTGTGGGCACTGATCAGTGACCTGGAAAGAGGGCCGGAGTGGAGCGTGGTCACCCTGCAGTGCGAGATCACCTCTGAAGGCCCTCCGGATGTGGGGTGCACGTACCGTTCGGTCAGCAGATTCGCGGCCAGCAAGATAATGACGGAGCACGAAATAGTGGAATGGGACCCGCCCCACAAGATGGTGACCAAGGTCACGAAGGGAGCTGAATCCACAGTCACTTGGACCTGTGAGCCGCAGGCCGGGGGAACACTCCTGACCATGAGCAATGAGTTTGCGATCCCCGGCGCCCTGCCGGGTTTGATCAGCGGCAAACTGGCGCAGCAGGTGACCGATACGTTGGCGCGGGAATTGGCACGCATCAAGGAAGTTGTGGAGAGGTCCCAGCGCGGCACCACCGGGCACTCAGCCGAGGCCGGCGGGGGCGAATCATTGAGTCCCACTGAGGGGGACGGATGAGGATCCTGGTGACGGCGACTCTTGACCAGTGGGGCATCGAGAGGCTGGGGAGCTTGGGGGATGTATCGTACGAGGGCTTCGCCGACAAGAAACGACTACTCGCTGGAAAGAAACTGGTACGTGCGCTTGACGGGGTCGATGTCTTCGTCACCGAGGTGGACCAGGTGCGAGCCAAGGTGCTGGCGCAGGTTGATCGCCTTCAAGTGATCGCTTGCTGCCGGGCGGATCCGGTGAACATCGACGTGAGCACGGCTACGGAGATGGGGATTCCAGTCCTTCACACGCCTGGCCGGAACGCACAGGCGGTGGCGGACTTGACACTGGCTTTGATGCTGATGAGCCTGCGGCACATTCCACAGGCGATGGACATCCTGCGTCAGGAAGGCGGCCCGCAGGGTATGGTCAAGATGGCAGTGGCCTTCTTCGAGTTGAAGGGCAACGAGCTGTGGGGCAAGACGGTGGGAATCATAGGCTTCGGGGCAGTGGGTCGCGAGGTGGCGAAGCGATTGAAGGGCTTCGACACCCAGCTCCTCGTCTGTGACCCGTACGTCTCCGAAGAAGTCGTGGATGAGTTCGGGGCTACGCTCGTAGAGTTGGATAGGCTCTTGCGCGAAGCTGATGTGATCACCCTTCATGCAGCGTTGACGGACGAAACGAAGGGTATCTTGGGTCGCCGAGAGTTCGACATGATGAAACCTTCTGCGCTCTTCGTGAACACCGCCAGGGCAGAACTGACGGATGAAGGAGTGCTGGTCGACGCACTGCAGAAGGGTCGAATAGCAGGAGCGGCTCTGGACGTATTCGTTCAAGAGCCTCCAGCTGCGGACCACCCGCTTCTCCAATTGCCCAACGTCATTGCCACGCCCCACATCGGCGGAAACACTCATGAGATACCTGCTCACCAGTCTCGTATTGTGGTGAGTGACCTGGAGCGCCTGTTTCAGGGCGAGAAGCCGCTGTATGTCGTGAACGCCGAGACCTTGGATGGATTTGAGTGGCGTAGCTGACCCCACATCTTACGCCTGACCACACTGGCGGCGGCCCGTTAGGCCGTACCCTGCGAGTACTGAGATTAAGAAGGAGGTCGAAGCATGGCTGGGTATGAGTCCAGCGCGGCAATGGAAAGGGTGATCTCCCGCTGGCTGGATTTGCTCAAGGAGGACGAGGCCGTCAAGGAAGGCTGCAAGGGATACGACGTGTCGGTGGACTTCGAGATGGAGGATCTGGATTCCTTGTTCCATATACATTTCCTGGATGGTGTGTTCAGCGGCGGGCTGGGGAAGTTCCCAGGCGAAGCAATGGTTGAGCTATCCATGTCGAGCGAGGTCTTCGACGGCATGTTCAGCGGAGAGCTGGATGCGACGTCCGCAGCGATGTCAGGCGAGTTGGCGTTTTCCGGTGATGTGGCCGCGGCGATGGGGTTGCAGAGCTTGCAGGAGGACTTGAACCGCGTTTATCTGGTAGCCCGAGAGGAGTCCGCGTAGGTGCCAGCTGACAGCTATCTGGTGGCCTGGGATGCGGGGAGTGGAAGCTGGCGATGTGTGCTTACGGACACGCGAGGTGACCAGGTGGGCATCGCCTCGCGCAATGGATACTTCGTGCGGGACAAGGACGTGCCAGCGAGCCTGGAGTTCGATCCTGGCCAAATGTGGGGGGCATTTGTCCAGCTGACCAGAGAAGTCCTGAAGTTCGTTGGTGCTGGGGACGTTCTGGCCATCAGCGTTACCAGCTTCCGTGATGGCATGGTATTCCTGGACGAGGGAGGGCAAGTACTGTACGCTGGCAGCAATCGCGATGGACGCGCCGTGGCCCAAGGCTTCGAGCTCGCTCAGAAACATGGGGAGACGATCTTCGCGTTGACGGGCCGGTGGCCCCTGGGGATCGACGGGGCGGAACACTTGCTGTGGATGCGCAAGTTCAGACCGGAGCTCTACAGGCGCATTGCCAAAGTACTGATGGTGAGCGACTGGTTAGTGTATCGGCTTTGCGGCACATACTCATCGGAGCCCAGTAGCGCATCCTCGTCCCTGCTGTTCGACATCACTGAGAAGCGATGGTCGCCTGAGATCGCCAGGCTGCTGGAACTGTCTCCTGATGTGTTCCCTCCACTTTACTCGCCTGGCGATGTTGTTGGCGAGCTGAGCCGCGAGGCGGCGGTGTCACTGGGGCTACCCGACGGGTTGCCTGTCGTAGCAGGACTGGGCGACAGCCAAGCGGCGTGTCTGGCGAGCGGCGCAGTCAAGGATGGAGGCACGGTGGCCATCGCTGGCTCGACCATGCCCCTGCAGATGGCTATCGCGCAACCACTACTGGACGATAGACATCGCACGTGGACGGGATGCCACGCCCTTAATCACCTGTGGAGTCTGGAATCCGACGCCGGCCTGGCAGGGGTGGCGTATCAATGGCTGTGGGAGGCGTTCGGGGACGGTGATAGTGAGGAGGAGGGCTATGCAGCACTGAATGCTGAGGCAGAGAGGGAACCGCCCGGGGCGGCGATGGCTTTCATGGGCCCCTGGGTCGGTGACCACGGGCGATTGGCATTCCCTGCACAAGTGGGCTTTCTGGCCCCTTTTCCCATGATGCTCGAAGCACCGTTGACGAGACCGAGAATGGCTCGAGCAGTCCTAGAGAATATTGCCTTCGCATTGTTGGGCAATCTTTCGCAGCTGGAGGAGGTCTCGGGCAGAGAGGTGGAATCGCTCACCCTGTGCGGTGGGCTTACCAGAGGATCCCTCTTCAATCGCATCGTGGCCGACGTCTGTCAGGTACCGGTGCGCGTTCCGGATGTCAAAGAGACGTCTGGATTGGGGGCAGCCATATGCGCTGCAGTGGGAGCTGGCATCTACCATGATCTGTCGCTGGCCGTGGAAGGCATGGCCAGCCCGCAAGAGACTTTAGAACCTGACCCCAGCGTGCGGAGCAAATACCGGGCTCTGTACAAGCGATGGCTAAAGACATATGAGAAGCTCTTGGGCCGGTAGTCGCGCTTGTTGGTGCAGGATTGTAAACCGCAGCCGAAACGTGTGGACGCGTGTCATAGAAGAGGCCGTTTCATGGATGGAGACATCACACATCAGATCATCTCCGTCGTTGACGAACTCTACGACGCGGGTTTGATCACCCCGAAAGGGGGCAATGTGAGCGCGCGCATCGCAGACAGCGAGGAGCTTTGGATCACACCCACGCAACTGTACAAGGGTGGCTTGACTGAGGAGACGCTAATCAGGGTGAACTTTCAGGGCAAGAAGCTGGAGGGACAGGACAGACCCTCGGTCGAACTGCCGATGCACCTGTCGATCTACCGTGCCAGGGAGGACGTTGGAGCTGTGATCCATACCCACGCGCCGATGGCCACGATAGTCGGCCTCTTCGAGGATGCCGTACCGCCGCTGACCATCGAGGCCATAGGCCTCGGAGAGGCTCCGGTGGTGCCTTTCCTTCTCTCTGGGACCAGGGAACAGTGCGAAGCGGTGGTCGGCGCGCTGGCCAAGGGTTCTGCCGCACTGCTGCAGAATCATGGCTTGGTGACGGTGGGCAAAGACCTGCGGGAGGCGGCGAATAGAGCTCAGCAGCTGGAATTCGCGGCTCGTACCGTGGTTACGTGTCGACTCCTAGGGGGAGAGCCAGCTGTTATCCCTGAGAAGCTCGCGGAGTTCCTCAAGAAGATCGTGGCTTGAAGCACTGCTCCCAGACGTGTCGGGACGGGACTTTGCCCCTATGGGATGTGGGGGAGCACTACTGTGCTAGGCGAAGAGGGCCTCTAGCTCGGAGCCTTCGACGGTCTCCAACTCTATAAGTTGTTTAGCCAGCTTGACCAGCTTGTCCTTGTTCTCACGGAGAACGCGCATCGCAGTATCGTGGGCGTCGGTGATCAAGCGGCGCACCTCTGCGTCTATGGCCTGAGCGACTTCTTCGCTATAGTTGCGCTGCTCTCCGATCTCTCTGCCGAGGAAGACTAGTTCCTCTTTGTGGCCGAAGGTCAATGGTCCAAGCTTCTCGCTCATGCCATACTCGGTGACCATCTTCCGGGCCAATCGTGTGGCTCGTTCAAGGTCGTTGCTCGCCCCAGTGGTTACGTCATCGAAGATCAATTCCTCAGCGGCTCGCCCTCCCAGCAGGCCAGCCAACTCGTCCTCGAACTTCGAGCGCTGCATCAGGTAGCGATCATCCTCCGGCAGCGGCATGGTGTAGCCAAGAGCCATCCCTCGCGACACGATGGAGACTTTGTGTACCGGGTCACAGCCGGGCAGTGAACTCATGACCAGGGCATGTCCGGCCTCGTGATGGGCTATGATCTCCTTCTCTTCGTCACTGATGAGTCGGCTCTTCCGTTCGGGTCCGGCGATGACCCTCTCCACGGCCTCCTGCAGCTCGCTCATCTCGATTGACCTCTTGTTCCGGCGTGCAGCGAGGATCGCTGCCTCGTTGAGCAGGTTCTCAATGTCAGCTCCAGAGAAACCGGGAGTCTGCTTGGCTATGACCCCCAAGTCGACCTCGTCAGCAAGGGGCTTGCCCTTAGCATGAATGCCCAGGATGGCCTTGCGGCCGTTCATGTCCGGAAGGTCCAAGACCACCCTACGGTCGAAACGCCCAGGCCGCAGGAGTGCAGGGTCAAGGATGTCGGGCCGGTTGGTCGCGGCCATGATGATGACATTCGTGTCGGTATCAAAGCCGTCCATCTCAACGAGAATCTGGTTAAGGGTCTGCTCTCGCTCATCGTGGCTTCCGCCCAGGCCCGCTCCCCGGTGACGTCCCACCGCGTCTATCT
>CAZBJW010000124.1:0-6900 GCA_964492135.1 uncultured Anaerolineales bacterium
GGCCCTCAGCACTGCTGGCCGCCGCACTGGCTTCGACCACGGTCTCCGGAATATCCTTCGGCTCGACGAACGGCCCGCAAGCGAAGATCCCCGGGCGGCTGGTCTCCAAGGGTCTGAACTGCAGCGTGTTGCAGAAGCCATATTCATCTAGCTCGATTCCGAGGTCATGGCCCAGCGTTCGGACCTGGGGTGAGATTTCCATTCCGACAGACAGAACCACGAGCTCGAAGCTCTCTTGCTGCAGCTTGCCATTATCAGTGTAGTACCTGACGACGAGGTCTCTTGCAGCAGGATCTTCTTTGAGCGAGGAGATACGGCAGTAGGTGTACTTGATGCCGTAGTTCTCCTGTGCCTGATGGTAATAGTCCAAGTAGCCCTTGCCGAAGGCCCTCATGTCCATCATGAAGACCTGGATCTCAGTGTCCGGCTCGTGCTCGCACGCCATGATGGCTTCCTTGGTGGCGTACATACAGCAGACGGAAGAACAGTAGTCATGTGTCTGATCGCGTGATCCGATGCACTGCAAGAAGGCGATCTTGCGCGGGCGCTCGCTGTCCGACGGACGTTTGACGTGACCTTCGGTCGGGCCGGACGCGGAAAGCAGCCGCTCAAACTGAAGGCTGGTCACCACGTTGGGGTATCGGCCGAGTCCATACTCCTCCGAGAGTTCAGCGCTGTAGGCCTCGAAGCCGGGCGCCAAAATTACAGCTCCCACATCGATTTCTCTCGTTTGCTCCGTGTCTTCATGGTTCACGGCGCCAGCCTGACAGGCGTAAACGCAGGCCAGGCACTCGGAGCAAATGCCGCACTGCAGGCAGCGCGCTGCCTCGGCCTGGGCCATCTCCTCCGTATAGCCCAGCTCCACCTCCTCGAAACTCAATCTGCGATCGGCCGCAGGCAACGCCGGCATTCCTAAACGGCCTTGCCGAGAGAACTTCAGTTCCTGCATGCGTGCAGCGGCTTCTTCGGGAGCCATTTCGACCACTGGCAACTCAGGCTTGAGTGGCGGCAGGTCCTCGCTACTGAGGTAGCGATGGATGGAGGCCGCCGCCCGATGACCATGGGCCACCGCTTCGACGACAAATGCTGTCCCGCTGATGGCATCCCCCCCAGCGAAAACTCCCGTACGTTCACAGGCCAACGTCTCTGGATCTGCGACGATGGTACCCCAGGAAGTTGTGCCCACTTGGCTGTCTTCTGGAATGAAGGAGAGTCCTGCTGCCTGCCCGATGGAGAAGATCACATTGTCGACGGGGATCACGTGCTCGGTGCCAGGGATCGGTACAGGGCGGCGACGACCGCTCTCGTCGGGCTCCCCCAGTTCCATCTGGATGCACTCGATGCCCGACACTCGCCCTTCTTCCTCCCCGAGGATGCGCACAGGGTTGGTAAGCAACTCGAAGCGGATGCCTTCTTCTTTGGCGGCTTCCAGTTCCTCGCGCCGACACGGCATCTCAGTCTCGGAGCGTCGGTACACTACGGTAACCTCCTCGGCCCCTACACGAGAGGCGGTGCGCGCGGCGTCTATGGCTACATCCCCGCCCCCGACAACGCTCACTCGCTTGCCCAACTGGACTTCTCGCCCCAGCCGCACGTCACGCAAGAACACGATACTGATCATCGTGCCGTCCAGGTCTGCGCCGGGGATATCCATCTTCTTGCCCTCGTGAGCTCCCACGGCCAAGAAGGTGGCGTCATAGCCCTCGTCTATCAGCTGCTGCAGGTTGTCTATCCGGGAATTGAGCTTCAGCTCCACACCCAGGTCCAGGACGTCGTCCACTTCGCGCTGGATCAATTCCGCCGGCAAACGATACTCGGGCACGCCCACGCGGAGCATTCCCCCCGCCACTGGGAGGGCCTCGTATACGGTGACGCCGTAGCCCAGCTTGACCAGGTCCTGGGCGGCTGTCAGACCGGCAGGCCCGGCGCCCACGATGGCGATTCGCTCCGGACGCGTGCGGTCCGCAGGTTCCACCGGTTGCCGCGGCTTGGAGTAGACCTGATCGGTCACAAAGCGCTTCAATGAGGCGATGGCCACGGGCTCATCTATCAGCCTGCGGTTGCATGCGTCCTCGCACCGGTGATTGCAGATGCGGCCACAAATCGCTGGGAAGGGATTATCTTCTTTGATGACTCGTAACGCCTCTTCGTATCGACCTTCCCTAATCAGTGCGATATACCCCTGGGCTCGCTGTCCCGTAGGGCAGGCATGTCGGCAAGGGGCGATGCCCCGCTTCTCAATGGCGAAGGCATGGGGGATAGCCTGTGGGTACAGGCGGTGAGCGGCGTGCCGTGTGGTCAGCCCCTCCTCGTATTCGCTGGGCAAGAGGATGGGACACACGCTTGCGCAGTCGCCGCAGCCCGTGCATTTGTCAAGATCGACGTATCGGGGTTTGATCTTGAGCCGTGCCGTAAGGTTTCCGGCCTCCCCATCGACACCAACGACCTCGGTGTTGGTCAGAATCTCGATGTTGATATGACGGCCGACATCCACCATCTTGGGGGACATGATACACATGGCACAGTCGTTTGTGGGGAAGGTCTTGTCCAGCTGCGCCATGTGGCCGCCGATGGCGCTCTTGCTCTCCACCAGGTAGACCTTGATGCCCGCTTCGGCCAGATCGAGGGCAGCTTGCATACCTCCGATGCCGCCACCTACGACCAACACCGCGCCGATAGGCTTTTTCTTCGACTTCTCATCGGCCATGCGGCCGATCCTCCTGTGAAGGAGCTACACTGATGGCAGTCGTGGTCTAGTGGACCTAGATCTGCAAGTAGCCATCGGCATAGATAATCTTGTTCTGCAGGACTTGAACTGTCTTGTAAATCGCGGACTGTTCTGGGTCCTGCATATCGACAACGTTGGGATCGAGGTCCTCCATCGCGGCCGTGGCATCGCACAGGTTTACCAGTAGCTGGCCGACCGGTGTACTGTTGTCTCGTTCCTCCACGATGCGCACCCATTCCTTCAGTCTCTCGTCGCGGGCGTCCACGATTGCTGCGTCGAGGCCGGCTGCCAACAGCATCACCGCATAGGTGGCATTGATGAGGCTTCTGTTCTGCTTCGGTACACCGTTCGATACGTTAGACAGACCCACCAGAGTCGAGGGAGGCGGATCTGATATCTGCTTCAGGAAACGGATAGTCTCTATAGCTTCGGGACAGTATTCCTGCATCCCGCTCACTGTGAGGATCAAGGGATCCATGAGCACTTGATCCATGGGAATGCCTACCTCCATGATGCGCGGCACCAAGTGCTCCAAGGCGATGGCGACCCTCTTGTCGGCCTCCACAGGGATGCTCTTGGCCATCGTCAGCGCGATGAGTTTGGCGTCGTACTCAGCCGCGAGGGGCGGCACGTCGCGCAAACGATCCGGGTCGGCGGACGTGGAATTGACAATGGCCTGACGTTTGGCCGTCTCGAGACCGGCTTCCATCGCAGCTAGGTTGGTTGTATCGAGACAAAGAGGAACATCGACCACCTCCTGAATCGTATCCACCATCCATTGCATGATCTCTGGCCCTGTCTTCTTCTGAGGGCCGATGTTGACCTCCAGTGCGTCAGCCCCAGCCTCCACTTGGGCGATAGCCAACTCCTGGATCGGTTCCTTGTCCTTGTTCTCTATCGCCTTTCTCACCTTGGTGGAGATGACCTGAATCTCTTCGCCAATCATGAACATGATGCTCCTCCTTGCGATTGTGGATAGTGCGAAGCTACAAAAAGCAAGCGAAGGCTCACCGTCCCCACGGCGGGGTTGTACAAGGAACAAGCTCCTTCAGGCCTGTGACAGATCGCAGCCGCGTTACTGCTTCTCACTCCACCTTGGGCCCGTATGCTCCGTAGCTCAGTCGACCTGCGGTTGCGCTGTCCGTTCTGCCCGCTCTACAGGATGAGGCTCGGTCTTGGACCAACTTTCATCAGGCTACTGCTCCCACAACTTCATGAAGGCCGGGATGTCGACAGCTTCCCGTGGTCCCACGAGGATCTCCCAACCACCAAGCTCATCCTCCAGTTCGCCGGACAGCACGGACACTGCACCAGGGATAATCAGCTTCCTGTGGCTTATCTTGTCAGCGATGCCGGTAGTCTTGACGGTCATCGCAATCTTGTCTGCGTCGAATTTGCCCGCCGCCCAACCGGTGAGTACAGACAGGCCCTCAGAGTCGGCGATGAGCAGCCAGGCTGGCAGACCCGTCCCTTCGACCTCGTTGGCCACTGAGAAGTAAGTGATGGAGAAGTTGGTGGTGACCATCAGTTGATCATTTGGCCCTGGCTCGTTGATCTCATAGATCCCCGGCGTGACCTGCACGGGTTGACGCGGATCGGTATAGATGTTCTGTCGCAAGGCCAGTAGGGGATAGGCCACGGCTGGCTCAAAGCGATCCATGACGACGAGCGACGCGTACTTGGCGATGTGCTGCGCCGCGAGCATGGATTCCTCTGCCAAGGACTCGGCACCTTCCCCGGGGAACGTGATCACTGGGTAACCTAGCAGCCGATCGGGCTTGGCGTCCAAAGCAAGACGCCTCATCTGAGTCAGAACATTCAGAGAGCTGCGGAAATCGCGAACTCCCGGATCGAGGACGATGTTCTCCACACCGCTGTCCCTTACCTGCTTGGCAAGTTCCGCGAGCTGCTCCAATCCTTCAGCGCGAACAGCGAGGGGTACGCTGTGCCCCTTCGCCAACTCGACCATTGCTTGCCAGTTGTCAGCACTTGCCGCGTAGAGAAGTGGCGTGGTGCCCTCCGCTGCCGACAGGCCCGCTTTCATCACCCCGGGGTCGTTTGCCGTCAAGATCAGCGGCTTCTGGGTCTTGGCACGCACAGCCTTGACATACTCGGCGAACTTTGCAGGGTCCCCGGATGCGCCCTCAATGGCTATGCCGTCCAGGCTTAGCACCATCCCTACGTAGTCCACGGAGTAGCCGTCAACCTCGGCTACCGACTCCTCGACCTCCGTGAGAGGTTGGGTATCCCTCACGCGCACGAGGATGCCCGGCATGTGGAAGAAAGTCTTGTCGTGCCGATACAGTTCGGTCTCGTTTCCCACCTCGATCTTCTGCCCGTCATCGCCTATAGTAACAAGCCGAATGGGTGGTGCCGCGGCCGACTCCAGTGCAGTCTTGGCCTCGTCGCTAACGTGGGGACACGCGGCCAGTTCGGCCTGCTTCGCCGCCAACTTCATGGCGAAGGCAAGGCAGGTCGGGAATCCGCAGTCTTTGCAGTTCGTTTTCGGCAGTAGTTTGTAGATCTCCAACCCTGTCAAGGCCATGACTTATTCCCCCTTGGTCCACAGCTTCTCAATCAGGTCTTTGATTCGGCGCACCGACTCAGGGTGACGAAGGACTACGATATCCGCCCCGGAGTGAACTAGGGTCGCAGTGGTGAGCGTTTCCCACGTAATCGCACGCTCCACCCAGTCGCCCCATTGCGCAGGGACATCTTCGCCAACCTTGGCCTCCTTCACGCGCCAGGCTTCTTCGCCTGGAGTCACCAGCATGGGCTGCTGAGTCATGCTATCGCCCTGGAGGGCAGCCAGTCTTAGTCGCTCCATGGCTGAATACCCGTACTCCACACCGTAGCCCAGCGCTGCAGTGGTGGGATCCATGATTACGCGGTCCAAAGGCAGTCCGACATCGCTAATCAGTATGTTTAGCTGTTTGGCCAGGTTCACGTCCATGGCGGTACGTCCGTTCACCAGATGTCCGTGAGCCAGGGCGGCAGCCACTATGGTTTTGTAGCTCTTGTCATCGCAGACGCCGAGGACAATGCGCTCGCCAGCGGCCTCTTCGGCCACAGCAACCAGGAGTTCGATATCCTTCTCCGTTTGGCCGGGACCGAAGACCATCAAGGGCAAGCCCGTGGCGTCCAGTACCTTGCGTACAGCTGATCTTGCCTGCTCAGCGGTGGTCTCGTTGCCCTCAGCATCCGTCAGGTTGATCTTGAGCAGCACAAGGTCCACACCCAGGTCCTCGACTGCCTTGGCCCATGCTGCGGGATCATCCATCACCTCTCCCCACACGTCCATCAGGACAGGGGACCAGTCACTAGGTCTGCGATCTTGGATCTCAATCGCTATGCGGGGCGGATTTGGCATAGGGGCCTCGAAGTCGAGGAAGGGGAGAGTGCTCTCGCCGCCAACAGTCACAGTCTCACTCCGCGTGCCCCCCTCGGCGTCGGTGGCTCCTATGACTACTTCTCTCACGTGACCCGTCCACTTCTTCTTCGGCGTCTCCACAGCTACCGCCATTATCGTTTCTCCCTTCAAGTCTCTTGTGCTGTTCCTAGATTATGTCGTGCCGGAGGATGCTGGATAAGCGATGGTCTAACGGGGTGGTCGGGCCAACCTCGCAGACCACCCCGTCTCAGCACACTACAGAATGGGGTCCATCGTCGGGGCTGGATGATCGTGCTCTTCCAGCCACTCGAGCAGTTCCTCGACAGTTTCCACGTTGCGCTCATCGGCGATACGGTCGATGAGGTCTGGGATGCCTT
Organism: uncultured Anaerolineales bacterium; assembly: GCA_964492135.1. Lineage (GTDB taxonomy): Bacteria > Chloroflexota > Anaerolineae > UBA7937 > B3-Chlor > CAYGAW01. The sequence goes on from CAZBJW010000124.1 coordinate 6,497, forward strand.
CCCGGTCAGCCACGGCCTTGAACTCCTCGGGCATACTCTCCTTGAGGAAGGACGACATCCACACTACGCGCTTGAACCCGCCGTCAGCGGAGATGAACTTGGGACTGGTCAGGTAATACTTGCCCACGCCCATAGCACCAGGTGTCTGCAGTCCACCGCCAAACATACCGGCCATGGTAGAGAAGGTCATGCCACCGGGGGTCATGCTAGGATCCTCGCGTGAGACAATCATCACTCCGTTCGCCTCCGGGATGACGAGGACCATGCACTCGAAGCATCCACACGCAGTCATGGGGTCGATCATGATGGAGTACATGGTGACGTGCTCGACACTCTGGTTGGAATGCTGATGCACGAACTCCTCAGGCCCGCTCCAGCGCCCTAGGTCTGGATCCAGCAAGTCG
>CAZBJW010000124.1:6910-12489 GCA_964492135.1 uncultured Anaerolineales bacterium
CCCTTGGCGATGGGCTGGTTGGGACCAGTGGGGTTGATCTGGTGGGCCGCCTTGCAGTCCAGCCAGTTGTAGGCTCCACAGAGGCCTAGGCGCTGCGGCGAGATGACGCACACATGGGTGGGGGCAAAGGATTGGCAGAGAGTGCAGGAGTAGAACTCCTCCACGGCGTTGTCCGTCAAGCCTGCGACGCGCACGTTGCGTTCACTGTAGGCCTCACGAGCCAACTCAATCCACTTCTTCATCTCGTCCGGGTCGGTGATAAGCTTGACCTGGGCTTTGTCCACTATGCTGTTCCAAGGGTCGCCCTTGAAACGCGCATAAACGATCTCGCCGAAGTGCTTCAGCCTGAACCCCTTCTCCGCCGCTGTCTTGTTAATGCGTATCCACGCGATGTCGCGCTGTCCTATGTGCTGCACGCCGGAGGCAGCGTTCAGGAAGTAGTGTATCTGGCGCTCGAGGACAGGCTCGAAATCCTTCTGCATCTTGCGGCCGCCCACCTCGATGACGATACCCAGGTCCATCGCTGCACCTTCTTCGACGTCGTCGAAGTCGGGCCCTATTAAGTCGATCTTACCATCGTCAATCTCGTCGGGATCCACCATCCGCAAATACTCAAAAGCACGTGCCTTCTTCCCACCGAACTCGATGCGCATGTCATCCTTGCGCACCCGCTCTCCCTCGAAGGCCGAGCCGTAAGAAACAGGTATGGGTATCTCGGCTATCTTGACCTTGACTCCCCGCACCTCGATGCACTTCTGGATGAGTTTCTCCGCGCGCTCCAAGTCATCTTTGCCATCTATGTCGTCAAAGGGCATAGAGATGACGTGTTCGAATTCGGTGACACCGGTGGGTCGCACTTCAGGTATGACAGTGTCTGCTATTGCGGGAAAGCCGTAGCTGATAGCACCAGCGGCAGTAGCGTACTTGAGGTCATCAATCTCGCCCAGAGCCAGCGCGAAGGCGAAGACGCGGAACTTGTTGTAGATCAGGTTTTCCCTGCCCTGGCCCGGCTTCAGCCCGCCAAAGGTGAGTCCCGAACGAGTGGCGAAGCCCAGAGGATAGATGGTGCTGATCGTATCCGTACCGAAGGGGATGATGTAGGTGTCATAACCCATCTCCACCCCTTCCTCCAGCAACTGATGAATGATGCTGCGGCCATTCACGTTTCCGCTGAGGAAGACCAGAATGTTGCGGCGTTGGAGTTCGCGTACGAGTTGCACCGCAACCTCATTGGACTTGGCACAGCCAATCAGCGCGCAGAAGCCTGGCATACGTCCGTCCACCAGCTGGATGCCCCAGGCCCGCAACTGGACGTCATCAATAGGGCCATTGCAGTAGCCCTCTCCACCCGCGGTGACAAGCCCAGGATATCCATCGAGTTTTTCAGGCTGCTCCCCGAGGGCATACTTGATGCCCATGACGGCTTCCTCGGCGAAGAGCGTAGCTACCCCGCAATCCAGGGCCTCGCCCAGGTATGGGGTCCACAAGCGACCCCTGGGCACGGGGTGAAGCAGCTTCCTGGCGTGCTCTATCACGGGTGGCAAGTCGCCCAGCTTGGAGACCTCCATTCCGCTGAAGCCGTAGATCACCGGCAGATAGTAGGCGGTGTTGGGAAACTGCACGGGTGTGTGGGGCCCCTTGTCCGCCAAGGCCTTCTGCAGCAGCGCGTCGGCCTCGTCGACAATGTGGTTAGCGCCACGAATGGCGGCGCTCGCTATGTACCTCGACATTGGTGTCTATCCTCCTTAGGCTTCTTCCACGGTCACGCCAGCCATGCTGTAGGGGCTCACCTCGGCGTCCTCCTGTCGGGCCCTTAGCCAGGCATTGAAAACACGATCTCCGCTCTGGCCGAAGCGCGTTGGATCGTACTCGGGCAGGCCGAGGGCCGCTCGCTTCTTGTCGATGTGCTCCAGAGACTTCTCCACAATCTTGGCGGGATCGGGCTCGAACTCCAGCTTGCCGCCAACCTTCTCTTCCCAGCCACGGCTGATCAAGTCAGTGACGGCTTCGCTGCCCTCCACAGGCGACTTGACGCCGAAGAGTACGTAGGCTCCGGAGGCGACGAAGTACGTGCCGATGGAAAGGGCCTTCTCGCTCATCCATTCCGGGGCTATTCCCACGCCGGGTATATCGGAGATATCGTCACCCAGCCCGCCCTCAGTGGCCATCTCAGCGAGGACGGTCAGGATGCGGCTGTTGTCCACGCACGAGCCCATGTGCAGCACCGGGGGTATGCCCACGGCCTCACAAATCTCTCGTAGGCCAGGCCCGGCGTACTTGAGGGCTTCGCCCTGGAGCAGACCATACTTGGCGTTGCATAGAGCTCCACATCCAGTCTGCACCACCAGTACGTCATGCTTGAGGAACTCTTTGACGATGTCGAAATGGGCCTCGTCCTGGACGACTCGAGGATTGCTGCATCCGACGACGCCGGCCACTCCACGGAGGCGCCCAGCCATGATGGCGTCGTTCAAGGGACGAAGGGAACCACGGTAGTAGCCACCCAACATGTACCGGATGTACTCGTGGGAGAAACCGGGCACCATATTATCGTGGATGTCGGGGATGTAGGTGGGACCACGGTTGGGATAGTTGTCAACGGCGGCCTTGACGATCTCTCTGGCGATCTCCGGGGCTCGGTGCTCGTCGAACTCCATGTGCAGTGCACCTGTGATCTTGGCCTTGGGAGAAGTGGTTATGATGTGAGTGTGGAAGTCTTCGGCCACGGCGACGAGGCCCTGGAAGATGCACTGGATGTCTACCACCATGGCCTCCACAGCGCCGGTGAGAACAGCCAACTCCTGATGCAGGAAGTTGCCGGCCGAAGGCACGCCCTGGCGCATGAGAGTCTCATTGGATGTGCAACAGATTCCGGCGAGCGTGATACCATTGGCTCCCTTGCTCTTGGCGTAGTCGATCATCTCCGGGTCTCGTGCCGCAGCGACGATCATTTCGGACAGTGTCGGTTCGTGGCCATGGATGATGATGTTGACATCGTCATCCTTGAGGACACCGAGGTTGATCTGAGTAACCAGAGGGCTGGGAGTGCCGAAAAGAATGTCGGAGATATCCGTAGCCAGCATCGAGCCACCCCAGCCATCGCCCAGAGCCGCTCGGAGCCCTTGATGGAGTATGTGATCCGCATCTTGGTCGTTCCCGATATGGGTGCGATGCAGGATCTCCACAATCTCCCGATCGACGCCTCGTGGAGCGATCTTGAGGTCGCGCCATATCTCCTGTCGCTTTCTGGGGGCTCGCGCCAAATAGAGAAGCTCGCCTGATTGCCTCCCAAACTCGGCCAAGCCCTTCTCAGCCACGTCGATAGCTATCTCTTCCTTGGTGCGGCCCTCCGTCTCTACATCCAGGTCGCGCGCCACTTCCCTCAGCTTGAACTCGTCTCTGATCTGGTATCCTGGAGCCTCGCCTGTCGCTGCGCCGTGAAGGACGAAGCACAGATCACGGCCGTGATCAGAGTGTGCTGCAGCCCCTGCCGCTATCGCGCGCGCCAGGTTTCTGGCAGCCACCGTCTCGACCGTGGCTCCACAGATGCCCACCTGGCCTTCTTTGGTGAGTCGACACGGCCCCATGGCACAGTTCTTGCAGCATATACCCTTGGCGCCGATCGGACAAGGCTTCAATTCGTCGACACGGCTAAAGGCAGTGCTAATGTCCTGTTCCGCAGCTCTCTCCAGCATGGCCTCCGCTGCGGGATCAATAGTCTTCTTGGTGTCTGCCATTTGGTACTCCTCTCAATGGGTATGTCATGAAATCCAGAAGAGCAGAGGGTGGGTGTGGCAGGCGCACCATCCCTCCCAGCTCTAGTAAAGGCGGAAGTCTCCGGACATCTCAAGGTCGGCTTCGTCGGTCTTGGTAGAACGTGGTGCGCACTCGTACCAGGAGGGGTCGCCCAAGTGAGATGGTTCGTCCTCGAGCGGCCTTTCTTCCCTTGCCGGGTAACCTGCGTTCTCGAGAGCCTCGGTGAGAGCCTTCTTCGTCACCTTGTTGGTGTGTTTGACGGTCACTTGTTTGAAAGCGGCGCTCGCCTGAATGTCCTGCACGCCTGATAGGGCGCTCAGTGCTTCCCGTACTGCCACCACGTGGTGATCGGCGTACATAGAAGGTACCGGCAACGTTGAGAGAGCCATGCTGCTTTTCACCTCCTCATAAAGTTGACCTAATCAGTCCTATTTACAATAATACCACCCATTGCCGCCTATTGCAAGAGGGAATAGAACCCCACAGGCGGGGTAGGGGGGCGAACCGGTTTGGTCCAGCTCGCCCCCTTGGATTGTCGGTCTGCGCCCTCTCTATGTGGTTGTCGTCTCAGGCACTCGCCGTGCCATCCCCCACACTAGAACAGGCCCACCGTCTTGCCCGTCTCGTCAATATCCACGTCAAAGAAGACAGGGCGGGACGGCAGACCAGGCATGGTGCGCATCTCGCCACAGAGCGGATATAGGAAGCCTGCACCTATGGAGGCCCTGATGTCGCGAATGGGCAGGTTATAGTTCTTCGGCACGCCCTTCAGGGCCGGGTCGTGGGATAGGGAGAGGTGCGTCTTGGCCATGTTGAGGGGTAGTTTGTCATAGCCTAGCTTGGTGTAGAGCCTGACCTTGCCCTCCGCTTCAGCCGTGTAGTCCACCCCGTCGGCTCCATATACCTTGGTGGCGATGGTCTCTATCTTGTCCTTGATGGGGATGTCCAGGGGATAGAGAAACTTGAACTTGCTTGGCTTCTCGCAGGCTTTCACCACGGCCTCGGCCAGAGCAGCACCACCTTCGCCACCTTTGGCCCAGACGTTGCTCTCGACGGAATCCTCTGCGCCGGCGCCCAGGGCCGCCTGGCGTACCATCTCAATTTCAGCATCCGTATCGGTGGTGAATCGGTTGACCGCGACAACGACGGGAACACCGTACTGGTTAGCGATGTTGATGTTGGCCTTCAGATTGTCCAGCCCCTTCTCCAGCAGTTCCAGGTTCTCCTCCTGGTACGCAGGATCCAGCGGCCTGCCAGCCACGACTTTTGGTCCCCCTCCATGCATCTTGAGGGCCCTGACGGTAGCCGCCATGACCACGCAATTCGGTATCAGTCCGCTATAGCGGCACTTGATGTCGAAGAACTTCTCCATCCCGCAGTCAGCTCCGAAGCCTGACTCGGTCACCAAGTATCCATCGGATACCAGCTTGAGGCCGATCGTATCGGCGATGATGGAGGAGTTACCGTGGGCGATATTGGCGAACGGACCAGCATGAACGATGGCCGCGCTGTTCTCCAGGGTCTGCATCAGGTTGGGCATGAGGGCCTCTTTCATGAGGACCGTCATCGCGCCCGCCACGCCCAGGCCCTCCGCGGTCACCGGGTTTCTCTTCTTGTCTGTGCCGATGACGATTCGGCCCAGCCTCTCGCGCAAGTCCTTCAACCCCGTGGTCAGGGCCAGGATAGCCATGACTTCCGAAGCGACTGTGATGTCGAAACCGGACTGGCGAGGACGTCCATCCCACTTGGTTCCCAAACCCACGATCACGTTTCGGAGGGCTCGGTCGTTGACGTCCACGACGCGATTCCAAGTGATGGTGTAG
>CAZBJW010000125.1:0-12343 GCA_964492135.1 uncultured Anaerolineales bacterium
GTTTATGTCTACCTCCCCTACCATTTGGCCGATGCATATGTGCGCGGAGCCCTGGCCGAGTTCCTGTCCTTTCTCTTCTTCCCCCTCATCCTGTGGTGTTTCTACAGGCTGATAACTGCCGGGAAGCTGCACTACGTGGTGTGGAGCGCCCTGTCCCTGGCTGGGCTCATCCTCACGCACAACCTGATGGCCTTGATCTTCGCCCCCTTCCTCGTTGCCTATATGGGTTTCGTGTGGTTCCAGCGACGAGACCTGAGGGTGTTGGGCTATGCGGCCTTGGCCCTGTGTCTGGCCCTTGGCCTCTCAGCCTTCTACTGGCTGCCGGGCTTCGCAGAAGCCAGCTGGGCACGGTTGGGCCAGATCGGGCCTGGAGCAACTGACTACCTGCCCAGGCTCATCACCATGTCCGATTTCTTCTCACCATTCTTGGTCTATCGTTACTTCCCGGACCACGGGGTGTCGCTGGAGCATCCCATGAGCTGGCTGCAGTTCGCACTCATCTGTCTTTCTGTGGCCGTCCCCTTTCGTCTGCAACATCCATCCTGGCGAGCGACCCGAAGACACCTCATCTTCGTCCAGGTTGCTACCTTCGTCTCTCTCTTCACGCTCTTTGTGTACTCGCGCCCCCTGTGGGACCACGTGCCGTTACTTCGCTACCTGCAGTACCCATTCCGTTTCTTGACCCTGACCAGCTTCACCAGTGCCTTCGTCATAGGCTCGTTGCCTCTGCTCTTCGTCGATGGAACTACAGAGAAGGCGGACATGCCGCGGGCGTCCCGAGGCCGCAACGCAGGGGCTATCTCCACAGTCGGAGTCATTGTCCTGGCGCTGATGATCACAGTGCTCCCGGGATTGCCCATCGAACCGATGTACTTGCCCGAGCACGAGGAACCCTTGACCGAAGGCACGGTGAACTTCGCCACCATGGCCGAGTACGACTATCTTACCGGCCTCTGGACCAGATTGTGGGGCGGACCGTGGCTTCTGGAGTACCTCCCCGCCTGGGTCCAAGAGGATCGAGGAGCGATCTTCTTGCCAGTGGAGAAAGCTCCTGTCGCGCCTCAAGACCTGGGGCCTGAAGACGTGCCAAACATCTCCCTCGGCTCACAGGGACCACTGACCAGGCAACTCACTGTGACAACTGCGCAGCCGATGGAGCTCTCGTTTCACAGCTTCTACTTCCCTAACTGGCGCACCTACATCGATAATCAACACGAGGTGGCGTACCCCTCAGGAAAGCTGGGTTTGCTCACGGTGGACATACCCTCGGGCCAGCATGAGTTGGTGGTCCGCTTCGAGGATACACCGGCGGAACGTGTGGGCGAGATGATGTCGCTGATGAGCATATTGGGCGTTTTGGCTGTTCTGATTCTGACCCGCCAGTGGTGGACCCTTGTGGCCGTCTGCATTGCCCTTCTGCTGGTCACGAGCCTTACGGGGCTGCACGTTCGTTCCTCCTCCTCCGTCCAACAGCCCGTGCAACTGGAAGCCAATCTGGGAGACCAGATTAAGCTGGTGGGATACCACCTGGACGGCAGTTCCTACCGACCTGGCGAAACCATTACTGTGACCCTCTACTGGCTGGCTCTCCAGGATATGGCCGAGAACTACAAAGTCTTCGTTCATTTCACGGATGAGCAGGAGACACGCCTGGTTTCCCAGAGTGATCGTTGGCCCGTCTATAACTTCTCACCCACCACTCGTTGGCAGCCAGGCGAGATAGTATGGGACAGGCACCAGATAGTAATACCGCCCGATACAGCACCCGGAACCTACCATCTCGCCACCGGTGCCTACCTCTTGGAGACCATGCAGAATCTGGAAGTTCTGGACGACACCGGCGATCCGCAGGGGGTAAGGGTACTTCTGAGCACGGTGGAGGTGACACCCTGACATGGTGGACTGTACGTCACAACAGAGGAGGCCTAGCGGCCCCTGTGCTATGCCGTGACAACCGTCTGTCACCACAGCACAGTCGAGCGTGGACGGCTGTGGTTAGCCGGCTAGCGAAGACAGACGTTTTCCCCATCTTGATTCTCACCTGCATTGCCGGCTTCTTCCGGTTCCACCAACTGGACCAAGTACCAATAGGACTGTGGCGCGATGAGGCGGCCAACGGTCTGGAGGCCCTGCGTGTGCTGGATGGCAGCCTCTCCATCTTCTACGGCACGCGAGAACCCATGTTCATCTATCTGGTCGCCGCCTCAGTGGCGTTCCTGGGCAGAACCCCGTTGGCCATCCGCGTCGTCTCCGCCATCGTGGGCAGTGCCACCATTCCCATCACATTTCTCTTGGTGAAGGAGTTATTCCGGTCGACGGAGGTGAGGGCGCGAACCATAGCTTCTCTGACTAGCCTCTGGCTGGCAACGTCGTATTGGCACATCAATTTCAGTCGACTGGGGTTTCGGGGCATCCTGTTGCCCTTGCTGGCCTCACTATCCTTCTATTTCCTGTGGCGTGGCTGGAATCAGCTCACGCATGTGCATAACTACGGCTCTTCCCAGCGAATGCCGACACTGGCCTGGTTTGCCCTTGCCGGCGTAGGCTTTGGCCTCACCATGTACACATACACCGCTGCTCGGTTTCTCCTGGTGGCCCTCCTGCCCCTTCTAGGTTGCATAGCATCCCTCGGCTGGCGGAAGGCACGGCGCCTTGGTCACGGTCATCCGGCGACCTCTCCGCCGGTGTCACCCCTCAAGGCGGGTGCGGTGTTTGGGTTGTTCTTCCTCCTCGTGTTCGCGCCCCTGGGAGCTTACTTCATCACACATACAAGTAGCTTCTTTGCCAGGTCTGGCATATCCGTCCTCAGGCTGGACCAGGACGAGCCACTCGGGCTTGTCCTCGCAGAGAACAGCGTCAGGCAGTTAGGGATGTTTGGTCTTTCAGCCGACCCCAATGTGAGGCACGACCCGGCCAGGCGACCGGCCTTCGATCTCTTTACCCTCTCATTCTTCGTGGTTGGTGCCGCAGCCTGCATCCGTCGCCGGACCCAGCTGCAGTACCTGTTCCTCCTCTCTTGGTTCTGTGCTATGCTCTTGCCTGCCATTCTAACCTACCCCGAGTTGCCGCATTTCCTCCGAGCCATAGGCGCCTTGCCTGTGGCATATGTCTTTCCCGCCTTGGGAGTCGAGAGAGCGTGGCACCGGGCACTAGCCAAGCGCTTCCCTCGCAGCCTGAGACCTGCTTTCGCAGCGCTGCTCGCCCTATACTTTGCGGTCAGTGGTTTTTTCACCTACCGCGACTACTTCTCGCCAGGAGTGGAGGAAATGGAGCTGGTCAAGGCTTTTGACCCCCGCTTCGTGGAGGTCGCGTCGCTGATGAACGAACTCGATGCGCCCGACTCCGTCTGGATAATCCCACTTGGCCCCCATGGAGAGCAGCGGATGGCCTACTTCGTGATAGATTTCCTGTACCAGGGACAGGCCCCGCATGTCTACATCCGTCTGGACGAGTCAACCGCCCCCCAGGAACTGAGCCTGGCTTGCCAAGGCAGAAGGCGAGCTATGGTGCTGAATAGGACAGCAGACCCCTTGTCACAACCCTGGTTCGACCTCTACGCTGACTCCAAGGAACTGATCCCATTTCTGCTCGATCAGCACGCTCGCCGCTTGGAGAGCGCACCGACTGGCGGCCTGGAAGTTCTGGTCTATGAGCTTCCGAGCATTGTCAGCTTCTCCCTGCCCTCGGGATATACGCCACTTGACATGTCCTTTGGTGAGGAACTGAGGCTAACCGGCATCGCATGCGAGTGTGCTGCCTTTTCCGCTCCTCGCGCGTCGATTGTCATGAGGTGGCAGGCAGACAGACGGCCCTCAACTGACTACACCGTGCGAGTAGCCCTCGAAGATCAAACCGGGCGAATAGTAGCAAGTATGTACAGGCTTCTGCTGAGCAGCGAAGCGCAGCCCACTGGCCAATGGGGCGCTGCTCAGGAGGAGATCGACTGTTTCACTCTGTCCGGTTTGCCTGCCGAAAGCTTGAAGGGATACAATATCTCAATAAGTCTGTTTGGCCCCCGAGACAACGAAAGATCCTCAGTCTCTAAGGGGCGTCTCGTGAGTGCAGCGCTTTGCAGCCAACCAGATACACCCTACCAGTCAGAGGCTTTGATATCACCCGGGAATGAATGACGAGCGGCGTTGGTCTGAGATGCCAGATCCGCGACCGACAACGAGGCGAATGGAGACGCAAACGCGCAGGAGGATGTCCTTCTCCAAGAGAGAGCTAGCGCTTCTTACTCTCATGCTTCTGGTGGCGGCTTTCCTCAGGCTGTACAGACTCGACGAAGTACCACCGGGTCTACACGGCGATACCGCGTACAAAGGGGTCGCAGCGAACAGGATCATAGCGGGAGAGCGCCCCATCTTCTTCGCTGAGAGCTGGGGGGGCATCGAGCCCCTGTACCTGTATTTGCTGGCTGCCTCGTTTCACCTCTTCGGCAACACCGCCCAGGTCATCCAAGGCTTATCAGCGGCGGTGGGGATAATCACCGTACCCCTGCTGTATCTTGTGGCCAGAGAGCTCTTGCGGTCGAGGATGGTGGGCTTACTGGCAAGTTTCTGGCTCGCCACCTCCTACTGGCACGTGAGTTGGAGCCGCCTCGGTTGGGAGAGCATCCTGGTTCCGCCGTTCGTCATCGCAACCGTCTGGCTGCTGTGGCGAGCACTTGAGGCAGGTCAGTGGAGGTTCTTTATCGGAGCTGGCGTGTCGCTGGGCCTGAGCCTATATACATATCAGGGCATGAGGTTCCTGCCAATCTTCATCGCCGTCTATCTCGGCTACCGAGCCCTGGCCGAGAAAGCATTTTGGCAGGCCTTCAGAGCGAAACTCACGCTCTTCGCGCTGGTGGCCTTACTCGTCTTCCTCCCTCTGGGCGGCTACTATGTCGCTCACCCTGAGACCTTTCTCCGCCGAGCTGGAGAGGTCTCAATCTTTAACCCGGAGAAGAATCCCCAGGGCCCTCTTCGGTCCCTTGTCACCAGCGCCGCCAAGATTGTAGGAATGTACAATCTCCGCGGCGACCATCTGTGGCGGCACAATCTTCCCGGACGCCCGGTATTCGACCCTCTTACCTCGGTCTGCTTCCTCCTTGGGGTAGGTGTGAGTGTAATGAAATGGAGGGAGTCGGCCCACTCTCTTCTCCTGTTTTGGCTGGTCATCATGTCCCTGCCTCCTGTGCTGACGCCGCCACAGGATGTGCCCCATTTCACTCGCTCCATAGGTGCGCTGCCCGCAGCCTGCATGTTTCCCGCTATCGCCGTCCAAAGCGCGTGGCTGTGGATCAGAAATAGGGACCCATCTCCCACAGTCAGGCGCCTCTTCTGGGCAGCCGTGTCGGGCATCTTGTTGGCGACTACCGTGCTGACCTATCGTGACTACTTTGTCACCTGGGCTGGCAACGATGATCTGCGTGATGACTACTTCGATGGCCAGTTCGTCGACGTCGCCGAGGCAATGAATCAGCTGGATGACGTTGAGAGCGTTTGGGTGCTGCCCATCAGTGCCCTCTCCTCACCCCACGACGAACCCGGTCATCACACTATCGAGTTCATCTACCGGGGCCAGGCTCCCTTCCACTTCCTGCGCTTGGATGAAGCAACGGCGCCTGAGGAACTATCGCGTCTCAGCCAGGGGCGTGAAAGGGTGCTCTTGGTAGACTACAAGAACTACGTACTCGAGCAGGCGTACAATTACATAGATGCGGACCCAAAGCAGCTGGCACCGTTCCTGCTGGGCAAGTATGGCCAGAAGGTGCAACAACGAGAGTTTGACGGCTTCGACGTCCTGACCTACGAGCTGCCGGGTCCCGCGGACTTCGCTATCGCCGGTCCGCTCGATCCAGTCGCCGGTAGTTTCGACGATCAGCTGATGCTCTCAGGTTTCGACTACGGTCTCTACACGGAGCAATCCGACAACTCCACCGAAGGACTAGATGGGATAGCTCTGCCGTCTGGGAGCGACCTCTGGGTAGTCCTACGCTGGCAAGCCCTCGCCCACGTGCGCGGAGACTACAAGGTGGCCCTATATCTGCTGGATGAGCGAGAACGAGTCGTCGGCCAGGTCGACAAGATCCTGCTCAGCAATCACCTGCGACTCACATCGGACTGGCAACCGGACCAAGTTGAGATGGACTACTACGTCCTGCCAAGCCTGCCGGCTACTGCCCCCGGCGATTATCACATCGGATTGGCCGTCTACAACCCAGCAACGATGGAACGGCTAGCGCTCCGGGATAGCGAAGACAACGCAGTGGGCCACACGTACAGACTGGCAGAGTTGAAGGTCGTGAAAGCAACATCACCACCGGTCCCAGAGGTCCAGCGAGAGGTCAAAGACGCACAACTAGTCCCCGAAGTGACCCTGCTCGGCTACGACCTGCCAGAAACTGAAGTCAGCCCGGGCGACGCTGTGGAGATAGCTCTGTACTGGGAAACTCTCCAGGACGTGGACAATGACTACACGGTACGCGTGCAACTGAGAGATGGCTCAGGTCACATCTGGGCTGAAGAAGAGAGTAGGCCAGCGTACGGTGGCTACGCTACGATCGAGTGGCAAAGCGGAGAGATCATCAAGGATTGGCATGACGTACCCGTTGGCGTCGAGATTCCAAGCCGGGAGTATCACGTCTATGTTGGCTTGGCGATGGCAGGCGAACTCGTGGGTGAGGTCGAGTTGGAGACGATCCGCGTCTCGGGCCGAGCGCGCACCTTCGTGATCCCTGACATGCAGCATCAGTCAGGTTGGAGACTGGGCGGCAAGGCCATCCTCTTGGGATACGATGTCGGCCGAACGGTGCAAGCGGGAGATGCCATTGAACTGACCCTGTACTGGCAATGCACGAGACAGATGGATGAGTCCTACACTGTCTTCACACACCTGCTCGATGAGGACAATGCCATCCGTGGCCAGCAGGACAGCATACCAGCGCGCGGTCACGCCCCGACCTCAAGTTGGATACAGGGAGAGGTGATCGCCGATCGTTACGAGATCCTGACGGATGCAGAAGCTGCTGTGGGCCAGTACATTGTAGAAGTGGGCATGTACGATGCTCAGACATTGCAGCGTCTACCAGCATACGACCCCCAAGGGACACCTCAGGGAGACAGGATTCTCCTGGACACAGTGCAAGTGGTGAGGTAGCCCGGCGATAGCGGCACGCCGAAGACAGGGCTAGCGGAATTCCACAATCATGGTAGGAAGCTTGAGATCAAGATTCAGTAGTTGGAGGAACAGGGAATATCCGGCATTAGCCTTGATCATCCTGCTCGCCGCATTCCTGCGCTTCTACCAACTCGACTTGATCCCCGTCGGCTTGAGCGGAGACGAAGGGGCCGACGGGCTCGGAGCCAAGCGCATCCTGAGCGGCGAGGCACTGCCGCTTTTCATCACCGAGGACTTCGGCGAGGAGCCGATGCACACCTACCTTGTCGCTCTGTCCTTCGCCGTCTGGGGTACCAGGCTGTGGGCCATCCGCTTCGTCTCCGCGGTGGTTGGCCTTCTCACGATACCAGTCATCTTCTGGCTGGCCAAGGAGCTGTTTCCTGCCCACGACAATGATTCGTCCCGCCTAATACCCATTCTATCCGCATTCTGGCTGGCCACCTCCTACTGGCACATTATCTACAGCCGCGGCGGCCTGGAGGTGGTCACGCTGCCTCTCTTCTCCTGCGCGACACTGTATTTCCTGTGCCGTGGCATCCGGTCGGAAACAAGGTGGCCCTTCGTCGTCTCCGGCCTCCTACTGGGAACGAGTCTGTACGCGTACAGAGGAGCGCGCTTCCTGCCCATCTTTTTGCTGGTGTTCTTTGGCGGATGGGTGCTCGTGAATCGTGATTTCCGGCGACGGCAGTTCCTCAACCTGGTTCTGGTGGCGGGGATCGCGGCGGTTGTGTTTGCTCCGCTTGCAGCATACGGGCTGGCCCACCCCGACATCTTCTTCGCCCGTGAGATCCATGTCTCCATCTTCAATCCGGACTGGGGCCGCGGCTCTCCGATTCAGGCCCTCGGCGAGGGCCTCGTCAAGACGATGGCCATGTTCAACTTCCAAGGCGACCCGGAGTTCGATCGTAACCCCGGGAGAAGGGCAGTTCTCGACCCTATTAGTTCGCTGTGCTTCGCCGTCGGCTTGGCTATGGCTCTGGCCCGCTGGAAGCGGCCTAACCATCTGTTGGTGATCTCTTGGTTCTTCATCATGGCCCTACCAGGAGCATTCACCGCCGAGGTTCTTCCTCACTTTCACAGGGGTATAGGAGCCCTCCCTCCTCTGTGCCTGCTGTGCGCCGTCGGACTCGTCGTCATCAAGGACTGGTTGGAAGACAAGGCCCCCTGGAAAAAGACCCCTTCTGTCTCTTGGGGCGTGATGTCCGTCATCTTGGTGTCAACGACCCTGCTCAGCTACAGGAGCTTCTTTCTGCCCTGGCAGCAGCGCTTATCACGTGGCGAAATCATCGGCCAAACCTACATGGAGGCGGCTGAGGTGATGAACACGACCCGCATATCTGACGGCGTGTGGATACTGCCTGCGTCCTCTCTGCGACCGCGGATTCTCCCCTACTACGAGGTGGATTTCTTGTACGAAGGGCCCGAGCCACACTACACGCTCAACGTGGATGAGGAAACAGCTCCAGGGGAACTGACCCAGATATGCCAAGGGCACCGACAGGCTGCGGTGGTCAACTGGAAGCAATTCGTACTGGAGGAAGCATACCTGTCGTTGAACTCCGACCCCAAGGGTTTGCTCGACTTCCTGTTGAGGAAGTATGGCCGGCGCACAGGCGAAGAGCCCTACGACAGCTTCGATCTGGTGAGGTATGAACTGCCCAGCTCCCCCGATTTGTCGATCGCTCACTCCTTCAAAGCAATAGAGGCCAACTTCGGTAATCAACTAGTCTTGGAAGGCGTGACCCTCGGGGGTTCATCCCTGCACCCCACCACCAGTCCCCAAGAGGCAGAGCGCAAAGTCCTACCATCGGGCAAGGAAGGATGGGTCGTCCTGCAATGGCGTGCGCTGACAACTCCAGGCAGCAACTACAAGGTGGCCGTGTACCTTCTCGATGGCCGTGGACGCCTCGTTGGACAGGTGGACAAGCTACTTCTGAGCAACCACCTGCGGCCGACTTCCCATTGGCAAACGGACCAGGTGGAGATGGACTACTACACCCTCCCTTGCCTCCCAGCGACGCCTCCGGGTGAGTACAGCGTCGAGGTGGTGGTCTACGATGCAGAGACCCTGGATAGACTAACCATCTTCGATAGCCAGGCAGCGGCCGCTGCCGGCGGTGAGACCGTGGGTAGTCTGCAGGTC
Organism: uncultured Anaerolineales bacterium; assembly: GCA_964492135.1. Lineage (GTDB taxonomy): Bacteria > Chloroflexota > Anaerolineae > UBA7937 > B3-Chlor > CAYGAW01. Next base: position 9,305 of record CAZBJW010000125.1, read on the forward strand.
GTCAAACCCCTGGCACCTCCAGTTGTTGAGCCGATGCAGCGACCGGCGCCCTCCGAGACTGAGATCGCTCCCTGCATTCAGCTGCTCGGATATGATGTGCCTCTGCAAGAGGTTGGCCCCGGCGAGGCCCTGAACGTGGCGTTCTACTGGCGCGCTCTAGAAGACGTACGACACGACTACACCCTCTCACTACAGATAAGGGACAGTGCGGGCGACATCTGGGCCGAGCAGCGAGGTCGGCCGGTCGACAACACGTATCCCACCACCGAATGGGAAGAAGGCGAGATACTCAGAGACTGGCACGACCTGCCATTGCGGGCGGACATGCCTCAAGGAGAGTATGATCTGCTCATGCAGATCTTCGAGGGAGAGAATCCGGTCGGACAGGCATCCTTGGGACAGATCAAGGTGCGAGGAAGGGTACGGCACTTCATCGTCCCTGAGATCCAGCATCCCTTGGAGGCCACCCTCGGACAAAGCGTGCTGTTCCTAGGCTACGGTTTGGACACGAACGAGTTGATGGCTGGGGAAGTCGTTCACCTGACACTGTATTGGCAAGCGCTCGAAGCGATGGAGATCTCTTACACGGTATTCACACATCTGTTGGATGCAGAGAATCACATATGGGGGCAAATGGACAGCATTCCTCAGCGGGGGGAGGCGCCGACCACGAGCTGGCTTGAGGGAGAGGTCATCAGCGATGACTATGAAATCGTTGTGGACCCACAGGCTCCGCCGGGTGAGTACCTGATCGAGATCGGTATGTACGACCCGAACACATCGGAGCGTTTGCCAGTGATCGATGCCCGGGGGCAAGTGCAGGAACACAGAGTGCTGGTGGAGACAGTGAGGGTTCTCGAGTGAATACTCGGCAGTGTGTCGAGGGATAGTCGGCGTGCAGCCGGTTGATTGGTGAGAGAAGCTGCACTCCAAGCAGAACCCGTCAGATGCTCACCGGTGGCGGGAACTAAGCGATTGTGTTGGGAAGCGTGAGGTCAAGGACGCTTGGCTCGCAGAAGAAGAAGGAGTTCCTTGCGCTCACCCTGATCATGGCGTTGGCCGTATTCCTGCGCTTCTACCAACTCGGGGTGATCCCCGTGGGCATCGACGGTGATCAGGGCGCTGACGGCTTTGGAGCAAAGCGCATCCTCAATGGAGAAGAGTACCCGGTCTATCTGTCCAATCGGTGGGGCGTGGCACCCATGCACACCTATCTTGTCGCCTTTTCGTTCGCCCTGTGGGGTACTAGCTTGTGGAGTATCCGCTTTGCTTCGGCGGTAGTGGGAGTGCTCACGATACCGGTGCTCTTTTGGCTAGCCAAGGAACTATTCCCTACAGCCGAGGATTCGCCATCATTGGTGGCTATCTTGTCTGCATTCTGGATTGGGACCTCGTATTGGCACATAACCTTCAGCCGCTCTGGCCAAGATCCCGCGACCCTGCCTCTCTTCTCCGCCGCTGCAATGTATTTCTTATGGCGTGGGGTCCGCTCTGCAAAGAGATGGCCTTTCCTGGCATCAGGTTTGCTGCTTGGTGCCGCCATGTACGGCTACCGGGCGGCCCGTTTCCTACCGCTTTTCCTGATAGTACTCTTCGGCTGCTGGGTCTTGAGCGACGCTAGTTTCCGTCAGCGTCATTTCGTCAACGTAGCCCTGCTGGCCGTGGCCGCCGCCGTCGTATGCATCCCGCTGGCCGCGTATGCCGCGCTCCATCCAGAGGTCTTTTTCGCTCGTGAGCTTCACGTCTTCGTGTTCAGTCCTGAGGTAGGAAGTGACAATCCTATCCGGGACTTCTCTACTGCAGTGGCAGATACCGTGAGGATGTTCAATCTCAAGGGCGATCCTGCCTTTGTCTGGAACCCAGGTCGACGGCCGGTTCTAGATCCTATTAGCTCTGCATGCTTCTTCATCGGGATGGGGATCGCACTCTGGAGCTGGCAAGGGCGTCGGTACCGCTTCGTGCTGCTCTGGTTCCTGATTATGGCCCTACCAGGAGCGTTCACCTTGGAGCACTTGCCTTCATTCACCCGCGGCATAGGAGCCCTTCCGGCGCTGTGCCTGCTGTCCGCGATAGGAGTCGTGTCCTTCAAGTGCTGGCTGGAAACCAAAGTGTCGCGGCGAGGCGCTCGCGCGGTCTTCTGGGTGGCCCTCCCCTTCATCCTAGTTTCCACCACCCTCTTAAGTTGCAGGGACTACTTTGTACCGTGGTGGGAGCGCCTAGCGAAGGGTGAAATCATGGGCCGCACCTACGTGGAAGCAGCCGCTGTCATGAACGCGACTCGAATCCCCAGTGGTGTCTGGTTGCTCCCGGCCACATCCTTGCGATCGCGCGCCCTCCCCTTCTACGAGGTGAGCTTCCTCTACAACGGTCCCGAGCCCGAGTTCACCGTCTACGTTGACGAAGAGACTGCCCCAGCGGATCTGACCGAGATGTGCCTGGCTCGACAGCAGGCTGCGGTGGTGAACTGGAAGTGGTATGTCTTGAAAGAAGCCCACACCTCGTGGGACTCCGATCCCAAGGGGCTGCTTGACTTCCTGCTGATGAAATATGGACGGCGCACCAGCGAGACACACTACGAGAGCTTTGATCTGATAACCTACGTACTACCGGATTCTGCGGAGTTCGTCATCGCCGATTCCTTCGAACCCTTGACTGTCAACTTCGGCCATGAACTGATGCTCACAGGGATGGCCTTTGGCGGTTCATCATTGGAGGATACAAGTACCCCACAGGAGGTGGAGCGACGAGAGCTGCCTTCAGGAAAGAGCGGTTGGGTGGTACTCCGCTGGCAGGCGCTAACACAGCCAAGTCGCAACTACAAAGTGGCCGTGTACCTGCGAGATCAAGGCGATCACGTGGCAGGGCAGACAGATAAGCTCCTACTGAGCAACTACCTCCATCCAACCCAGGATTGGCAGGCCGGTCAGGAGGAGATTGACTACTACACCTTGCCCACCTGGCCAGCCACCGCGCCTGGGTACTACAAGTTAGGGGTCACCCTCTACGATGCCGACACCCTGGAGGTGGTACCGATAGTCG
>CAZBJW010000126.1:0-12325 GCA_964492135.1 uncultured Anaerolineales bacterium
CATGTGGGATGCGTTCGACAGAAGAATGGCATCCGGCACCGCGGTCGCGCGTGGTGACACAAAAGGCGTCTCGCCAAAGCGTCAGGGCCAAGGCGCGGGGCGCCGCTTGCGCAGACGTCGCCGAGGGCCAGAATGAGTGTCGTCTACGGCCCAGTGCCGTCGTGGCGCCTGGGCCGTTCCATGGGCATTGATCCGGTATCGAGTCCACACAAGACCTGCGCCTTCGATTGTTTGTACTGTCAGCTGGGACGCACAAGCCACCCGCTATGCGAGAGAAGGGTCTTCGTGTCGCCGCAGGCCCTGAGGTCGGAACTGGCGGAGATGAAGGGGCTGGAAATCGACTTCGTCACCTTCTCCGGGATCGCTGAACCCACCCTGGCCTCCAATCTACAGGAGCTAGTCGCCGCTGTCAAAGAGACGCTGCCAGGGGCGCCGCTCGCCATATTGACAAACTCTTCGCTGATGCCTAGGCCCGACACGCGACGTGACCTGAGCTTCTTTGATGTAGTCGTGCCCAAGATAGATGCTCCCGACCAAGAGCTATTCACAAAAATCAATCGACCCTTCGTAGACTACACGGTGAATGAGATACTGCAAGGCATCCGCATGTTCCGGGAAGAGGCTCCCAGCAGCAAGCTAGCCTTGCAGATGATGTTCATCGAGGCCAACCAGGACAAGGCTGAGGAGATGGCAGAAATCGCTCGCGGTCTCCAACCCGACGAGGTACAGCTCAATACCCCTTTACGGCCCTGTCCGGTTCCACCTCTAAGCCCTTCCGACATGAAAGAGATAGAGGCTGCCTTCGAAGGCTTGAACGTAGTCAACGTCTACAGAAGCGAGCGACCCCAGGTGGCCCCTGTGGACGCAGCTGAGACGAGGAGGCGTAGGCCTGACCAGCGATTGCCCGAACGATGAGCGATACGTCGTAGTGACGAGACTGAGTGTGAAGCAAACAGCGGCGCTCCTGCTGCTGGCCCTTGCGCCAGCGAGTCTCGGTGGATGCAGCCTACTTGGCGACCGACGACCGCTCGCCACTCAAGCAGCACCAGAGCCCATAGTGGCTGCAGAATCCACCACGGGTCCCTTCCCTACCCAGGGAACGATGACGTCGGTAGAGGAGACTGGCATCATGACCATCACCGTTCTCTACGACAACAATCCGTACGACCCTCGCTTGCGGACCGACTGGGGGTTTTCCTGCCTCGTAGAGCTGGATGAGACTACCCTCCTCTTCGATACAGGGGGAGACGGAGAGATGCTGCTATCCAACATGTCAACGATGGGCCTCGACCCTCGAGAGATAGACCATGTAGTCCTGTCCCACGTTCATGGAGATCACACCGGGGGTGTGCGCAGTGTTCTAGCGACTGGTGTGCGGCCCGTGATACATGTACCTCGCTCCTTCCCTGAGAGTTTCAAGGACGAACTGCGTTCGTGGACCGAGGTGCGCGAGGTGAGCAATGCCACAACAATCGCGGACGGAATCCATAGCACCGGCGAATTGGGCTCCAACATCATTGAGCAATCACTGGTGCTCGATTCGCGCGAGGGGCTGGTGATAGTCACCGGTTGCGCCCATCCCGGGATCGTGAACGTCATCACCAAGGTCACAGAGATCCACGAAGGCGACATCTACCTTGTCATGGGCGGTTTCCACTTGCGAGACCAGTCAAGACAGGAGTTAAGGAACCTCATCGCCGCCTTCCGCGGCCTTGGGGTGCAAAAGATAGCGCCGTCTCATTGCACAGGGGAGCACGCGATGACCTTGTTTGCCCAAGAATGGGGTGCTGATTTCATAGACAGTGGTGTGGGAAGGGTGATAGAGATAGGAGACTAGGCCCTGGTCGGCTTGCGCTGCTGGAAGACAGGGACTAGCATCACTCCAGAAGAGGTGAGGTATGCCCATCTACGAGTATCAGTGCACAAGCTGTGGACAAAAGGTAGAACTGCTGATCCGTCAGGGAACTCCATCGCCGCCTTGTCCACAATGCGGCAGTCCCCTATTGGAGAAGCTCTTCTCTGCTCCGTACGTGATGAGCGATTCCATTAGTCGCCCCAAAGGCCGAACCTGTTGCGGGCAAGAAGAGCGATGTGCGACACCGCCTTGCTCGACAGAGCGCGGCTGTATACGACGATAGCCAGAGAGCACGCGGAGTGCAGGGCAACGTAGGATGAGGAACTCCTTTCGTGTGTAGAGCGAGCGGCTGGTCCCCCGGCTGCACCCGTGGCGGAAACGGCCGAAAGGGATTCATGTCACAACTATGAACGGTAATCGCGCTCGGCCAAGTCAGACAGTCGCGCTTCTCAGAGAGCGAGGGAATCGAGTAACCCTCCAGCGGCGGGCGATTCTCAAGATCATCGAGGAGGAAGGCAGGCACCTTAGCGCTGACGAGATCTTCCACCTGGCACGCAAGCAGGTCCCACGACTGAGTCTTTCCACGGTGTATCGCACACTAGACCTCCTGAAGGAGTTGGATCTGGTCAGGGAGTTGCGCCTTGGAGACGATCATTACCGCTACGAGGCCCAATCCGATCAGCACCAGCACCTAGTGTGCCTGGAATGCGGCAAGGTCATCGAGTTTCGGTGCAGTCATCTGGGCGAAGTGCATGACCAATTGGCCCGTAGGCATGAATTCGAGATCACCGGTAGCCGCGTGGAGTTGCTGGGCTACTGTGACGCATGTTTTCGAGCGAGAAGGAACTAGCTCGATTCAATAGGCTGCAAGTCAATCGTGAGATAGAAGGCTACCATGATCCTCACCATCGCCAGCGGCAAAGGTGGCACCGGCAAGACCACCGTGGCCGTCAATCTGGCATTGTCGCTCGCCTCTCAGAAAGAGCGGCCTGAGCTGCTATTCTTGGATTGCGACGTCGAAGAGCCCAACGCTCACCTCTTTCTCAAGCCCGGTGTAGCGCGGCGCGAGGAAGTGGCCATCATGATTCCGCACGTTGATGAGTCGCTGTGTCGCCATCACGCCCGCTGTGCTCAAGTGTGCCAGTTTCACGCCATCGCGGCGCTTCCCAACACGACTCTGGTCTTTCCCGAACTCTGCCATGGTTGCGGCGGTTGTACCCTGGAATGTCCCGAACAAGCTATCACCGAGGTGCCCCACGTCATCGGCATCATAGAGGAAGGCACGGCCGGGCCCATCTCTTTTGCCCATGGCATCCTGAACGTAGGTGAACCCATGGCCACTCCCATCATTCGGCAACTGAAGAGGCGGATAGCGAGTCACTACAACCTGGCAATCCTGGACTCTTCACCCGGCACAGCTTGCCCGGTTGTGGAATCCATGCGGGGAGCGGATTTTGTACTCCTTGTTACTGAGCCAACCCCCTTTGGCCTGCATGACCTACGCCTGGCGGTGCAGGTAGCCCGTGACGAACTCTGCCTTCCAGTCGCGGTGGTGGTGAACCACGATGGCGTCGGGGACACAGGCGTCGACGAGTTCTGTGCCGCCGAGGGCATCCCTATCTTAATGCGCATACCGCTGGACCGTCGCATCGCCCGAGCCTACAGCCAAGGCATTCCTCTGATAGACGCGCTCCCTGAATACCGTGTGGAGTTCCGTGAGTTGTATGCTCGCATCAGGCAGGAGGTTGCTGCGTGAAGCAGGTTGTCATCTTAAGCGGCAAGGGTGGAACAGGCAAGACGACCGTCGCCGCCGCCCTCGCGCATCTGGCATCGCAGGATACATCTATAGTGCTGGTCGATGCCGATGTCGACGCCGCAAACCTGGAACTGGTCACGTCACCGACAGTGCGGGAAGAGCACGCCTTCCACGGCAGCAAGGTGGCCATAGTTGACCCTGCCCTGTGTGAATCCTGCGGCATCTGTAGAGACGTGTGTCGCTTCGAGGCGGTTCTGGCTGCCGGCGAGAGCGAGAATCCAGACTCTTACACCATAGATCCCGTAGCCTGCGAAGGATGCGCTGTCTGTCACTATCAGTGTCCGGCCGAGGCTATACGCATGGAAGAGGCGCAGGACGGCGTCTGGTTTGTCTCAGACACCGCCTTCGGGCCCTTGGTGCACGCCCAGCTATTCGCCGGTCAGGAGAACTCTGGCAAGCTGGTGAGTGCGGTCAGGGAGGAAGCTAGGCGCATAGCCTCCAGTCAGGGACAACCCTTGACCATCATTGACGGTCCGCCGGGCATTGGCTGTGCCGTGATCGCCGCTGCCACTGGGACGGATCTGGCCGTGATGGTCACCGAGCCCACAGTGTCTGGCATTCACGATCTCGACCGGGTGCTTGGGGTAACTGAGCACTTCAAAATCCCAGCGCTGGTTTGCATCAACAAGTTCGACATTGATGTAGACAAGACCCGCGAGATCAGCCACGACTGCGCTCAGCGAGGCGCCCACGTAGTAGCCTGTGTTCCTTTCGATACTGTGGCGACGGAGGCGATGGTCCACGGAAAGCCGGTCACAGCCTATGATGACGGTCCCATTACTGAGGAGCTACACAAATTGTGGCAACACATATGTGACTCTTTGAGCATCAACTGATCAACGCACCTCTTGCGTCAGTTTTCACCGCTAGCCAGACTCACTTCGACCCCTGAGCTGGACTGTGATAGCCCCCACTATCACTAACCCCAATCCCATCGCATCCAAAAGGGTCAAGCGCTCACCCAGGAAGAACCAAGCCAACACTGCGATTTCGACGATCATCGCACTGCTGATAATGGTCGATTCTACCGCTGCAAGTGTCCTAAGCGTACGATTCCAGAGAACGAAAGTAAACGAGGTGTTGACCACGCTGAGCCAGAGAATGATCAGCCAGTTTGTGAGACTGACGTTCGGTATCCCCTCAGATAGGCCGGCGCTGGCCAGGAGGACGGTACTGCCCACGCCCATGCTCACCGCAGTCACCAGCCAGGGCGAGATGGTCTTCGCGCGGGCGATGTTGCGCCCCTGCACTGAAGCGAGAGAAAAGGCCAGCATCGCAACCAGCGCCATGCCGATGCCCCGAAGCTGCTCCGCCGGCAGGGCCACCGGATGGAAGTAGACATAGGCTCCCAGCAGGGCAACCAGAACGCCGCACCACTGGAGCCACGTTGGTCGCTCCCTGAGCACGAGTCCGCCGAGTAGCGCCACTGTGACCGTGTTGAACGAGAGTATGAGCCTTGTAGTGACCGCAGGCAAGTAAGAAAGAGCCACGAACTGGGCCCCCACCGCCAAGGCGTACAAGAGCAGGCCCAGGATAGCCAGATCCAGGAACGAACGTCTGCTCAGGCTCCTGAGGGCCAGGCGATTCGACCGCGATAATGCAAAGGGCACGAGGACCAGGAAAGCCAAGAAGTAGCGCAGCCCGGCAAACGTCAGGGGAGGCAGGTCACGCAGGCCCCACTTGATCAGCACCCAGGAGGAGGACCAGAGGGAGATCACAAGCAATGCCTGGAGGATGGCAACGAGGCGAGCCCGTGAACCCGACTTGGTCATCTGCGTCGTCTAAGGCCTCAACGTTGAAGGTGTCTCTTGCAAAGGGGTCGCACCAACGCCCGCTCTCCCACATCTAAGCTAGTCTGCTAAGAGAGCCTGCGCCACTGCTCCTTTGCCTTGGCGAGCACGTCCCTCTCATTCTCGTAGGAGCAGCGCTCGATGGCCTCTTCTATGGGAAACCAGCGGGCTTGATCCACTTCCCAATCGTGATCTCTGACATCACCGCCTGTGTAGGATAGCAGGTAGTAGTGCACGAACTTGTGGTAGAGGACTTTAGCGGCAGAATCGCGATACCAGTACTCTATGTATCCCAAATCAGCCACCAGTTCTCCCTGCACGCCAGCTTCCTCCTTCACCTCCCGGAGAGCTGTGTCCAGAGACTTCTCCCCTTGCTGCATCAGGCCCTTTGGCAGGCCCCACGTCTGACCCTCCCTCGTCGCGATGAGGGCCACCCACATGTCGCCACCTCTGTCCTGGTAGACAACTCCTCCCGCCGATCTCTGCACCCTAGCCTTGCCCATTCTAGCGTCTCCCGGCCAGCCTCCTCAGAACGCCGTCAGCAATCATAGCCGTCCGTCATCCGTCAGTCAAATCACGGCTGCTCTACGTTCCGTCCGCTGTCGAAACGGCGGGCATCGTGCTATACTCCAAGGAGCACATGCGATCACTCAGCTCCCCATTGCCAGGAGGAGAGAGTTGCTCGTGTAGAGGGTAGAAGCGCCATGACGAATGCACAGTGGACCACAAGGTTGGAGTTGAGACCCATAGGGAGAGTGGAGAACGACGTTCAGCCCGGACAGGATGTCACCTGGGAAGAGATAGACTCCAAGATAGTCATAGACCAGAAATGGGCCAAAGGGCTCGAAGGGTTGGAGGAATTCTCGCACATCGTCGCTATCTTCTGGTTGGATAGGCCGAACACCGATGAGGTACCTCTAGAGGTGCATCCAGAGGCCAGGGAAGACATGCCTCTGGTGGGTGTTTTCGCCACCCGCGCGCCCGTGCGGCCTAACCCCATCGGCCTGACGGCCGTAGAACTACTGGCTCGGCAGGGCAACGTGCTGACTGTGAGGGGCCTGGATGCCTACGATGGCACCCCAGTGTTGGACATCAAGCCCTATCTAGTGCGCGGCGATCTCAAGGACGTCAAGTCAATGCCCGACTGGCTCAAGCGCCTCTGGCAGGAGCACGACGCCGGGAGATGACGGGGTTCGCATAGCAATAGTGGCAGCCGTCGGGACACCGCATCGCGTATGAGCCGATGTCAATGCTGGGCGTGCACTGGCACTGTGGTCTCTGGCCCCTATCCTTGCCGGTCGGCGCTCGATGGCGCAAAGGATGAAGCTCGCTCAGCAACTCCCCGTCTATGCACTTCGACGCCATGATGCCCGCGTCCAACAAACTGCGGTCGCTACAGGAATACAGCGTCAGGCCCAATTCCCTCGCGATGCAGGCCAACTCCTCGGCCATTGCTAGGCGTTCCGCCAGCGATGGATCATGCCAGTCCCATGCCTTACGTCGCATCACCTTGCCGTAGAGGGTGGCGAACGATATTCGAACCGTAGCCACCCCACACTCAACACATCTCTCGAATATCTGCCTCGCCAGTGGGAAGTTGCTTCTGATCTGAGCACCCTCCTGCCAGTGGATGATGGGGTCGAAGCGTACAGTCACCCGCTCTGGCTGGCCAGCAAAGTTCATCAGTTCCGGTAGCTGTTCTATCACCTGTTCCCACGGCCCGATACCGGGCTCCAGGGCGCTTCCCCCCAGGCCGGTGACGGTGAGGTGACAGAATACTTGGTCGTATCTGGTCAGTGCCTGGCGCAGGCCACCGTCGTCACATAGAAGGCGTGAGAAATCCTTGGACCACAGGACCACGGTGTGCACATCTTCGGGCCTGACAGACACGAGCCGCATCTGGCCGCTGTAGGGCTGTCGCACTTCCACGTGGCCCTCCATGATCACTCGAGCCAGCCAGCCAGGGAAGTGCAGGGGCAGATCAGTACGTCGCGAAGCGGAGATCACCTGTTTCATCAGAAGTTCGAGCAGTTGCGCCGGTCGATGAACGACCTATGAGCGATAGAGGCTGTAGGTGAAAGGGGCCTGTCCTATCATCGCAGCGTGCTGGAGCACAGCCGACTAGGATACTGTGAGCAACTCCTCCACCCTGGCGACGATGTCGTCCGCATTGGCCAGCGGCCCTTTGCCTTCGATGCCAGTAGCCAGCTTTCCGATCTTGGGTCCAATGAACGTGTAGCCCAGCTCTTCCAGTTTCTCGATGTTTTGCTGGACTATGGGGTTCTCATACATGTTCACATTCATGGCGGGAGCTATCAGCACCGGGGCTTTCGTGGCCATCACAGCGCACGTCAGTAAGTTGTCGGCGATTCCATTGGCGATCTTGCCGATGGTATTGGCCGTCGCTGGAGCTATAAGGAACAGATCTGCCTGCTCTGCCAGAGAAATGTGTTCGATTTGCCAATCGGTAGACGGAGAGAACATATCCACGACTACCGGGTTGCGCGTGAGACTGCGGAAGGTCAGAGGATCCACGAGCTTGGTGCCTGCATGCGTCATCACGACAATCACGTCAGCACCCTCGCTCTGCAACCTCCTTGCCAGTGTAGGCGCTTTGTAGGCGGCGATGCTACCCGTCACACCCAGCACCACCGTTTTCCCTTCCAGGGACATCTAGGACCTCCTCTCAGGCCGCTCGCTAATCTCCCTTGGTCCGCTCCGCCACCGCGTCCAGCAGCTTGCGGGCGATCTCTTCCTTGCCCTCAACCACGCTCTCCACGTCTCCAGCTGGGTTCACGATGTAGCCCACATGATGCCCCTGCTCTATCTCCCTCAGGTCGTTCGCCAGTACCAGATCCGCCCGGTTTGCCAGCAGCGACCGATGGGCCGCTTCGATCAACTCCTCTCTGGACTTACCGACTTCGAGCTTAAAGCTGACCAACATGGTCTCTGGCTGCAGCTCCTTGATCACTCTGACCACCTTCGGAGTGCGGACGAGCCTAATCCACCACTCCTCTTGTCCGGAGCGGGTCTTCTCCTCAACGTATCTGTCCGGAACATAGTCCAGTACGGCCATGGAGTGCAGCACGGCATCGTATCGCTGTGCCTCGAGCTCCTCCTTCATCGTCTCCAGCAATTCGTCCACCGTCTCAATCTGCACCAGCTTCAGGCGGGAAAATGCCTCCGGGCCGAGCTCCTCAGCGTCCGGGATCACGCTGTCTTTTCCATAGATGAAGGTGACCTCAGCCCCTCGCCACAGAGCCTCTTGGGCCATGATCATACCCAGGCGGCCGGTGGACTTGGGGCTTAAGTACCGGACAGCGTCTATGGGCGCTCTGGTGGGGCCCGAGGTAATCAGTACCCTTTTGCCAAGCAGATCTCGGGCTTCTGTCATGGCCGGTCCAGACTGTGTTTCCGGTATTCTGAGCGGCAGGGATGACCCCAGGCGATCAGCAGGTCTCTATCGCTGAGCCTGGCGATGAGGGACCAGATGGTGCCGAACACATCGTCAAACTCCGTCGCATCGCTGGGGGGATCGTGGTTTCCGCGACACATCGGCGCCTCGTGCTCCCTCAACAGACTCTTGAGCACCTCCTCGTCGACTTGTCCCTGCTTCTGCTGCATCACTTCACTGGCCCGGCAGTACCGGGTCAGCGAACGGCTCTGCCGTCTCCTGTCCTGCTCTGACAACCCCTCCTCCACCGCCTCCCTTCCCGGGAGATGATTGGTGGCCAAGATGAAGCCGTCTTCAGGCTCCCTGATCGTCACACCGGTAGGGAGTGCCTCTGCTACCACAGCGCGCCCGTCCTTATCGGCGATGAGATAATTGAAGGCACTGAGATGGGGCACCGAAGTGATAAAGTCACACGCCTCTCCCACATCTCGACAGGTGTCCAGTATGATGTCGGTTACCAGGTGCCATTGCAGTCCCGGGCCGGCAGCTTCCTGCCGGGGCAACACCGATATGAACACCCCCAGCCCCTGATCGTTCAAGCCATCGGGACTCCCGGCCCAGTGGTGGGTTACGGAGAGGCTGCGAAAAGCTCCTTCCGGCATGATCTTCCTCACCTCGCGCCATTCTCCCGATGAGTAGTACCAGTCATAGTTTCTGGCCACGATTAGAGTGCCATCCTTGGTGTAAGAAGGCAAGACGGCTATATTTGTGCAGCCCATCTGCGGGAAAGCGTCCCGGGCATAGAAGAAGGCCTTGAAGTCTCTCTCCCTCAGACCTCCTCCCTCGATCATTCCCTCCACCTTGGCCACGATCGAGGGATGCCTCTCTCTGGCCACCGCCTCACAACGCGCGGCAAGGCTCACCGTCTCACCATTGGCCTCGGGCACTTGCAGGGTCGTCAGGCTGTCTCCCATTTGTTGGCCAATCTCATAATAGGTCCCCTGGAAGACCATCGTTCTGGGGTACTCAGCGTCCACACTCAACTCTTCATCGCCCTGAGCTCGTCTATCAAGGCCGGCACCACATCGTGCAGGTCACCGACGATGCCTACGTCGGCGAACTTAAGAATAGGTGCCCGGCGATCCTTGTTGATAGCCACGATGAACTTGGCATCCTTGATGCCAAGATAATGCTGGATCGCGCCTGAGATACCACAGGCGATGTAGAGATCGGGGGCCACAGGCGTGCCTCCAGCTCCTCCTACCCACAGTTCCTTGCCGACCCAACCTTCATCGAAAGCCCCGCGGGAGGCTCCCAGCGCCCCTCCCAACTCCTCCGCCAGCCCCTCCAACAGCTGAAAGCCCTCCTCGCCTCCCACGCCTCTTCCTCCCGCCACGACGATCTTGGCCTCTTGCAGGGCGGGCTTGTGGGCCTCTTTCACCACCTCTAATAGTCTGGAGCCCAGCTTCTCTTCCCCTAGCGACGCTGCAACCTTCTCTACCTCGCCTGTGCGAGCTTCGCTGGGAGGATAGGGCTCGATCGCTCCGGGGCGCACAGTGGCCATCTGCGGACGCTTCTCCGGACAGGCGTTGGTCACCATGAGCCCGCCATCGTAGGTAGGCCGCGTGCCCAGCAGAATCCGCTCCGCCTGATCCAGTTCCAGCCTGGTGCAATCCGGGAGGAGGCCTGTCTTCAGCTCTTGAGCCAGCCTGGGCGCCAGATCCTCGCCCATGTGCGTTGCTCCAAAGAGGAGGATCTCGGGCTTCTTGTCATAGGCGAGTTCTGCCAGCGCGTGAGCGTAAGCCTGGGTTGAGTATTCAGCCAAGGCATCGTCCTCCACCACATAGACTCTATCAGCTCCCCGCCAGATCAACTCCTCCGCGAGCCCTTCCACGTCCTGACCTAGGAGCACAGCCACCGCCTCGACACCTAGGAGATCCGCCAAATCCCGGGCTGCTCCCATGAGTTCATAGCTGATGGCAGCGAGACCGTCCTCCTCGACCTCTCCGATGGCCCATACGTGTATGTGTTCTGGCTCTTCTTCTATGGGAGTTAACAATTCATCCCACACGTCTGTCCCTCCCCATTACGTAAACGCCGGTGACTACGCTATCAAGGATGCCTTGATGGAGCATCCCACCCACACCCCGGCCGCCCACCGCTTCTCGGATCAGGCAACGAGCGGTGTGAGGTCCTTCACCGATACTGCGGTTAGCCCTGCCGCACGCGCTTGGCATGTGGATGTCAGGTTTTCCGAATCCGTTGGCGTCGGGCATCACCCCCACGATCACGAACCCCGCCTTCTGATAGAATTCGTAGGGGTGACCACGCAGATTCTCAATTCTCGCCAGATGACCCAGTACGTCTGGATAAAGATCCACACCCGAGAGCTTTGTCATGTCGTTCTGATCGTCTGTGCCTACCCACAAGGTGATTCCCCCACGCTGCCTCACCTGCTCCTCCAAGTCGCTCACCAGCACACGCCCGATCCCCTCCCCTCGATGGTCTGGCCGCACCACTAACGCATGTGGCTCCTGCACGTTTCCCTCGTATCGGCTGTAACCTCCGATCCACCCTACGACAGTACCGCCGTCATCGATAGCCGGTCTGCTGATTCTCTCCAGCCCGACGGAGCGATTCACCTCCGCCAACGCCGCATCCTTGTCTGGTCACGCATCAGGCCCATCATCTTTGAAACCTTCAACAACCAAAGCCGCCGCCTGTCCAATCACCTCCTGGTTTTGGGTCCGGAGATCTAGAAGGTGCACGGAGAAGCACTCAGCACAGCAATTGGACTGATAATTCCGTCAAACTTCGGTCCCCTGCGAGCGTATCTGCCTGAACAGCTCTCCTACCTGCGTGATGTCCTCCAGGACAAAATCAGCACCATCCGCGACGCGCTGGTTACCTATCAATACCGTAGTCATGCCCAACTCCTGGCCGGGTTTCAGGTTTCTAAGGCGATCCTCCACCAGCATACACTCGTCCGGGTGCGCGTCCAGCAGGGCCAGAGCTGTGAGATAGGCCTCGGGGTCTGGCTTAGGGATGTACCCCAGGTCCCTGATATCTATGATCGTTTGGAAGTGCCTATCGATCGTCAGCGCCCGCAATACCCGCCGGGCATGCTCAGCGGTTGCATTAGTGAAGATAACCTTCTCCGCTTCCAGATTCTCCAGCATCTCATCAAGACGATGATTCGGCTGCAGAAATTCCTCCACGGAAAGATCGTGAACGAAGACGAAGTAATCTTCGACATCCAGGTCGTGGTGATGAAGTAACAACCCTCGGCCCGTTGTACCGTACTCTTCGTAATACTTGCGACGAAGCTGCTGCACGGTTTCCGGATCTATGCCCAGACGCAGGGTCATATAGTCACTTATGCGTTGACTGACCAACTTCATCAGCCCCGTGTCCTTGGCGTAGATGGCCTCATCTAGCTCAAAAAGAACATATCTCACGCTGTCATTGCC
>CAZBJW010000127.1:0-11266 GCA_964492135.1 uncultured Anaerolineales bacterium
ATCCCGACCATCGCGCGGCAGCGCAAGCGGCGCTCGATGCGGCGGCGCCGGCGAGTGCGATGCCTTTGCTGTGGCCTGAGACGGGCGCCATGCACCGCGTGCGCCAGGTATACGTCTTCGGCAATGACCAACCAAACGTATGGGTAGACGTGACGGAGACTATTGCGCAGAAGATCGCGGCGCTCAAGCAGCACGCCAGTCAAATGGGAGACTGGGACCCAAGCGAGATGATTGAGGAATGGAGCGCGGAAGCTGGCAAGCAAAAGGGGTTAGGGTACGCCGAGAGCTACCGGGTCATCACGTTGGAGCAATCACCCGCGGTTGACTAGGGAGCAGGAGGCCATAGTATGACTTACGATTTTGACCAACGTATTGATAGACGTCACTCCGACAGCCTGAACTGGAACTACTACGATGAAGATGTGTTGCCCATGTGGGTAGCGGATATGGATTTCAGGTCGCCTGATCCGGTTATCCGCGCACTACATGAACGTGTCGAGCAGGGAGTGTTCGGTTACGGCTGCGCGCCGCCAGAGCTTCGGGAGGTCATCGTGGATCGGCTCCAGCTCCTCTATGGCTGGCAAGTCTCGCCCGAGGCGTTGGTCTTTTTGCCGGGAGTAGTAACCGGCTTCAACCTGGTCTGCCATGCCATGGCTTCTCCAGGCGACGGCGTGTTGATGCAAACGCCGGTCTATTTCCCGATGCTTCACGCCCCATCCGGCGCCGGGCTAACCAATGATGAGATGGAACTGACCCGTGGGCCCGACGGGCGATATGAAGTTGATTTTGATCTCTTTGAACAGAGCATCACCGACCGGACCCGCATCTTCATGCTGTGCAATCCGCACAATCCCATAGGACAAGTGTTTCGGCGCGAAGAGTTGGTACAGATGGCCGAAATCTGCCTTCGCCATGAGATTCTCATCTGCTCAGATGAGATCCACTGCGATCTGGTGTTTCAAAGGAGTCAGCATCTGCCGATTGCAGCTTTAGCTGCCGAGATTGCCAATCAGGCCATCACGCTGATGGCACCAAGCAAGACTTTCAACCTACCAGGCCTCAAGTGTTCAGTGGCGATTGTCCAGAACCCGGAGTTGCGGAACACGTTGGAAGGAACCCACACGGGTTTGGTCCATGGGGTAAACGTCATGGGATATTCGGCGGCCCTGGCAGCCTATCGTGATGGTCAACTGTGGCTGGACGAGCTATTGCGATATCTGGAGGCTAACCTTGACTTTCTCTTCCAGTACGTGGAGGCGCATCTGCCCGGCATCTGTGTGAGCAGACCGGAGGCGACGTATCTTGCTTGGCTGAGTTGCCATGAGGCTGGTATCCCCGGCAGTCCCTACGAGTTCTTTCTCAGAGAGGCCAGGGTCGCCCTGAACGACGGTGCGATGTTTGGGCAGGGTGGCGAGGGGTTTGTCCGGCTGAACTTTGGCTGTCCGCGCTGGAAGTTGACGGAAGCGCTCGATAGGATGAAGGAGGCGTTGCTCACTTTGAGCAGAGACTCAGAGGCGGAACGGCTGACTGGCGGATGCGTCGTCGTCCACAGGAATTCAAAGGACGAATTCGATGACCATGAATGATAGTCGATCCGGAACCGATCACGAGGCCCTCAAGCGTTCCCTGAACAAGGAGCTGGAGATAGTCAGCTGGGGCTGTTCCTGATCATGATCGGCGGCCTGTGGCTGGTGCCCGACGAGATGGTGCATGAGGGCACCTGGCTCATGGGGGCCGGTCTGATCATGCTGGGGCTCAATGCGGCGCACTGCTACACTGGCATCAAGATGAGTCGGTTCTCCATCGCGCTGGGCATCATCGCGCTGGCCATAGGGCTCACCGATTTCTTCGGGTTGGATCTGCCGCTCGTTCCCATCTTGATCATCCTCTTCGGGGCGAGCATCATGGGGGGGTGCTCACCGGAGAGGACTAGCGCCAGGCCTTGGCCTGCCCAGTCTGGGGATGGTTTGCCGACGGGGGCGCCTCAGCCTGTGAGTGACTGGGGCTGACCAGATTGGGCAATCCTCCGGTGCTGAAAGTGACCAGCTAGTCAGCGGGCGCGACGTCGCCGCCTCGCTGCAGCATCGTCTCTATCTCTCGTGCGGTCTCCACCAGGAGTTCTGCGGCCTGCCCCTGTCTTTGTCCTCGGAGGTCTTCGACAACCGCCTGCACGATCTTCAAGAATTGCTCATCCACCAGCTCGCGGTTCCCGTGAAGGAGGGTTCGTCGCTCCTCGGCATCATCCGCGGATAGCAACTGGTTGATCAGGCGTACCTCGGGTGGCATCCGCGCTTCCAGAAGGGAGAGCACATGCTCCCTTAGCTTCTTCAGCTTATCTGCAGTGCTCTCTTCGCCTGCCTGGTCGGCCGCTGCGATGTTGAGATCCAGAGCGGTCAGGAAGGCTCCATCCATCTGCTCCACGTTCTCCTCAGCGGCCGCCTCCATATCCTCGCTATCCAGTATCTGGCGCAACAACTTGGTTGCTTGCTCCAGTGCTTCTCGGGCCGCCTCGTCCAGCTCGTCTACCAAGTCCAGTATCCCGGTGCGCAACTGCGTCAACTCCTGGGCCCGCTCTTGGTCTCCCTGCCCGCCCGCAGCCTCTATCTGGCTGGTCAGCGTCTGGAAGAACTGGTAGTCCAGGAAGGGGCGCGCCAGCGCCACCAGGGTCTTGAAGTCGTGATCCTCCTTGTGCGTGAGCAGTTCGTCGATCAACTCCTCCCGTGTGATTTCAACCATTTCCGCCTCAGGAGGAGGCACCTGCGACGGTTGAACCAGCTCTTGTAGCTTGCCGCGAAGGCTAACCAACTGTCTGGCTAGAGCTTCTTCGCCATCCTCCTTGGCCTGATCTATGGATGCGGTCAGCACCAGGAAGAACTCGTAGTCCAGTTGGCCTTTCTTTTCCTCCACGAGGGCTTTGAGGCTTTCTTCGTCTGCCATGGCGGCTAGCAAGTCCCGCACCAACTCGCTCTTCTGAATCTGATCCTTCACCATCTCGTCGCTTATGCCGTCTGCGCGTAGGATCTCCTGGGTTAGGCTCTGCATGGAGAAAACCGTTCTGGGTTGGAAAAGATAGCCCTTCCTCTGCTCTGGGGGGAGGGAGTTCAGCAGTCGATTGGTCAGTTGCCCAACTGTCTTCTCATAGTCTTCTCCGGTGAGCCCTAGTTCGGTGGGGGAGAGGATGAGGAACAGCTCTTTATCAGGGTCGTGATAGGCGAGGGTGGTTGCCACGGCGGTGCGACGCGAGCACTGAGGGCAGGTGGCCACGTTGAGCTGTCCACGGAGGAGTCGTCGCTTAAGCTCTGGGACCTGTCCCACGTCTACTATGCGCCATACTTCGGCACGGAAGGGACTGCCGCAGCTTGGGCATGTCATGGTTATCTGGTCAGGAGAGATCTTCATAGTCCTGTTCCTTGATCGGGCGCTACCATCACGGCCGCAGCTAGAGGTCGACCGGTTCCACCTCCAATTCATCACCACGTTGACGCAGATAGCCCGCCGTGATACGAGGATCATGTTCGAAGATCAGAAGCGCCTCCTCGTCTAGGATCCATCGCTGCACAGCACGTTTGGTCTCAATGTTCTCCAGGGGTTCCACGTCACCGGCAGGAGTCCACGCCAGCCGCTCGATATTCTCCTTCCAGGGGGCAACGTCGCCAAGGTAGATAGCCGTCTTGCCCTGTGACTTGATGATCACCGATTGGTGGGCTCGCGTATGGCCCCTGGTGACCATACAGCGCACGTCTTCGGTCACGGGAGTGTCTCCTGCCAAGAGGCGCAGCTGGCCGTGCTCCTCCAAGGGGAGCAGATTCTCCGGCAGGTACGTGGCCCTCGTACGCTCGTTGGGGTAGCGTGAATCGGCCCACTCCAGGCGTTGTATCCAGTACTGGGCCTGGGGAAAGGTGGGGACGGGCTCTCCATGGGCATTGAAGGTCGTGTTTCCTCCGCAATGATCGGCGTGAAGGTGGGTATTGATGACAATATCCACAGCCTCGGCGCCAACACCCACCTTCTCCAACTCACCGACGAGTCCTTTCTCGCGTTGGAGTCCAAGCATCTCCATTCGCTTAGGAGAGAGCTTGCTCCCCAGGCCTGTGTCCACCAGGATACACTTCCCTTCCGATTGGATGAGCAGGCAGTTCAGGCCCATGGGCACGCGATGCTTCTCGTCAGGAGTGATGAGAGGTTGCCAAAGAACGCGGGGCACTATGCCAAAGTGTGCCCCGCCATCCAACCAGAACACGCCGTCGCTGACCGTCGTCAGCTGCACGTTGCCAAAGTGCATTCTCTAGTCCTTTAGCATCTCCTCCGCGAGATCCCATCCCCTTTGCAGCGCTTCCCTGTTGGGCTCTAGAAGGTGATGCCGCCTTTCGGGCAGGTTTTTCTTTAGAGCTGTCATCACTGATTCGAGAGCCACCACGCCCGTGGCCCTCACCAAAGCTCCGAGGAGGATCATGTTGGCCATTCGTTCGTTGCCCATTTCATCCCTGGCCATGTCATTGGCTGGGATTCTAAGGGCGGTGAGGTCATCCCTCTGCACCTCTTCCTTGGCGATGGAACTGTTGACAATGAGCAGGCCGCCGGGCCGCACTGTGGGTTCGAACATCTCCAGGGAGGCGGGGTTGAGGGCGATCACCGCGCTGGGGCTGTCAGTGATGGGTGAGCCTACGGGCTCATCCGATATAGTCACGGTGCAGCGAGCCGTTCCCCCTCGCATCTCGGGTCCGTAGGATGGCAGCCACGCGACGTGTCGCTCTTCCTCCAGTCCAGCGTAGGTTAACAGTTGCCCCGCAAACAGGGCCCCTTGCCCCCCGAAGCCAGAGATGATGATCTGTTCCAACATGGACACACTCCTTTGCTCACTCACACAGGCGCCGCTTCGTGCCATGGAGCGGCTCTGGTCCCTGCTATTCCAGGGCCTTCACCTCATCTATCACCTTGTAGTCACCCAGGGGATAGTAAGGGATCATATTGTCCTCCAGCCATTCCAGGGCCTCCATGGGGTTCATCCCCCAGTTGGTGGAGCAGGTGGAGAGCACCTCCACGACAGAGAAACCCAGACCGGCCAGTTGAGCCTTGAAGGCTGTCTTGATCGCTTTCTTGCAACTGCGGATGTACTTGGGTCGCGTCACGGTTCGCCGCACCACATATGCGGCCCCTGTGGTCTGGGCGATGAGCTCGGCGACTTTGAGGGGGTAGCCAGCCAGATGCACATCGCGGCCCGTAGGCGTAGAGGTGGTGACTTGTCCGGGAAGGGTCGTGGGAGCCATCTGCCCACCTGTCATGCCGAAGACAGCGTTGTTGACGAAGACGACGGTGATGTTCTCTCGCCGGTTGGCGGCGTGCACGATCTCTGCCGTGCCGATGGCTGCCAGATCCCCGTCGCCCTGGTACGTGAAGACCACGTTTTCCGGGCTCACGCGTTTGATTCCTGTGGCTACGGCCGGCGCCCGACCGTGGGCAGCCTCCGCCATGTCGAAGTTGAAATAGTGATAGGCCAGGACTGCACAGCCCACGGGGGCCATACCCACGGTCTTCTCACGTATTCCGAGCTCATCTATCACCTCCGCGATCAGGCGGTGGATGATGCCGTGGGTGCAGCCCGGACAATAGTGAGTTGGCGTCTCCTCCAAGGCCTCTGGTCTGCCAAAAACGACTTCTCCTTCAGGCATGTCGTTCCCCTTTCATGGTCCGCAAAGCGCCACGCTTGGCTTCGCGCGTTTACGTCGCGTACTTGTGAGCCACCTCCCTGATCTTATCCAGTACCTCGGTGGGTGTGGGGACTCTTCCCCCCAGCCAACCTTCAAACTCGACCGGAACTCGACCTTGAACCGCGAGTCTAACGTCCTCAAGCATTTGACCGGCGCTCATCTCCAGCACGAGAAACACCTTGGCTTGGCCAACTACAGCGGACAGGGCGTCTTTGGGATAAGGATAGAGCGTGATCGGACGGAATAGCCCCGCATGAAGGCCTCCGTCCCTCGCCCTTCTGATGCCCGTTTGGGCCACGCGGCCGGCGGTGCCGTAGGCCACGACCACGATCTCAGCGCCGTCCAACATGTATTGGGTATGCCGCTGCTCATGGGCCTCGATCTCTCGGTACTTCTTCTGCAGGATGAGATTCCGCGCCTCCAACGGGCCGGCCAAGAGGTAAAGCGATCGGATGATATTCTTCTCGCGATCCTTGCATCCCGTCAAGGCCCACGGTTTTGGAGGAGGATGGGGCTCCACTTCTGGCAATTCCACAGGTTCCATAATCTGGCCGATACTTCCATCTCCCAGGATCATGGCCGGATTCCGGTACTTGTCCGCCAGTTCGAAGGCCAGGATGGTGAAATCTATGGCTTCCTGGACGGTTGACGGCGCCAGCACGATGGGAAAGTAGTCGCCGTGACCCCCTCCCTTGGTGGCCTGGAAATAGTCGGACTGGCTGGGCTGCACGTTACCCAACCCCGGACCGCCTCGCATGATGTTCACGACGACGGCAGGCAACTCGGTTCCCGCCAGATAGGAAATCCCTTCCTGTTTCAAACTGACACCAGGGCTGGAGGACGATGTCATCGCCCTCTTGCCAGCAGCGGCTGCGCCCAGAACCATGTTGACGGAAGCGATTTCGCTTTCTCCTTGCACGAAGACCCGGCCTAGCTCGGGCATTCGCTTGGACATGTATTCCAACAACTCGGTCTGAGGGGTGATGGGATAACCAAAGTAGGCATCGCATCCCGCGCGAATCGCAGCCTCCGCGATGGCTTCGTTCCCTTTCATCAGCACTCTTGCCATGATCGTCTCTCCTGTGTCGGTGTTGGCCTATCGCCCGGTGAGAGGGGCTACTGGCATATTACCTAACGATAGACCGTAATGGCCACATCCGGGCACATCATTGCGCACAGCGTACAGCCGGTGCATTCTTCCTCAGGGTCTACCAGTTTTGAAGGATGGTAGCCCTTGGCGTTGAAGTTCTCGGCCATTTTGACCAGGTCCTTCGGACACACGTTAGTGCACAATTGGCAGCCCTTGCACCGGTCCACATCTATGACTATGGTGGGCATGGTGTGATACCTCCACTAATACCTAGCCTAGTCTTCCCACGGAGGGCGAAAGTGCCGCGTCAGAGGGAGGATGGGTTCGGAATATCGCCTCTCGACTCCCTCCTCGAGCAGTCGTTCCTCTACGCAGAGGAAGGCTATGGGCAACCCCAACTCGGTTGCGGCCCTCTTGACCGCACGATGTCCTTTGTCGATGATCTCCAGGGTGGTCTCCCCGATGAGGTTCGGGTTGCTCACCAAGGCGCTGGCCTGGAGACGGGAATTCATCTCTATGTCCTCCAGAGTCCTGGCAATCAGCTCGAGAGTGGCGTTGAAGGGGCGATAGGGGTTCACCACCAGGTACATCTCATAGCCAGCCCGCTCGAGAACGGCCTTGAACTGTCCGATGGCCCTGGCGCCCTGCGCGTCGCCCCCCACATCTACTACTGTCAGCCCAGTCTCCTGCTGGAGGCTTCCCCAGATCTCAGCACTGACTGCTGGCAGATGGACGCGTTTAGTAATCGCTGGCGGGGACACGACCTGGATCCCCCATTTCTCCAGGCGCGTTGCCATGTCTCGCGACCGATAGTAGGGGGTAATCACGTCCATGTCCGTGAGGATTACAGCGTCGGGACCAGCGGCCACGTGGATGGCGTAGTTTATCGCCACTTCTGTCTTGCCAGTGCCGAAGGGTCCGGTGAAGATGCTGACGCGTGGTATGTCCTGAGTCCGTTCTTTGACTATCAAACTGGCGACATCGCAGCACCCCGAGCGAGAGCGCTGCATCGGTGCAATTGGTGACTGCCTCCGGTCCTATTCACCGGCTTGCGCCAACCTCAAGGGCTGCGGAGGGTAGCGGAAGACGTTGGTCACCACCATACGGTTGATATTGTCGTTCAGTTCTCCGAACATGCGGAAGGCACGCCGCTTGTACTCCACCAGAGGGTCCATCTGGCCGTAGGCCTGTAGACCGATGCCCTGTCGCAAATCCTCGATTGCCGTGAGGTAGTCGACCCACAGCCGACTGATGAATCCCAACATCAGGTTCTTCTCGATCTGTTGCATCAGCTGCATTCCGAGATAGCGCTGCGCCTGGGATCGGTCAGCTTCATCAAGATCAGATATCTTGGAATCGGTTGCCTGGTTGAGCCGCTGATAACCCAGATACCTTGCCAATCCCTTTCTCAGGTCATCGTCCAGGTCGCGCAACCTGGTGTCTTTGTATTGAGCCATGCCCTGCTCGTCAAGGCCGAAGCCCTTCTGTGTGAGGAAGCTCTCCACACTGTGGCGAGTGTGGTCGTCCAGGTCCGCAAGTCGCTGTTGTTTGATAGCCTGCTCTCGTCTGTGCCACATATACCGCAGCAAGTCGGCCTGGGTATTCTCATCCAACCCTGAGAGGCCACGCTCTTGGAAATGCTCAAGCTTCTCGTTATTGAGGAAGTGGCCTGATAAACGGAGATGGCTCTCGATGTCCTCTCGTAGCCTTTCTCCCAGGCCAGTGAGCCTCTGACCGGCATTATCGTACAACCACCTCCGACCAAGGAGGGAGGCCAAGCGTTCATGGTCCCTCTTATCCAGGTTGAGGTCGCCCAACATTCCTTGCTCGAACCGAGATAGAGCGGCCTGGTCCAGAAAGTAGCCGACGCTATCCAAGTAGTCGCGCAGGGACTCCCGATCGCTTTCGTCGAACTTGGCCACTTGCCAGGTCACGGTTTCGGCGGCCAGTTCGCCACCCAAGGACTGGACGAGTCCGTCGAAGATCTCGTCGTCCAGGTCTGCCACCCTTCGCTGCATGAACTTCTTTTTCTTGGCCTCATCCACAAAGAACTCCGTACCCTCCAGGTATCCCTCTATCTCCTGCCGCAAGCCATCACGCAGTTCTGAAAGCTTCTGGTCTTGGACCTCTGCCAGCGCTCGTTGGCCAAGATATTGGCAGGTCACAGCCAGGGTGCCGGAATCCAAATCGTCGGGCTTTGAGGACTCGAACTGTGCCAGGCGAGCGTGATCGAGGAAGTAGTCTTGCTCCGCGAGGTACTCTTCGACACTGGCTTTCATGTCCTGCGGCAGGTCGACCACCCCGCGCTCGGAGAGAAGTTGCTCCAGGTCTTCTCTCAGGGCCGAGCGAATGCCGCTACGCAGATCCTCGTCGAGGTTGCTTACCTCCTCGATCTCCAGGTACTCCTCCTTCTCCTTGTCGAAGAAATAGCCATTGTCTCTCAAATGTCGCCAGATGTGGTTACGAAGGGCATCGGGAATATCGGCAAATGGCGCCTCTCTGTACTCTGTCAGGCGGTTCCTACCCAAGTGGTAGGCAATCCCATCACGCATCCCCTTTTCAAGCTCACCCAAGCTTCCCTTGACGAATTGGTCCCTCTTCTTCTTCTTCTTGAAAAGGCCCTCCATGTCCAGGTAGCTCAGGATGCTCTCCCTGGTTTCCTGGTCCAGATTCATGAACTTGCGCTCTTCCAGCTCGGCGACTATCCCATCTCCTAGCTCCTGCTCTAGCTCGTGTACTACGCCGATATCGAGACTGGCCACAGTAAGGTTGCCGAACTGGCTCACTTTCGCCTCGTCCAGGAAGTAGTCAGTTCCGCCAAGGTGATCGTGGATCACTTCTTGGATACGGGGATCCAGTTCCCCGATCAGCTTCTGATTGAGGTCCTGCTCCAATCCTTTGAGGAGGTGCTCCTTGAGCCCTTCGTAGGCGGGCTCTGGCAGATCGGAAGACTTTCCTTGGAGGAAGCTACCCTGGAGTTCTTCATCAGTGAAGTGATCGATCTCGACTAGATGCTGCTGAAGGTCGCGGCGGACCTTTTCGGGCAGTGCAGAGATCACTCCCACGGCATCCAGCTCTCGCTGCCCCAGGTGGATGCTCAGAGCGGTAAACGCAGGCTCGTCCAGCTCTGCCAGCGTCTGCCGTTCGAGGAGTTGGCGCTTGGATGGGTCTACCAACAGCCCCTGTCGCTGCAAATACCCGAGGATGCTCTCTTGGAGCTCACCCTTTAGGGCCCCAATACTCCGATTGCCGAGCTTCGCCAAACGGCGCTCTACAATGTACGCACACGCATCCTGAGCGAGTTGCTCTTCCAAGTCCCCCAGGGTCCCATGCACGAAGAACTGCTGCACCTTCTCTTCATCCACGAAGTGCCCTCGCCCCCGGAGGTACTCGATGATCGCGTTCCGCACTTCGGGATCCCATTCAGCCATAGGCACTTCCTTGAGGTTTTGCAGTGAATCGTTGCCGACCTCAATGGCGATGCCTTCCTGCAGCTCCTCGTCCAGGTCGGCGAGAGGCTTGGAGAGAAGGGTTTCCTTCAGTGTTGCATCCTCAAAATGCCCCTCTCTGAAGAGGTATTCCTGCATCTCCCCCGCGATCTCTTCCCCCAAGACAACACCGGGTTCCACAAGGAGCGCCAGCGTCTCGCGCTGCAGATGCTGGGCCAGTTCTTCATAGAACTCCAGGTCACCCAGTCTCTGGCCCTCTATCCCTCGCATGCCCAGGTATCGCTGTACCTGAGCTTGCAGATCCGCATCGAGGGCCGATATGGGCTGATCCTCGACTTCTTGGATCGTTGCTTGACCCAGTTGCTCGGCCAGGCCTGCGTAGAAATCGCCGTCCAGCTCTGACAGGCGGTACTGCCCGATGCGTGTCAATCCCTGGCGGCCCCACGTGTTTTCACGAGCATCGATAGCGCTCGCAAACTGATCCAGGATCACTTCGCGCAGCCCGTCGGGCCTCATACCCGTCATCAGAGGCAGCGCCAGAAAGTTCAGGGGCAGGCGCGGGCCGAAGGAGACACGTCTCTTGTGTGCCCCGTCGAAACCGGCTCTCTCGGCGTAGACCACCTGTAGCAGGACGCGGACCAGGCCCTCTTCGGATGCATCCTGTAGGTCGGCAGCTCTATCTGCAATGGCCCCTCGTATTTCGTCAAGCTGCAGCTGCGCCCAGCGGTCATAGGCGATTGCTGTCGCCGCGCTGAGTACATTCTGCAAGGCGTGCAGGTCGACCTTGCCCCAGTCGTTCATGTTGAACAGTGAGTCAAGTAGGCCACCTGTGCCCTGGCCGATCTGTGCCAGCCGCTTCTGTGCAGCCTCATCGGGGGCGCTAGCCAGCGCGCTGCTTACCAGCGCCTCCACTCGTTGAGCGGGAACATCGGAGGTCTTGACCTGTTCCAGCCTCAAAGGCGCTGGGAGCCTCAACTGGACGCCTTTGACCAGCTTGTCACACACTTCTTGGTGATAGG
>CAZBJW010000127.1:11276-12316 GCA_964492135.1 uncultured Anaerolineales bacterium
GTTCCAGCCGAGCCAGAAGTTCGTCCGTCGCCTCCGGTATGGAGAGGCCTCTCAAGTCGCTGGCCTTCACCTTGAGAGGAATAGGGAACACGGTCTGTACGTACTGCAGGAGATCCTGACTGTTCAGAGTACGACCTTGCTCCTCCGCGAGGTCAACATAGTCATCTATCTTGTTTTCGAGGAATTCAGTGTACTTGGCTAGCCCCTCCTTATACTGGTCGAGAGCAGTCTCGAACTGCTCACCCACCACTCTTTCTAAGAGGTCTCGGCGGTAGGCATCGCTGGCCTTCTCCGCGATGCTCAGGAAGCTTTCCTGTCTCTGATCTGGCGGCATGTCTGCCAACCACTCAGCAAGGAAGGCGACGGCAAAAGGGGGAAAGCACGTCAAACCGGCAAGAAAGCGAAACTGGTAGGGATAGGGGGCATCGGGCGGGGCAAGGGAAAGGGGCAGTATTTCGTTGAGGTAGGAGAGCAAACCAGCCATCCCACCGTCCTCACGCAATCCCTCATTCAGTCTCTTGTTCAGCTCACTCTCCAGTATCTCCCATAGTTCGGACTCCAGGTCAGCCCCTGTGAGGATTTGATACCTGCGGCCGTAGATCAGCTCTCGCTGCCGGTTCAGGACGTCATCGTACTCCAAGAGATGCTTCCGTATGTCGAAGTTGTAGCCCTCCACCTTGCTCTGGGCGCCCTCGATCGTCTTGCTAACCATCCCGTGTTCGATGGGAATGTCCTCTTCGACGCCCAGTCTGTCCATGAGGCCGGCGACCGACGGGCCGCCGAAACGCCGCATGAGGTCATCCTCGAGGGAGAGATAAAAACGCGATGTTCCCGGCTCGCCCTGACGGCCCGCTCGTCCTCGTAATTGATTGTCTATGCGCCTTGCCTCATGCCGTTCAGTACCCAAGACGTGGAGCCCTCCGAGATCGAGGACTTGTTCCCTGCGACGGACGTAGTCGGGATCGACCTCAGCGATGGCGCTATAGAGCTGAGCCGGGCTGGCCTGGTAGGGATCTACGCCGCGACCGGCCATCAACCGG
>CAZBJW010000128.1:0-5862 GCA_964492135.1 uncultured Anaerolineales bacterium
CATTAGAGAATACTGGACTAAAAAAAAAAAACTCCCAGATAGTCCCTGGCAAGCTCGCTATCGAGCTCGATCTTCTTTATGGTGCGGTCGGTCAAGTTGACTCTGAGAACCTGCCCGCCGTATCCGTTCAGCATCGTTACCCTCCTTGAGACCCTAACTGTGGCTCTGTGAACAGCGCAAAAATCTTGGTAGTCTAGTCATCCCACAGACCGAGTCACCCTGAGACAGGGTCCGTTGGCTGCGCGCAGCATGCCACGCTCCAGTCTTGATGGCGCCTCCTACTCTATGTACAACGCACCATAGGCGCAGAAGTGTACACACTCCTCGCACAGATTGCATTCAAAGGGAGCTTCATAGTCAGGATGTGTGAACACCACGTTCTCCGGACAGACTTCCACGCACTCCAAACAGGCTATGCACTCATCGCGCTCAATGTAGTAGGCCCCCTTATCGTTCTGAACGATGCAGTCCACAGGGCACACTTCGGCACACTCCCCGCACTGGGTACACGTGCGCACCTCGAAGACACCCGGATTGGGGAATCGAGGCACAATGGCCAGGCATGACTTCTTGGGGTTGTTCTCCTGGAAATGATAAAGGGAGCAGGCCAACTGGCAAAGCCTGCACCCGGTGCATTTGGAGCTATCGGCCTTTAGCTGCATCTCTACCTCCGCTGGTTAAGCTCTGACGGTGCACAGGCACTGCACTAACGATACCCTCCGGGCAGCGAAAAGTCAAGGCTTAGGGAGGCTCTGATTGACGGCTCCACCCATCGGCTGTATAATATCGACCGACGTTGCCTCAAGCCTAGCCCAAGACTGAAGAGAACCAGGAATTCATCCATGAGATATTGTGCCCTCGCGTTCGCGGTCTTCATCGGCGTCGTGCTGGTGGCGTGCTCGGTGCCCAGGCCCTTTCCACCGTCACGACCAAGCCCTGCGGCGGAGCCTTCCCCCGTATCGACTGAAATGCCTGGACCAGCTAAGTCGAGGGCATGGGTCAATCTTACCCATGTGGGCGACGTCCACGCCTTGGCGGTACAGGGAGGCTACGTATGGGCAGCTACTGATGGAGGCGTCATACGCTGGGATATCACCGGTGTCTCCTACGAGAAGTACACCAGCAGCGATGGTCTGCACCGGAACGCCGTCACGGGGGTAGCCATGGACGGAGACGGGAACATCTGGTTCGGCACCGAGGACCCGGGAGAATCTACTTACCTCCTATACGGGCTACCGGCCGTGAGCAAGTTCGATGGACAGACCTGGACAAGGTACGGCTCCGTACGAGAAGCGGTAGAGGCCGAATACGAAGCGATCCGCGGCACGGTAGTTGAGAACGACTTGTGGATGGTGGACCGCGAGGGTAGGGTTTGGGTCGTCTTCCCGTTGGGTGTGCAGGCCTTTGATGGCACCAAGTGGACAATGTACGAGCCGCCCAATACATTGGTGGAGCAAGAGGTAACTGCCCTTGCGGTGGACGCATCGGGACAGGTGTGGGTGGCGAGCCGATTCGCTTATGGTCATACGGGCGGTGTCAGCGTCTTTGACGGTCAGTACTGGAAGCAGTACCGGACAGAGGACGGGCTAGTCAGCCCCTTCGTCAGCGACATCGCTGCGGACAGGGCGGGGAACACATGGTTCGCTACCGACCATGGACTCAGTCGCTTCGATGGCGACCATTGGACGAGCTACGGAACCGCCGACGGTCTTGCCGGCGAGATGGTGCACCAGGTAGTCGTGGACCCCACGGGCCAGGTCTGGATCGCCGCCGACGGTGGAGTGAGCATCTTTGCAGGACAACGCTGGCGAACGTTCACCGTTGCCCATGGGCTGAGCACCGAGTTGGTTCATGCCATCGCGTTTGAGCCCACGGGCACTGCGTGGTTTGGAGGCTGGGGCGGAGCAATTGACCGCTTTGACGGTGATGAGTGGGCTAGTTACGTCATCGAGGACGAGTTGCCTGGCTATTCGGTCAACGCCATCACCGTGGACGCGCAGGGCCGTGTCTGGTTAGGCACCTCCGGCCCCGATCCTGTCGTCTACGACGGCCATGACTGGAAGACGTATCCAGGTGGGGAACCCCTTTCCACTGGCGTTATCTATGCTATGGCCAGCGATTCCCTAGGCAATATCTGGTTCCACACCAGTGAGGGAACAGGTAGATTATCATCCGAGGATGGATCGTGGACAACCTACAGTACGGTCATGGAAGCGGTGGAACAGAACTACGAAGCCGTGCTGGGCACGATTGGCCACACCAGGCTGTGGGCAATAGACGACGCTGATGGAGTCTGGGTCGGGGCCGCCAGATACGACGGACAGGCCTGGTTCAGCTACCAGGATCAAGAGGCCCTTAGCCAGACCGAGGTGACGGCGGTCGCGATCGACGAGGACGGGCGAGTCTGGTTTGGCACGCGTGACGGCGGCCTGGTGGTCCTGGACGGCGACACCTGGTTGCAGTATGACCAGGAGAACTCATCGTTGACGGACAACTGGATCAAGGACATCCGGATTGACAGTGATAATCGGGTATGGGTGGCGACGCCTGCAGGTCTCAACGTGATCACCGGACAGTGGTGGCAGGTTTTCACCAGTGAGGCCGGCCTGATCAATGACAATGTGCTGACCCTGGCGCTGGACAACGAGGGCCGAGTGTGGCTGGGCACCAAAGGCGGCGCCAGCCGCTTCGACGGCGAGAGTTGGTACAACTACGCCATCCTCGATGTCGAAGACATAGCCGTGGACAATGACGGCAACGTCTGGATCGGAACGCTTTTCGATGGGTTGCTCATCCACTTCTCGGAGACGGAATAGCCGTGGCGGAGGAAAGCATCCACATCGAGAGGCTGAGCGATACGGAAGACTTCCACGCTTGTATAGAGGTGCAGAAGCAAGTGTGGGGCATGCCAGACATCCTCGTGGTGCCGACCCACCTGTTGATCGCCGCGCAGAAGAATGGGGGTCTGGTGTTGGGGGCTTTCAACGAAAAGAGAAGAATGGTGGGCTACCTTTTCGGTTTTCTCGGCATCACAGAGCCATCCTCCGATGATCAGCGAGCTGCCGGGCGATTGAAGCACTGTTCCCACATGATGGGCGTTGTTCCAGAATATCAGGCCAAAGGCGTGGGCTATCTTCTCAAGCTTGGGCAACGAGAGCACGCTCTCTCCCAGGGCCTTGAGCTGGTGACATGGACCCACGATCCGTTGGAAAGCATCAACGCAAACTTGAACCTGTGCAAGCTGGGCGTCGTCTCAAGCACATACGTGCGTGACATCTATGGCCGGATGACAGACGATTTGAACGTCGGCCTGGCCACCGATCGCTTCCAGGTGGAATGGTGGATTGCCAGCAAACGGGTGGCAGAGCGCATCGAGAAGGGCGGGGAGAAGCCAACACTGGACCAGGCGCTGGAAGGCGGGGCGAGGCCGGTGAACGTCGCAACAGTGGGGTCGAATGGTTTGCTGCGGCCATCTAAATGTGACCAGTCAGCCGGTATCGAAGATGTATTGGTCGAGATCCCCGCCGATTTCCAAAGCATAAAGGCCGCAGATCTGTCTGTGGCTGCGGAATGGCGGATGCATACACGAGAGATCTTCGAGCGGTACTTTGCTGCAGGATATGTCGCAGCAGAGTTCATCAGCGAGGTAAGCGAAGGCTCCAGGCACAGCTACTATGTCCTGAAACAAGGCTTCGCTGTATCATAGGAGGACGGAGCCCCCGTGCCGATCGAACGAGTGCAGTTGCGGCATATCAGGCTTCCCCTCGTTCACCCCTTCCAGACTAGCTTCGGACGGGAAACCGTTCGCGACATAGTGATCGTCAAAGCCTGGGCCGATGGCCTGGTCGGGTATGGAGAATCGGCATGCATGGCTGAACCCTTCTACAGCTACGAGACCACGGAGACCTGTTGGCACATTCAAAGGGACTTCCTCGTTCCGTGGCTGCTAGGGCGACATGTTTCCGACGCGGCTGGGTTGGTCCAGCTCTTTGCCCCGGTGCGAGGCCACGAAATCGCCAAGACAGGTCTCGAGCAAGCCTGGTGGGACCTGAAGGCTAAGGCCGAAGGGCTGCCCCTTGCCAGGCTGCTCGGCGGGACCAAGGAGAAGGTCGAGTGTGGAGTCAGCATCGGCATCCAGGCCAGCGTGGGACACCTGCTGGAACGTATCGGCGCTTTCCTGGAGTTGGGCTACAGGCGCATCAAGATCAAGATCAAGCCTGGCTGGGACCGGGACGTAGTGCATAGAGTCAGGCAGGTCTTCCCCCACGTGCCTCTGATGGTGGATGCCAACTCCGCCTATACTCTCGAAGACATCGATCTGTTCAAGGCCCTGGACGAGTACGACCTGATGATGATCGAGCAGCCTCTGGAATACGACGATATCGTCGATCACGCCAAGCTGCAGAGGCAGATCAGGACGCCTCTATGTCTAGATGAGAGCATCACCTCGCCTGCGCACGCCCGATGGGCCATCGAGCTGGGAAGCTGTCGCATTATCAATATCAAGCCCGGCCGGGTGGGCGGCTTGCATCAGGCCCGCCGTATCCACGACATCTGTCAGAAGCATGACCTGCCGGTCTGGTGCGGAGGCTTGCTGGAGTCAGGTATTGGCCGCGCGCACAACGTGGCCGTCTGCTCGCTCCCGAACTTCCGCCTGCCAGCCGACCTGTCCTCCAGCAGCCGGTACTACTCCCAGGATGTGGTCCTGCCGCCGTGGGAGGTTGATGGCCAGGGTATGATGAAGGTACCCAGCGCGCCCGGCATCGGCGTGGAGGTGGACGAGGACTATCTGGAGAGCGTCACCGTCAGGGAGCAGACCTTCTCGGCTTGAGGAAAGCATGGCACGCACAATCCTTTTGACCGGCCGGCCCGGGGTGGGCAAGACTACGGTGATCAAGAGAGTCGTAGAGCGTCTGAGCGGCGACGCAGGCGGCTTCTACACCACCGAGATACGACACGCCGGTCGCCGTCAAGGTTTCAGGATAGTGACGTTGGACGGCCAGGAGGGCGTTCTGTCGCACGTGGACATCAAGGGGCGGCCGCGCGTGAGCAGATACGGCGTGAATACCAGGGATCTGGAGGAGGTGGGCGTAGCAGCCTTGCGGCGGGCCGCTATGGAGGCTGATCTGGTCGTCGTAGATGAGATAGGGAAGATGGAGCTCTTCTCCGAGGCGTTCCGCCGGGCGGTAGCCGACGCGATCGAGGGCGACAAGCCCGTCCTCGGAACCGTGATGGCCAGCCCGGAGCCGTGGGTCGACGCTCTCAAGGGTCGCTCTCAGGTCACCGTCCTCGAAGTCACAAGGGAGAATCGCGATCAAATGGTTTCGCTGGTGACAGAACTGCTTCAAGGTCCCTCATAGTCCACCGCTCGTCGTACCCCGCCATGGACCAACGCTGTTCATGACTCGCCACCTGCCAACGAACGCCCTCGCCAGAGGCCAGAGACAGATGCGCCACAGCGTTTTTTTAGTCTCCCACACTCATTGGGACCGAGAATGGTATCTGCCTTTCGATGAGTTCCGGAGTCGTCTGGTAAGGCTCATCGACAGGCTACTCGATATCCTGTCCGACGACGCAGCATATCGGCACTTCATGCTGGATGGGCAGACCATCATCCTCGAAGACTACCTGGCCATCAGGCCCGAACGACGGCTGGAACTGGAGAGCCACATACGCAGCGGTCGTATCCTCATCGGTCCCTGGTACGTGCTTCCCGACGAATTCCTGGTGAGCCCTGAAGCTCTGATCCGCAACTTGATGGTGGGCCATCGCGTCGCCGGCGAGTTCGGGCCCGTCATGGAAGTGGGCTATGCACCTGACCCCTTTGGACACATCAGCCAGTTGCCGCAGATAGTGCAAGGC
>CAZBJW010000128.1:5872-12261 GCA_964492135.1 uncultured Anaerolineales bacterium
ATTCAGCGGTAGTAGTGCGGGGTCTGGCCGATGAGGGCACGGAGTTGCGCTGGCAGGGTTCTGACAGTACCGAAGTATTCCTGGTGTACTTGCGCGACGGGTACGACAATGCCGCTCGTCTGTCAGTCGAAGACCCGGGCCAGTTCCAGAAGGAGATAGATGACCTAAGGGATAGTCTGATCCATCACGGGCTGACGGGATTTGTGTTGTTGATGAACGGCACAGATCACATGGAACCGCAGCCTGAGCTGCCCAGCGCCATCGCGCGATACAACGCGGAGGCTGGAGAGGACATCATCATCCACGGCACCTTGCCGTCCTATGTGGACTCTGTGCGAGAGAGGTTGGGAAGCAAGACGTTACCGATCGTGCGGGGTGAGCTCCGCCAGGCGAAGAGGTTCCACCTCCTGCCAGGGGTCCTCTCCACGCGGATGTACATCAAGCAGCGCAATCACGCTTGCCAAACGCTCCTGGAGAAATGGGCCGAGCCCTTCGCGGCTTTCGCGCAGCTTCTCCAGCCGTCCGCCTCGAGCCTTCAGCCCCTGATACATCGTTCCTGGCGGTACTTGCTAGAGAACCACGCGCACGACAGCATCTGTGGCTGCAGCGTTGACCAGGTGCACCGGGAGATGATGACCCGTTTCGACCGGAGTCAGGAGATTGCAGAGTCAGTGGCCCAGAAGAGCCTCGAAGTCATTGTGAGGAGCATCGACACCACCACATGGACACCGGACTCAGCATCAGCTATCCCGATCGTCGTTTTCAATCCCGCAGCCGGGCCACGCACCGACGTGGTGGAACTGACTGCTGAGCTTCCACGTGATGTTGCCGCGTTCGTGGTGCAGGATTCAACTGACGAGATCACGCCGCATCAGATAGTCAAAGAGGGTGAGCGGTCCAGCGTTCTGTTCCTCGCTCAAGATGTGCCGGGACACGGCTACAAGACTTTCTTCTTGATGCCCATGCACATCGCACAACGAGGGGCGAGCAAGTCTCAATCCAGGATCGAGAACGAATTCTACCGTCTGGAGGTCGAACCTACCGCTGGGACTCTGGTGGTCACCGACAAGGAAACGGGTACAGTCCTTCGAGGCCTCAACCGCTTCGTCGATGGGGGAGACCGGGGAGATGAATATAACTACTGCGCGCCGGAAGAGGACACCGTGGTGGATAATCCCTGCCAGCCTCCTGGCATCGCAGTGATCGAGACAGGGCCGGTGCGTCAGTCCCTGGAGGTGAACCTACTCTATCGGTTCCCAGCGAGTCTTGCTCAGGGCAGACGCACACGCAGCGAGAGGACTGTCAAGATCCCCATCACGAGCCGCATTTCTCTCTACCCGGGAGTGAACCGCATCGACATACGCACAACGGTTGTCAATAGCGCCTGTGACCATCGTCTCCGGGTGCACTTCCCCACGCCGTGGCGAGTTCAGGGCTCCTTCGCCGAGGGTGCCTTCGACGTCGTCGAGCGGCCGATACGGCTGCCGACAGAGACGGCCGACTGGGTGGAGCAACCGGTCGCCACCCATCCTCAAGCCAGTTTCGTGGATCTGACCGATGGAGACCAGGGCCTCATGGTAGCGAACAGAGGCCTGCCAGAGTATGAAGCGTTTCATGGAGTCGGGGGCACAACGATCGCCTTGACGCTCCTGCGGTGCGTCGGCTGGTTGTCTCGCGACGACTTGGCTTGCCGCCGGGGGCACGCCGGTCCAGAGTTGGAGACTCCTGAGGCTCAATGCCTCGGCACCTACTCCTTCGACTATGCTCTTATCCCCCACACTGGCGACTGGCGCACCGCATTCAATGAAGCCCACGCCTTCAACGCCCCATTGCGCGGGATAGTGACAGACATGCATGCGGGGAGACTGCGATTGGAGGGCAGTTTCGTCAAGATAAGCCCTTCCAGCCTAACAGTCGGTGCTGTCAAGAATCCAGAGGAGGGCGAGGGCCTCGTCGTCCGCCTCCATAACCCGGAAGATCACGAAGTGGAGGCGGAGGTGTGCCTGTACAGGCCCTTTGACAGGGCGTCACTAGTGAACCTCAACGAGGAAGAACTAAGGGAGTTGGCAGTCGATGATGAGGGGAAGGTGTGTCTTCCTGTGCGGCGGAAGGAAATCGTCACCTTCAGGTTCGAGTTTAAGGGCTAGTATGATCCCAAACAGAACAAGGTACGCCTTCGCCAGCTCGCAGGCGCCAGGCGGTGCGACTGTGCCCACCAAGCCCAGACGCCAAATCCTTCAGTGCTCTCCTCGTGGCAGGTGCTCCCTCAGGATTTCGAACAGCAAATCGACATCTATATTTCCGCCCGAGATCACAGCCACGACCTTCTTGCCCTTCAGGTCAACCTTGTCGAAGAGCAGTGCCGCGATCCCCACCGCTCCCGAGCCCTCTACCACCAGCTGTTCCGTCTCCAGTAGAGCGAAAACGGCCTCCTTGGTCTCCTCCTCGTTGACCAGGACTACTTCGTCAATGAGGTCCTTAGCGATCTGGAAGGGCACCATCCCGAAGCCGCCGGCCAAGCCCTCACAAATGGTGGGGTCATATTCGTACCTCTCATAGCAGCGTCCTTCCTTGAGGGAGAGGTAGGCCGACGGCGAGGCCTCGACCTGCACGCCGATAATCCGTATGCTGGGGTTCACGGCTTTGGCCGCTACGGAGACTCCCGCGATGAGCCCTCCGCCGCCGACAGGCACCAAGAGGACCTCGGCATCGGGTAGCTCTTCCATGATCTCGAGGCCGACGGTGCCCTGGCCGGCAATGATCAGCGGATCGTCGAACGAGTCGGTGTAGGTCAGATCGTGCTCCCGTTGGAACTCCATCGCAGCATCATCGGCATCATCGTACTGTTGGCCAACGAGGAGGATGTTAGCCCCGAACTCCGCCAGCTTATCTACCTTGGAGGCAGGCGTATTGACGGGCATGAACAGGTGCACGGGCACGCCGCCTAAGACACGCGCGGCGTAGGCCACCCCCAAGGCGAAGTTGCCCGAGGAGGGCACAACCACGCCCTTTGATCTCTCTGCTGCTGACAGGCTGGCAATCTTGTTGATGGCTCCACGCACCTTGAAGGCACCCGTTCGCTGTAGATTCTCCAGCTTCAGCCAAAGCTCGCATCCCACCCTCTCGCTGAGTAGGAAAGAGTGTCGGAGTGGTGTCTTCACCAGCAAATGGCCAATACTCTCTCGGGCAAGCAAGATATCCTTAAGTTCTAACATGATCCTCACCGACGATGCGTTCTAGTGAACAGAAACAAGCCGAGCAGAGTGCTCGGCGGTAGGTCCCAGCAAGCTGACCTGGTTCACCACCTGTGTAGGATTGAAGTCCGACTCTATTCAAGAATCTGACTCAGGAATAGCTTCGTTCTCTCCTCTTTGGGGCTGGAGAAGAGTTCTTCGGGCGTTGCCTCTTCGACGACGCGCCCCCCTTCTAGGAAGACCATGCGGTCCGCGGCCGCCTTGGCGAACCCCATCTCGTGGGAGACCACCACCATGGTCATGCCTTCCCTCGCCAGGTCCAGCATCACGTCCAGCACCTCTTTGATCATCTCTGGGTCGAGCGCCGACGTGGGCTCGTCGAAGAGCATGATCTTGGGGTTCATAGCCAGGGCCCGGGCGATGGCCACCCGCTGCTTCTGCCCTCCCGAGAGTTGACCGGGATAGGCGTCCGCCTTCTCCGGTATCCCCACCCTCGCCAGGAGCTCCCGCGCAATGCGCTCCGCTTCCTTCTTCGACCGCTTGCGGACCTTCTCCTGGGCAATTGTCACATTGCCCAAGACGGTAAGATGGGGGAAGAGATTGAACAACTGGAAGACCATCCCCACCTCTTCCCGTACCAGGTCTATGTTGGTTTTGGCGTGGCTGACGGGGATGCCGTCGACGATGATAGTACCGCTATCGGGCGTCTCCAGGTGATTGATGCAGCGGAGGAGTGTGCTCTTCCCTCCCCCGCTGGGACCGAAGATCAAGCACACCTCGCCTCTCTTCACTCTGAGGCTGGCATCCACCAGGGCCTCTGTCTTCCCGAAGGTCTTGTAGACATGCTCGATTACGATGATGTCGTCATCCGCAGGGAGGGCTTCGACTGCTCTCGATGAGCCTTCATCGTGAACGGTGTTACTCCTCAAAGGCCATCCTCCTCTCCATGAATTTCACCACGAGTGATAAGCTGAGAGTCAGAACGAGATAGAGAAAGGCTACCGTATTCCAGGTCTCGAAGGTGCGGAATGTTCGAGCCCGATTAAGTTTGCCCAGGTGGGTCAGTTCCCTGACCGCCAGCACCGAGATCAAAGATGAGTCCTTCAGCATGGATATAAAGTCATTGCCCAGGGGGGGTAAGACCCTCCTGATGGCCTGAGGGAGGATGATGTAGCGCATGCCCTGGAAATAGCTCATGCCCAGCGAACGGGCAGCCTCCATCTGCCCTCTCTCGATGGACTGTATCCCCGCGCGGAACACCTCCGCCTCGAAAGCGGCGTAGGCGAAGGCCAGACCTATGATTGCTCTCACCAACATATCCACATCCTGGATGCTGATGTTAGCTAGGTACTGCGCGAATCTTGCCAAAGGGCCGATGGCCACATTCTGGAGCATGACATTACCCAAGGCGTTCAGCAACTGGAGACTGATGGGCGTCACCACATAGGCGAAGTAGATGAGCAGGACCAGGATAGGAATGCCTCTCACCACCTCGACGTACACGGAAGAGATGGTGTAGAAAGCCACATTCTTGGAGACTCGACCCAGGCCGAGAATAAGCCCCACGATCAAGGCTGTGATGAAGGAGACGACGCTTACCAGGATGGTGAGTCGAACGCCCGCTACGAGGAACGAAAGGGCGTCCTGATAGGTAGGGGACGTGAGGAAGACGTAGATAATGAGGGCTCCCGACAACAGGATGATCAAAGCCCACCAAGGCACTCCCGCCAGCCTTCCCGTCCACGGGATCAACTTGGATTCGCGCTTCTCAGCTTTGGCCGTAACCGCCATTTGACACTCCCTATCAACCTATCGCGGCATTCTCCACGAAATCAGACCAGCCGCCAACTGCGGGGCGCCACAGGCGCCCCGCAGTCTGACCTGTCCGAGACAGCCCCCCAGGACTTGTTGTCCTACTCTTCAGGCGAACACGGCCGCAGGAGCCACTCCTGGCAGATCTCATCCATCGTGCCGTCAGCGAAGAGTTCCTGCAAAGCCCAGTTGAAGGGCTCGACCAGATCGCTCATGGGCGGATAGGGGAAGGCAAGGAGTTCGCCACTGGTCACAGAGAAGGCGATCCTCATCGCACCAGGGTTCTCACCCATGAAGCCAATGGCCGCGACCTCGTCAATGATGACAGAATCCACATCACCAGCCAGCAAGGCCACGACAGGCATGTCGTAGGTCTCGAAGCTCTTCACCCTCTCCTCTCCCACGAGCTTTATGCCAGTGATCTCGTTGGTGGTCCCGATCTGGGTGCCGACGTTCAGATCCGAAGCCACTAGGCTCTCCTCGTCGGCGAGCGCGGGCCGATCCTCGTCCGCTCGGACGAGCAGCACCTGGCCGTACTCGACGTAGGGATCGCCGTAGTCGACCTTCAGAGAACGCGCGAGGGTGAGGGTGATGCCGTCGAAGGACACGTCATACTCGCCCGCCGCCATGGCCTCGAACAGCCCCTCCCACGCGGCTTCCACGAACATCGGCTTGCAGTTCAGCCTTTCGCAAATAGCACGCCCGACGTCGTAGTCCCAACCCACCGTCTCGCCGGTTTCCTCATCAATCATATTGAAGGGCGGGTACGCGTTCTCCACCGCGATGCGAACCTCCCGGCCACCCAAGTCGGTCGTAGGTCCAGCCGGTGGGCATTCTGGACACTCTGGGCATTCGGGTGCCTGTGGAGCCGGTGCGCAGGCGGCTAGCACGAAGCCCAAAGCGCCGATCACCGCTACCACTGCAACAAGCTTCTTCATGTCTTTCCTCCTTCTTTAAGATATTCCTTCCCTTAAGGGGAGCGCCGCGAAACCTGAACGCAGATTCTAGCATGGATTGGAGGCTCTGTCAAGCTTGGTGTGTTCTGGGGAGGACGTAGAATCTGGGGTCTCTCTGTAGCGGGAGGCCCAGAGCACACTGACCTTTCATGCAGCAGCTGCTTCTTCCACAGCGATCTAGCGTCGAGGGTGCAGCATTGTGCGCCAGGATGTAGCTTCCCTGCCGCGATGTATCTGCTGGCTCGCCAGATGAAACATCACTGGTCGTGCAAGATGTCTCAATAAGCACCAGTATACCTTGAAAATCGCACCATTATTTGGAGTTGCAGGCATGATCAACACACCCATGCTGATTCAGCATGGCGCCGCTGACCCCCACCTGCCCTCCAAGAATGCCCACCTGATGGCCGCCGCATTGGACTACTAT
>CAZBJW010000129.1:0-2046 GCA_964492135.1 uncultured Anaerolineales bacterium
GAACGTCTCCTTGCCAAGGAGAAGGTCGTGGGTTCGAATCCCATCGCCCGCTCTTGTCTTTGCAGGGGGCTCTCATGGGCCCCTTTTGACTGTATGGGCATTCTACAAAATCCCTCAATTCTATGATATAATGAAGTTCAGGAGGGTAAACCGCGGAGTTGGAAGTATCCACGACGGAACTAGAGAACAGACAAGCGATCTTGACGGCGAAGGTCGAAGACCAGTGGCTGGATCCTTTCTTGAAGAAGGCTTCGAGACGTCTGTCCAGCAAAGTTGACATCCCCGGCTTCCGCAGAGGAAAGGCTCCACACAACGTCGTTGTACAGCGCATGGGGAGGGAAGCGCTGGTGAGAGAGGTCATCGACGACTTAGGAAAAGCAGCCTACGATGAAGCAGTGGAGCAGAGCGGTCTGGAGCCTGTCCAGTTGGATGATTTTGAGATCGCTGAATGGGAGCCCTTGACACTACGCATGACGGTATCCCTGGAACCGGTGGTCGACCTAGGTGACTACCACAGCATACCTCTGGTGATGGATGAGATCGGCGTCGAGGATGAGGACGTGGAGGAGGTGTTGCGGGAGCTTCAAGCCCAGTACGCTGAGATGGTATCTGTGGACCGGCCAGCGGCAATCGGCGATTACGGGTTGATGGACGTCGAGGGAAAGCTAGAAGATCGTGTGGTGTTGAGGCTGCAGCGACAGGAGTACGAGTTGCGGGAAGATGCGGACTCGCCGGTGGCTGCGTTCGCTGCGGAGTTGGTCGGGCTGTCGCCAGGCGAGGAGAAGTCTGCCACCGTGACATTCCCCCAGGACTATGACGATGAGGATCTGGCAGGCCGTGAGGTGGCCCTGCAGGTGCACCTTCACACTCTGCAAGAAAAGCATCTCCCCGAAATCGATGATGAACTGGCCAGAGTGGTGGGTGGCTTGGCCAGCCTCGACGAGCTGCAAGAGAAGATCCGGCAAGACCTTCGGGCGAGGCGCGAAGCCAAGCAGAAGGATGAACTCGCCGAGAAACTCCTAGACTCCCTGGCTGAGGAGGCCACCGTGGACTCTCCCCCTGTGTTCGTGAATCGGGAACTAGAAGCTATGGTCAGAGTATTCGCCCTTGACCTGCAAGAGCAAGGTTTTACCCTAGAAGGATATCTCGGCACAGCGAACGAGACCGTCGAGGATCTGCTCGAAGAGTTCCGGCCGACGGCAGAGAAGCGTGTCAAGAAATCCCTCATCCTGTCCAAGCTGGTGGAACAAGAGGACGTTGAGATAGCCAA
The DNA here is from genome assembly GCA_964492135.1 of uncultured Anaerolineales bacterium. Taxonomy (GTDB): domain Bacteria; phylum Chloroflexota; class Anaerolineae; order UBA7937; family B3-Chlor; genus CAYGAW01. The sequence goes on from CAZBJW010000129.1 coordinate 1,271, forward strand.
CGCCGAAATCGAGGCAGAAGTAGCCAGGATCACCGAAGCCTATGGCCAGGATACCCAGGCCCTGCGAGACGCGCTGCTGAACAACGAGCAAGTGACGGAGGACATCCGAAATAGACTCTACGGACGGGAGATTGTGGAGCGCCTCAGTGAAGTCCCGGGGAAGAAGGAGGAAGGAGAAGAGAAGACTCCAGAGGTGGTGGAAGACCAGAAGTCACTGCCCGACGACGGGAGCAGTGGCTCGTCCAGCGGGGGCACGTCTTGCTAGATGACCTACCCAGTAAAAGACAAGTGAGCGGCGAGTTGCCGAGGAGGTGATTGGATGTACAGTCTAATTCCGATGGTTATCGAGTCTACAGGGAGAGGAGAACGTGCCTATGACATCTACTCACTCCTTCTCAAGGAGCGGATAGTCTTCCTCGGTACTCCCATCGATGACAACGTGGCCAACCTGATGATTGCGCAGCTGCTCTTCTTAGATCGGGAGGATCGAGACAAGGACATACACCTTTACATAAACAGTCCCGGTGGTCTGATCTACCCTGGCCTGGCCATCTATGACACTATGCAACTGATCAACGCTCCCGTATCGACAATCTGCGTGGGATCCACGGCAAGCTTGGCTACAGTACTCCTTGCTGCCGGAACACCAGGCAGGAGATATGGTCTACCCAACAGCACGATACACATGCACCCCGCAGGTGGGGGTGTCCGTGGCTACGCACCCGATGTCGAGATCCAGGCGCGGGAACTGCTGCGAATGCAGAGGAAGATTCACG
>CAZBJW010000129.1:2056-12255 GCA_964492135.1 uncultured Anaerolineales bacterium
GTCCGAGCACACCGGGCAGACCATAGAGAAGATCGCTCACGACTTCGACCGCGACTACTACATGGACGCTGACGGTGGCGTCGAATACGGCATCATAGATGAGGTACTATCGGGGCCTTCCGAGGAGGAGAACAAGGAGCAATGACCAGCACAACGTCTGAGCGGCTACATTACTGCTCCTTTTGCAGCAGGCCGCAGCATCAGGTAGGACGCTTGATCGCCGGCCCAGGATCGGTCAACATCTGCGACCAGTGTGTTGAGCTTTGTCAGGAGATCCTGGCAGAAGAGGAGCCATCTATCCCTCGACACTCAATATCTGTGGGGAAGATATTGCCTCCTAAGGAGATCTACAAACGATTGAATGAATATGTCATCGGGCAGGATCAGGCCAAGCGTGTGCTGTCTGTGGCTGTCTACAACCACTACAAGCGTGTTTTCGCCGGCTGTTTGCTTGACGATGTGGAGTTGCAGAAGACAAATATCCTGCTCATTGGCCCCACGGGCTGCGGCAAGACGCTCCTCGCGGAGACGCTCGCCAGGATCTTGGATGTTCCATTTACCATAGCAGACGCGACGTCGCTGACTGAAGCAGGCTATGTCGGTGAAGACGTGGAGAATATCCTACTTCGTCTGATCCAGGCTGCGGACTATGACCTCGCACGCGCCGAGCAAGGGATCGTGTACATAGACGAGATAGACAAGACTGCACGCAAGGCTGGCGACAACCCTTCGATCACCCGCGATGTGTCTGGAGAGGGTGTTCAGCAAGCTCTTCTCAAGATTGTCGAAGGCACGGTGGCCAACGTTCCACCGCAAGGTGGAAGGAAGCATCCTCATCAAGACTTCATCCAGCTGGACACGACGGATGTGCTCTTCGTCTGTGGCGGAGCTTTCCAAGGGCTGGACACCATAGTCGCTGAGAGAGCGGGAGGAAAGAAACCGATAGGCTTCAAAGACAAGGAAGCGCGCGACAAAGCGGAACTGACTTCAGCCGAACTGCTCCGGATGGTTATCGCCGACGATCTTTTGAAGTATGGCCTCATACCGGAGTTCGTGGGCCGCTTGCCGATGGTGGTCAGCGTTGACCCTCTGGACCAAGGGATGATGGTCCGCATACTCACCGAACCCAAGAATGCCATCGTCAACCAGTTCAAAAAACTGCTGGCGCTGGACAACGTGGAGCTGGTCTTCACAGACGATGCCCTGGAGGCGGCGGCTGAGAAGGCCCTGGAGTACAAGACAGGAGCGAGAGGCCTGCGCACTATCATCGAGCAGGTGCTTCTCGATGTTATGTACGAGATACCGTCGTTGGGCAATGTCAGGAGATGCGAGATTACGAGAGAGGCGATTACCGGAGAAGAGAAACCAGAACTTACATACTGGTCTGAGACGGCCTAGTCGAATCATTATCTTTGATGTGGAGAACCCCTCGGCATCGAGGGGTTTTTTCTGATCTGGTGACAGAGGAGTGCTGGGCCAGGGTCACTCACAGCAACCTGCATGTGTCGCGCCTGGCTCGCTGGCGTCTCTACAGCATTCCCGGGGACGGGCTTGGGCGAGAAGACTGCGATATGCATCCACCACTCCAGACGCGACGATAGTCCAGCTGTACCGCTCGGACAGTTGGACGGCATGATGGCTCATCTCCTGCCGCAGTTCTTCATCTCCCAGGAGCCGTCGCAATCTGTCCGCCAAGGCCCTCGGATCATCACTGGGCACCAGGAAGCCGGTCTGTCCGTCTCTTACGGTGAAGGTAAGACCTCCCACCTTGGAAGCAATAACTGGCGTACCGCAAGCCATGGCTTCCAATGCGACCATTCCGAAGGACTCGTAGTGGGAAGGAATCACGCAGACCTCCGCGGCAGAGTAGTGATAGGGTAACATATCCTGGGCCTTCTTGCCGAGGAAAGTCACCACGTCGGCAATGCCCAACCTCTCTCTCATCTGCTGCAATCGTGACATCTCCTGGTCCATGTTATGGGCGTCCGCGTCGGGATCGCCTCCAATGATGCACAGGCAGATTTCTTCCCGCAGCTCTTGCATATCTTCCAGAACGAGGGCCATGGCTTCCATCAATATGTCTATCCCCTTCAACGGTTCGATCCGGCCCACGAAGAGCACCATCTTATGATGGTCCGGCATTTCCAGGTAGGTCTTGGCTTCGTGCCTGGCGATGGGGCGGAAAAGCCCCAGGTCGACCCCACAGGGGATCACCTCAATCTTGGCTGGGTCTGCCCCGTAGAGCCAGATCATCTGGGCTTTCTCAAGGGGATTGGCCGCAACAAGGCGATCGGCAAAGCCCATTATTCGGCGCTCTGTTTCGACACGGAGCGGCATTTCACGCCCCGCTGCGCTCTTGGCTACCTGGTCCTTCAGCTTGCCTAAGGTGTGGAACATCTGCATCACCGGCGTCTTCCACTCCTCCCGTAGCGTGAGAGCCACGGCCCCGGAGAGCCAGTAGTGACTGTGGACCAAGTCGTAGGTGATGTTTTCTGTCTCAACGAACTCCCTCAGGTTGGCGGTAAACTCCGGCAGATGCGAATAGACGAGGTTCTTGTCGTACGGGGCCTCAGGGCCTGCCTTGAGATGGATCACCCTGGCATTGGGACCCAAGTCGACAATATGTGGCACATCTGGGTTCTGCGACCGTGTAAAAGCGTCCACGAGCATGCCCCGCCGCCCCAGTTCACGGCTGAGGTCCCGAACATACACATTCATGCCACCACTCTCCTTGCCCCCCAGTACCGCCAAGGGGCAAGTATGGACGCTCAGCATAGCCAAGCGATACACGGTCTTCCCCTCATCTACTGATTCTCAAATGATGTATCTCGGTTCGCGTCCCGCCAAACCGATACTTGTACTCCTCTTCGCCACGCAAGAAATCGAAGGTGCTCCGCCCCCTTGCTATCGCATCTTCAATGCAGTACGCGAGAAGAACAATACCCGTGCTTAAGGAAGAGTACAAGTCTGGATCGTAGCCAGAATTGTAGACCAGAATGGCGTCGCCGTAGTCGAAGCAGAACACGGAAGCCACCTTTGCCTTGTTTACGACCAGAAAAGCCAGTTTCAACCATCCTTCCTCAGAAGCGGCTCGAGCTAGGCCCTGGAAAAAGGCCTGCATTCTGTCGTCCATGAAACCCAGCTTCTGATCGCCGCTTTTCTGGTGAAGCTTAACGAACTCGTCCACCTCAGCTTCGAGTGATGCCCCGTTATGTGCATAATACCAGTGGACCTCCGCCTCTCTGCTCGCCTTACGAATCTTGCGACGGATTTCATGGCGCTGCTTACTATCGAGGAGTGAAAGATACTGTTCCCAAGTCGACGGCAGATTGAGGACCGGACACACATCCTCGACCTCAATGCTGACGCGAAATCCAGGTGTGCCCCTGGCCATGTCGGGTAGCAGTTTCAAACTCGGTGACGACGCGGGCACGTTGTGTAGGTCCAGGACTTCCCACTGATTGCCATGTTCACCGGTCAAGAACCGCCACAGCGCGGAAAAGACTAATCGCTGCTTCTCGCTGGAGGCGATGATATCCAGGTAGTCGGACACCTGAACCCCGCCAATAAGCCGCAGCGTCCTCAACCCTTCGTTAGAACAATGGACATAGAGCGGAGCGAGGCCGATCAGATCTCCATCCTCTCGTACCGTGAGTACAGCCAGTTGCGCATCACCACCAAGACGGTCCCACCACAGTCTCTGCCACTGCCAGGTTAGAAAGATTGTGTCGCTGTTGCTCCGGCTGAGCAGCTCGTTCCATTCCCGTTTCAGGTCGAGAAAGGCGTCGGCACCGGCTTTGACGTCGACAGCTACGCTCGAATGCGGAGACATCATACACACATTATAGCAGATCATTCACCGCTGGGCTAGAGACCTTGGGGTTCTGGGCCCTGACTTGCAATCCTTGCGACAATGTGCTAGAATATAAGTGCGTCTCCTGTTGTGCTCGTGATGCTGTGATCAACGTTTTGAGCCAATACCTAGATATAGGGAGCTGATCTCTGGAGGTGCTGCCCGGTCGGGTAACGCCAAAAGGTAGGCACCCACCTGCCACGGCAGGTTCAAAACAATGATAGCACACGGCAAGATGGGGGACGCGGGCTTTAGCCAACAGGCGATTCATGTCTGTTGGCTTTTTTTGTTTTGCCCTGACACTGTCGCTGTTTGGTGCTCCTGTCTTTTTGCGCCCCAGGTATGCTAGAATGTGCTCGGCAAGGTCAGGAGCGGCGTCATGAGCTGTGTGCACAGGTTTGCAGGTGAAGAGGGGGGCTTCGAGTGGGAGGCGATAGAGGAGGAGGGCTATGACTTGCCAGGGATGCACACGGTCTCGGTTCGGTGGCTGATCGGGCCCAAGGAGGGAGCACCTCATTTCGCGGTCAGATATTTCGAGATTGGGCCAGGCGGTGAGACCCCTCTGGATAGCCACGAACACGATCATGGGGTTATGGTTCTTAGGGGAAAGGGCCGGGTGCTTCTCGGAGACGATGCGGTAGATGTCTCCTTCGGTGACACGATCTATATCTCGCCGCAAGAAGAGCATCGGTTCAAATGCCTGGGACAGGAACCCTTCGGTTTCCTCTGTGTGATTCCGGCAAAGAAAGGCACATACGAGTGAAGGCGGCCGTCTACTTGGGCCCAGGGCAACTGGCCTATGAGGAGGTAGACCTACCTGCGATAGGCCCAGGCGAGACGCTGGTCAGGGTCAAGGCTGCCTTGACCTGCGGCACAGATGTCAAGACCTATCTAAGAGGCCATCATCTGATGAAGCCTCCGATGCCCTTCGGGCATGAGTTTTCGGGGGACGTGTGCGAGGTCGGACCAGGGGTAAGCGGATTCGCGATAGGTATGAGAGTGGTGGCTGCCAACTCTGCTCCGTGCAACAGCTGTTTCTTCTGCAATCGTGGCAAGCAGAATCTGTGTGACAACATCCTGTTTAACTGGGGTGCTTTCGCCGAGTACATCAAAGTGCCTGCACGCATCGTGCAGCAGAACCTCTATGAGATTCCACCTGATCTATCGTACGAGGAGGCCGCTCTCGTCGAACCACTGGCTTGCGTGGTCTTGGGCAATGAGGCTGCCGACATCCTTCCTGGCGACTGCGTAGTGATAGCCGGAGGAGGAGGACCCATCGGTCTGATGCACCTTCAGCTAGCCGTTCACTGCGGGGCGGAGCAGGTGGTGGTGATCGACCTCAAGGAAAACAGGCTGCGACTCGCCCGTGAACTAGGTGCAACGAGAGTGGTCGATCCAGAGGCCGAGGATCCAGTCGCTGTGGTCGCGGATCTGACCGATGGCCGGGGAGCTGATGTCGTCATCGAGACTGCGGGAGTGCCCGAGGTCTGGCAAATGGCTCTGCTACTGGTTCGCAAAGGCGGCAATGTGGTGATGTTCGGGGGCTGCCCTGCCGGCACCCGGATACCATTGGATACGAGCCACCTTCACTACGGCGAGTTGACTGTCAAGGGTGTCTTTCATCACACGCCGCAGATGGTGAGAAGGGCATTGGAGTTCTTGAGTCTTGGAGTAGTCAAGGGAGAGCCTCTGATAACCGGACGGCTACCCCTGAAAGACGTCGAGCAGGGCTTGCAGATGGTGTCGGCCGGACAGGCTATCAAGATCGCACTCATCCCTTAGGGCGGTATTGGACCAGGCATGAAAGTTGCCACATACTACAGTCGCCATGACGTTCGCCTAGAGGAAATGCCCGTACCCGAGATCGGACCTGGAGAGCTCTTGGTGCAGGTGAAAGCTTGCGGTCTCTGTGGGAGCGATCTGATGGAGTGGTACGCGGACAGCAAGGCGCCCACGGTGCTGGGCCATGAGCCAGCGGGTGTAGTGTCGCGAGTGGGGACCGGCGTGGAAGGGTTCGAGGTGGGAGATAGGGTCTTCGCTCATCACCACGTCCCCTGTTTTGTATGCCACTACTGCAGGCGTGGGAACTACTCCTCGTGCGCCACCTTTAGAAAGAACGGTATCTACCCTGGCGGATTCGCCGAATATATCAGAGTGAGGGCCATCAATGTGGAGCGGGATGTGCTTCACCTCCCCTCAGGCCTCGACTTTGACGAAGCTACCTTGATTGAGCCCACAGCCTGCGCCATACGAGGTATGAAGCGACTGGGCATGCAGGCAGGCGATACCGTACTAATCATGGGGGTCGGGGTGAGTGGTCTCCTATTCACCCAGTTGAGCAGGCTATGGGGCGCAAGCTTGATTGTCGCCACGGATCTGGTTGAGTACCGCGTACGCTGGGCGCTCGACCTAGGGGCAGACTTCGCAATGAGCGCGAGCGGGCCGGATTGGCAGACCCGGGTGCTTGATTTCACCGAGGGCCGGGGCGTAGACGCGGTGATCGTGACTCCTGGAAGCGTCTCAGTGATGCAGGATGGCTTGAGACTAGCTGGGAAAGGAGGTACGGTGCTTATCTACGCGCCGTTGCCACCAGGTGCCACCCTGCCTGTAGAGGTCTATGACCTGCTCTTCGGTGAAAAGACGGTCGTCACCACGTACTCCTGCGCCGCCAGTGACACGCGTGCCGCGCTGGAGTTGATCCGCCGAGGCAGAGTCCGAACGGAGGGTCTGGTCACTCATCGTTTCGGCCTGGACCAGGTGGCCGATGCGATACTCTTGGGAGCTGAGGCCGCTGAATCGCTGAAAATCGTGATCGTGCCTTGAGTACAGATTGCACCACCGTGAGGAGGCTGGGAGCAGAGAGATGTGGATCACCCTTGAGTTCTTAGAGGAATCCACTGGTAGATGAAGTGGTCACACTTGCGAGAGAGGCTGGACCCCGATCTCCTTCTGGTAGTCCTTCTTAGCGTCTTTGCCTTTGCCCCCTTGACGTACCCCGGTTTCCACCAGTCGCACTCCGGATTCCTGCCGGTCTTTGACCTTTTTGAGCTGGAGCGCGATTTATGGGACAGTTGGGGGTGGATGCCTGGAGCGGCGGGGCATTTGAACTCACTCACGAGAGAAGGGCCTTTTCCCTACCTCATCGCCGAGTTTCTGCGCTGGATGGGCGCCGGAGGTGTGGAAGCGATCAAGGGCGTCTATCTCACTGGCTTCGTGGTGTCGGGTCTTGGGATGTACCTGCTGGGGAAGAGTCTATACGGCGCCCGAGGAGGCTTGGTTGCGGCGGTCGTCTACGTTTATCTTCCCTATCATCTAGCGACTGTGTATGTGAGAGGTGCCTTTGCTGAGGCCTGGGCTTTCGTGCTCTATCCTTTCACCGTTCTGTGCTACTCGAAGTTCGTTTCTGACAGGTCTGTGGTTTGGGGCATGGCAGCAGTTCTCCTGCATGCGGCCCTGGCGGTGACCAACCTTGGACTTGCGCTGCTGTTTGCCCTGTTCTTGCTCGCCTATGTCTTAGTCCTCGCCCCGTCCCGGCGGGCCAGAGGAGAGGCACTTCTGCTGCTGGCAGCAAGCCTGGGTGTTGCTATGCTGCTCCAAGTACCCATGGTGTTGCGACAGGGACTGCTCTTGGAGCCAGGGCAAGATTTCTGGCAGCACTTCGTCTATCCCTTCCAGCTGCTGTCGGCAAGCTGGGGGTACGGGGTCAGTGTGCCGGGGTGGGACGACACATTGCCGCTCCAAATAGGCCTGGTGGCCGCCGGGTTGACCCTGTTCGCCGGCATGCTCTCGGTAGCAGGAGAAGAAGGGGACTCCAGGGTGCGAAGACGAGTTGGGTTCTTCGTTGGTGCATCGGTGGTAATGATTCTACTTCTGCTTCATCCGGCGGCCTTCATCTGGCGGATTAGCCTACTTTCGCTGCTGTTGCGATATCCGTGGCAGCTTCTGTCTTTGGTCGGTCTGGCTATGGCGGTGGCTTCGGGAGCGGCGGTGGGTCTGACCCGGGAATGGGGGCGGTTTCATTGGCAAGCAGTCTTGCTGACCTTGACGATTCTGGCAAGTTATACTTACCTGAGTCCCCGTTTCACGGACGTGCAGGTCGGGAGGTCGCCGGTGGCAACCATGGGGGACGAAATGGCTCTTCTGAACTATCGACTCCAAGGGCCTCTCCTCCACGGGGCAACTGTGCGGCTGACCTTGTATTGGCAGGTCCTGCAGCCCATGGAGTCAGACTACACGGCGTTCGTGCATGTTGTCGACGAACAAGGCACGATCTGGGGACAGAGCGATGCCATGCTGGTGCAGGATGAGAGGCCCACAAGTTTGTGGGGGGTGGGTGACATTGTGGAGGACGAACACGAACTGAAGATAGATGTTGAAGGCCCCCGTGACGGATACAGTCTTCAGGTGGGCGTATACGACCAAGACACGCGAGAGAGGCTGCGCGTCTCCACGGGTGGTACCGTCGCGACTCTGGAATAGGCCCTGGAAGCCGTCACGATTGTGCTTCTGCCTGGGGGATTGCATTGACGAAAGTCAAGGGTTTCGACATAAACATCATCTTGGTGATGGCGCTTACCATCTTTGCCATCGCGCCTCTGTTTCAGCCCGGCTTCTTCTGGGGGGCTCATGATGCACGCCATAGCGTCTACTTTCTGTATGAGTTCGATCGTTCCATCCGCGACGGCATCCTCTATCCCCGCTGGTCCCCCGACATCACGTTCGGGTACGGCTACCCTTTGTTCAACATCTATAGCCCGCTAGCCTTCTACATCGCTGAGGCGTTCCACCTATTGGGGCTGGATCTCACTGCGGCCATTAAGGCGGTGTTTGCGCTGGCACTGATACTCTCCGGGTTGACCATGTATCTCTTCGTCCGCCGCATCATGGGTCGCACCGCCGGTCTGATAGCGGGTTTGCTGTATGTGTATGTTCCTTATCACATCTCCGATGTCTATGTGCGCGGAGCGTACGCCGAATCGGTAGCCCTGATCTTCTTCCCCCTCATCCTCTGGTGTTTCTACGAGACGGTGGAAAGTCCTCACCCCGCGGCACTGCTGGGGGCAGCGCTGTCTTACGCCGGACTTGTGTTCTCGCACAACGGGCTTCTGCTTCTCTTCTCGCCCTTCCTGGGCGTCTATCTCCTTTTCCTGGTGATCGCCAGATCTTGGCAGGATGCACGAAGCGTAGCGTCCACGAGACGTGGATGGTGGACGCTCGTGGGCAAAGCCATGGCACGGAACGTCAGGATGCCCCTGGCTGCGCTGCTGCTTGGGCTTGGCTTGAGTGCGGTTTTCTGGCTCCCTATGGCTGTAGAATTCAAGTACGTGCGGCTGGACCAGTGGCTGGGCGGCTACTACGACTATCGCGATGATTTCGTCTACTTCTTCCAGTTCTTTTCCCCGTTCTGGGGTTACGGCCTGAGCCGTCCAGGACCCCATGATGAGCTGGCCTTCCAGATCGGCGCGGTACCCGTGACCCTTTCAGTGCTTTCCATTGCAGCGGTGGCGCGGTTGAAGAACCAAGTGCGTAGACGCATGGTGTTCTTCTTTCAGGGGGCTTTGGTGATCGTCACTTTCTTGATGCTGGCGGCCTCCATGGCTTTCTGGGAACTGCTGCCCATCGTGATCTTCGCACAGTTCCCGTGGCGCCTGCTGGCGCTGGCGATGCCGTGCGTCGCCTTCTTGGGCGGGTCCATCATGGCCGTGGCGGATGGCAATGACAAGCAGTCCTCCTCGGTAGCAACTTTGGCTTTGCTGGTGCTGGTCATCTTCGGCAGTTACAGCTATCTGTCGCCTCAGATCATAGAGCCAGCTGAGGGACCCGTGTCCCTCGCGGGAATGATGCGTTTCATGGAGAGCAGCGACCAGATGACGGGGTCGGTGGCCTGGACCCACGAGGTGCCTCGATGGTCGTCTTTTGCTGAGTACGTGATGATGGAAGGTGAAGCTCCCGATCTGAAGGTGGACCTGGGATCGCTACCCAAGCCTCGAAGACGTCTGGCGGTTGATCTTCAGGATAGCGGCACCACCTTTCACAAGCTTTGGGTGCATGCCGAAGAGGAGGGTCGGATTATCTTCGATATCTTCTATTATCCCGGCTGGCAGGCCTATGTGCTAACCGGGCCGGAAGGCGAGATTGACAGGGAGTTGGCAGTCTTGCCTCACGGAAGCCTGGGTCGGGTCTCCGTGTGGGTGCCCGCAGGGGAGTACTATCTGCTCTTGCGCTTCGAGGATACGCCGGTACGAGTGGTAGGCCGCTGGCTATCCTGGCTGAGCCTGCTGTCGGTATTCGCTGTCTTGGCATGGTTAGTCTATCGGAGAGCGAGGTCGGCGGGATAGCCTGTTCA
>CAZBJW010000130.1:0-12254 GCA_964492135.1 uncultured Anaerolineales bacterium
GAGCGTAGACGTCGTCGCGGCTGAGATCAATGAGGTGCGGGAAAGATATCCCCTGGCCTTTGTGGTCTTCCTGGACGATACCTTCACCATCCGCGCGGACTGGATGGCCGAGTTCGCCGACAAATATCCGACCGGGGTCGGCCTGCCGTTCTTCTGCAACGTGCGAGCCAACCTCGTGACGGAGGAGTTGGTAGAGCAACTCCGACATGCTGGTTGCGTGAGCGTCGGCATGGGCATCGAAGCGGCCAATGATCGTATCCGTAACGAGGTTCTGCACCGTAACATGAGCAAGGAGCAGATCGTTGGGGCCTGCCAGATGTTGAGAGCGGCCGGCATAAGAGTGATGAGCACCAACATGGTGGGGCTGCCGACGGGCGGTCTCGAGGATGATCTCGAGACCTTGAGACTGAACATCAAGTGTCGGCCTGCTTTCGCCAACGCCTTCATCTTCCAGCCCTACCCTCGCACGCAGTTGGGGGAGTTGGCCCGTCGGGAGGGTTTGGTCGAGGGGACCTTGGATGACATCTCCGTCTCCGCCTGGGACAGCTCGGTGCTCCGATTCCCCCGGGACGAAAAACGTCAGATCGAGAACCTACAGAAGCTCTTTGCGGTAACAGTGCAATGGCCATGGCTCATACCCCTGGTGCGGCAGCTGATCAGACTGCCCAAGAACAGAGTGTTCTGGCTGGTACACAAGCTCTGGAAGGGATATACCATCGCCAAGAGGATCCACCCCGTACGTCTTTCCCCGAAGGAGTATCTGGAGGCCATAGGGCATTTCATGAAACTGGAATAGAGACCACCGTTGCTTCGCCTGCCCGGCGCAATCAGGTGGATGAAAGGAAGTGTGTGATGGTTGAAGACAAGGCGGATGTTGCCGTTTTTATAGATTTTGAGAACATATACATCTCGGTGCACAACAGGTATGATGCCGATCCCAACTTCGAATACGTGATGGACAAGTGCGCGGAATATGGGCGCATCACCATCGCCCGCGCTTATGCCGACTGGTATCGGTACCCCAGAGTGACCAGCGCCCTCTACGCTCACGGCATCGAGCCCATGTACGTGCCCACCTACTACTATGAGCGCGACAAATCTCACAGCGCCGGCGCGATCAAGAACAGCGTGGACATCCATCTCTGCATCGACGCTATAAAGACCCTTTATGGCTATCCCAACATTGGGAGCTACGTCCTGATCACTGGCGACCGGGATTTCATCCCAGTGGTCAATACCATCCGTCAGTACGGGAAATGGGTGGTGGTCATCGGGGTAGGAGGAGCAGCTTCCTCCCATTTGGCGCAGAGTGCCGACGAGTTCGTCCTCTATGAGCATCTGATGGATGAGGAGGTCAAGAAGGCTCCCAGAGACGTCTACGATGCCCTCGTGGAAGCCATACAACTGGCCCGGCAGAGAGACAATGTATCCACCATGGCTACCCTCAAGCTTCTGATGATGGAGATCCTGGGGAGCTTCGACGAGAAGGAGTATCGCGACTCCGAGGGAAAGGCCTTCGCCAAGTTCAAGGATTTCGTGAGAGAAGCGGAGAAGCGAGGTTTGGTGCAGATCTTCACCAGTGGCACGGTGCACGAAGTGTTCTTGCCGGGGGAGGATCCCTACGAGCTAAGCCATTTTGTGTCGGAGGTGGTCTCGGAGGAACAGGAGGCCGTGGGTGGAATCGGCCCCCGCGAGTGGAGGATCTTCCGCGACACGATGAAGCAGTTCGACGAGCCGGTCAGGTTCGTTCAGATCTACAACGCCCTGCGTGGATTGCGGAACACAGAGGTGATCGACCTCTCCAACGCTGAGATAAGGGAAATGATAAAGACAGGCATACGGGAGGGGTTGTTGATCCGCACCACCAGAGGCGCCCATGGGTTCTATCGCCTCGACCCTGGTTGTCCGTTGCCATCAGCTGCATAGTGCAGATTGCAGAGGCTCTGCGGATATCAGATTGCGCCCTTTGTCCGACAAGGGCCTCCGCACATAGGGTAAGGGAAGTGCTTTGCAGGACCTGCGCTCTGCTCCTGTGTTCGGTCGTTGGCGTTTCCCCGGAGCGGCCGTTCGCGCAAGTCGTAGACCTGCGGCAGAAACCTCTCACAAAAAGGTAGTTTAGCAAGAGAGAACAGGATGATCGCCTATGAAACCCCCAAGGTACGTCGATACGGTGCGGCGGTTGATCTACTGGCACTACGCCGTGCTCATCGCAAGGGCCGCGGGTTTCGAAGGGAACTACGGTTTCGCTGTGTCCCGCTACAAGAAGCTCGAGTCCGGGGAGATGAGTTGGTCTTCTTCCGTGCGTGACTATGAGAAGGAGTTGGACAAGGGCAGAGTGTGCGTCTACTGCAGTTCGACGACCGGCTTGAGCACAGACCACATTGTCCCCACGTCGAGAGCAGGAGTGGATCCTAGGATTGCCACTCTCCTCGATTCATCCGACAACTGCGTCTGCGCTTGCAGAACCTGCAATTCGCGCAAGGGCGACAAGGATGTCTTCGAGTGGTATGGACCGGAACGTGTGAAGGAAATCCCGAAGCTTGTTCTCTCCAAGTTCTTGAAACTGTCCTACCGCCTTCACGAAACCCAAGGCACGCTTGATCTCAAGGACCCGAACATGGATGGCGTCCTAGACATCTATGACCTGGGAGTCGTGATCACTCACTTGATCTCCAGAATGTCTGATAGAGCGCAGAAGTAGTCACGTGCTGAACCGCGCCGGTAGCTGCAAATGACGCTCCTTTCCCTGTTGTTGATCGGCGTCCTGGGCTATCTCTTGGGATCCTTTCCCTCCGGAGTTGTGGTGGTGAGAATATGGACGGGAAAGGACTTGCGCAAGGTAGGCAGCGGGCACACCGGAGGCATGAATGTGCGGCGGGTGGCCGGGTTAGCACCCGCCGTTCTCGCCGTCTTAGGCGATGCGGCCAAAGCCATCGTGGCGGTGAAACTGGCTGAGATGCTCGGCCCCCATCCGTGGACAGTTCCTCTGGCCGCCACGACGGTCGTCGTTGGACACTGCTGGCCTCTCTACACGGCCTTTCAAGGCGGCATGGGCCTGGCGAGCGCCGCCTTCATTCTCCTGTACCTTAGCCCTCTGGCGCTGCTCGTCCTGATCGCTGCCTGGCCTCTTTGGTACCTGCTCTTCCGGCATCGCTATCGAGCCTCCGCAGCCACGGCGCTCACTACGCCCGTGGCGCTCTGGATCACGGGTAGCCCTGTGCATCTGGTGGCCATGGGGGCTGCCATGGGCATCGTCATCGCAGTGCGGCACATTCCCAGCCTGAGGTGATGCCAGAACGGGCCAAGGAACTCCATGCAGGGGACGGAGACAGCTAAGGGGTGCTCTCGGGGCTAGGCGACTCCAGGTCTCCAAGTTCGTATAGAATGGCAGTCCCTGCCACCAGGCCGGCGGTCTCCGCGCGGAGTATGCGAGGGCCGAGAGTGATGGGGATGGCGCCGTAGCGTTGGGCTTGATCCAACTCCTCCGGGGTGAAGCCGCCCTCGGGCCCAATGAAGAGGTTGATGGAGAAGGGAGGCCGCTTGGCTGCTCTGAGGACAGAGCGCAGGCTTCGCTCTCTTTCCTCCTCCCACGGGATGACGGTCAGTCCTCCGCGGGCTGCCTCTTCACAGGCGGTAGGGAAGAGTACGGCCGGGCGCAAACTGGGCAAGCGACCGCGACGTGACTGCTCCGCCGCTTCCATCAGTATCCGCCACCATCGGTCGGTCTTGGTCTTGCTGATATCCTCTACGCTGCCGATGATACAGCGCTGGGAGATCATGGGGACGAAACCAACGATCCCCAACTCGGTCCCTTTCTGGAGCACCCACTCGAAGTTGTCCAGTTTGAGCAGAGCTTGGTAAAGAGTGATCTTGGTGCGCGGTTCTGCCGTTGCCAGAGACTTGTGCAGCACCCGCCCTTCAATCCTCTGGCTGCCGACGCTGGTGACCTCGGTCTCATGCTCCCAACCGGAGTTGTCCAACAGGACGATGTTGGTTCCGGGCTTCACGCGCAACACGTTTCTTAAGCGGTGCACCAGCGGGCCGGTGATGGTGACTTCCTCTCGCTCTAGCCAAGAGGCGGGGACGAAGAAACGGTGCAGGCTCAAGATTGCCTCCCGCTCCGGGGCGATCCGGTGGCCGGCTGGGCCTTGGTCGCACAGAAGGTCACCCAGCCATCCTCCTGATGTCGCGCCTTGATCTCCATGCCACATTGGTCGAGTGTGCCATACACCGTTGGCTCAGCGGACTCGATGATCCCTCCTGCGACCAGCCATCCTCCTGGTCTGAGGCCCGCGACGAGACCCCTCCCCATCATATCGACGATCACTTCCGCGAGGATGTTGATGGTGATGCCGTCCCAACTGGGGCCCGGCATCCCGGCGAGGGTATCAAGGGAGCCCTCTTGCGCCTCGGCCACGCCAGCCAGGCCATTCAAAGAGATGTTGTTCCGCGCTACCTGGACTGCCGTGGGGTCGCTATCCAGCGCCAGCACCCTACTAGCGCCCAGCCTGGCGGCGGCGATGGCGAGGATCCCGGAGCCGGTACCTACGTCGAGCACAGCGTCCCCTTCTTCGACGAGCTCCTCAAGGCAGACCAGACACATGCGGGTGGTGGCATGCAGGCCCGTGCCAAAAGCCATCCCCGGGTCCAGCTCGATCACGATATCGTCATGGAGAGCGGATACGGTCTGCTCCGGGAGCTTGAGCAGCAGGCGCTGCCCGATGCGCTGTGGTCCAAAATAGGATTTCCAGGCCCTGGCCCAGTCTTGGTTCTCCAGTTGTCTGCACTCAGGGGGCGCCAGGGGGTAGCGCTCGGCGAGCTTGAGGAGTCCTTTCTCGAGTTGCAGCTTCCTCTCTTGGCCATCGTCAGTGAGAGGCAGGTAGGCCTTGACGCTCGTGATAGGGCCGTGGCCATTGGGGACTCCTCGCTCATCGAGGAGTTGCTCGTACACTGCCCCGCCGTGGCCCCAGTCATCGAACAACTGGCCGACCACCTCGGCCATCTCGTCATCGTCAACCCGTACGCTGATCTCCAGCCAGTTCAAGGATCGACCCTCACTGGGAACTTACTACTGCCCTTACCTCTGTGCGGGATCCCAGGAACCTGTGACCCAGGGCCCAGAAGAAGTAGTGGTGTGGGTGATGGTCGGTGGCTCTTCAAAGCTGGCGTTCAGAGACTCGGCAAGGCTGCTAACGGAAGCGACTTAATTTGAGAAGCGGCTCAGCAGTCGCTGCACGGGAGATAAACCCTCCTACCTCAGGACATCCTTCAGTCGGTCGAAGAAGCCCTTTTCGCCCTGGGGTATGACTTCCGTGCCCAGGGTCTGGGCCAGTTCCTCGAAGAGTCGACGTTGCTCGTCCGTGAGTTTCTTAGGGGTCACGACGTAGACGGTAACCATTTCATCCCCGCGCCCTTCACCCCTCAAATAGGGTATGCCCTTCTTGCGCAGGCGGAATGTCTCACCGGTCTGTGTGCCAGCAGGAATGGCGAGATTTTCTGTGCCGTCGAGAGTTGGAACCTCTATCTCGTCGCCCAGTGCTGCCTGAGCGACATTGATAGGCAGTTCCAGGAAAACGTCGCTGTTGCGCCTCTTGAAGTAGGGGTGTTTCCGCACCGAGATGACCACGTAGAGGTTTCCTGGCATGCCGCCGCGCAGGCCAGCCTGGCCCTCTTCGGACAGACGAATCTGAGTGCCGTCGTCAACTCCGGGAGGGACGTCGATGGAGAGACGCTTAGTGACACGCACTTGTTTCTGGCCACGGCATTCACCACAGGGGGTACTGACGACTTGCCCTTCTCCTCCGCAGCGTCCGCAGCTGGTCACGTTGACGAACGACCCAAAGACAGACTGTCGAACCCGGCGCACCTCTCCCGTGCCATTGCACTGGGGACAGCGAATCGGATCCGTGCCCGGATCAGCCCCTGTGCCCCGACAGACCGGGCAGGTGTCCAGTTTGGTGATCTCCACTTCCTTCTGACAACCGAAGGCCGCTTCTTCGAAGGTGAGCGTCAGGTCATAGCGAAGGTCGGCGCCACGTTGAGGCGCCCGTCTGGCGGCAGTCCTCATCCCGCCGAATCCGAACAGGTCTTCGAAGATGTCGCCAAACCCGAACCCTCCGAAGTCAGTGGCGAAGCCTCCGCCAGCGCCGACCTGGCCCCAGCGATCGTATTCGGCTCTCTTTCTGCGGTCGCCGAGGATTTCGTACGCCTCGTTGATCTCCTTGAAGCGCGCTTCGGCGTCGGGGGATTTATTGAGGTCGGGATGATACTGGCGAGCCAACCGGTGATAGGCTCGCTTAATCTCGGCGTCGTTGCTGGAGCGGCTGATGCCCAATACTTCGTAGTAGTCTCTCTTGGCTGTCATGAACGTTGGACCTGGTGGCTACATGTCTGAAGACAGCACAGTGTATCTGACAGGGGGGGAAAATGCAAGATGGGGGGCAGAGGTGAAACTGCCCCTGCCCCCTCGGATTTCCAGTTAGACCTCTCGGAATTCACCTTCGACGGTGCCTTCGTCCTCTGGCTCGGAAGGCCCGGCTTCCCCACCCGGGGGAGGCGTGGCTCCCGGCTGCTCGTACATGGCAGCTCCTATCCTCTGCATCGACTCTGTCAGCTCCTGGGTCTTGCGTCGGATGAGATCCACGTCCTGGCCCTTCAGCGCCTCGCGCACGGCGGCAGCCTTGGCCTCTACGTCGCTTCGCACGTCGGCGGGTACCTTGTCCCCCAGGTCACGTAGCGTCTTATCGGCGGTGTAGGCAGCCTGATCGCCGTAGTTGCGCGCTTCGATCTCGTCTTTGCGCCTGCGGTCCTCGGCCTCGTGGGTCTTGGCCTCATCCACCATCCGCTTGATCTCTTCCTCGGTCAGGCCGCTGGAGGCGGTAATGGTGATATGCTGCTCGCGACCAGTAGCCTTGTCCTGTGCAGAGACGTTCAGGATGCCGTTGGCGTCTAAGTCGAAAGACACCTCTACCTGCGGTATCCCTCTCGGCGCCGGTGGTATACCGTCCAGCATGAAGCGCCCCAAGGTCTTGTTGTCCGCGGCCATGGGTCGCTCTCCCTGTACGACGTGCACTTCCACGCTGGTCTGTCCATCAGCCGCCGTGGAGAAGATCTGCGCCGTGTGGTATGGAATGGTGGTGTTGCGCGGCACCAGAGAGGTAGCCACGCCACCCAGGGTCTCAATCCCCAGCGTCAAGGGCGTGACATCGAGTAGTAGCACATCCTTGACCTCGCCCCCCAGCACGCCGGCCTGAATGGCCGCGCCCAGGGCAACCACCTCATCGGGATTAACTCCCTTGTGAAGTTCCTTGCCGAAGAACTGCTTGATCGCTTCCTGTACTGCCGGCATTCGAGTCTGCCCGCCGACGAGGATCACCTCGTCAACGTCGCCCGTCGTCACCTTGGCGTCCTCCAAGGCCTGCCGGCATGGCGGAATCGTCTTCTCGATGAGATCGCCTACCAGCTGCTCCACCTTGGATCTGGTAAGTGTCATGGTCAGGTGTTTGGGCCCGCTGGCATCCGCCGTGATAAAGGGCAGGTTGATCTCCGCCTGCATCACTGTGGAGAGTTCTACCTTGGCCTTCTCCGCGGCCTCCTTCAAGCGCTGTAGAGCCATCCTGTCTTCGCGAAGATCGATACCTTGCTCCTTCCTGAACTCCTCGGCCACATGGTCGATGATGCGCTGATCGAAGTCGTCACCGCCCAGGTGGGTGTCGCCATTGGTGGACAGCACCTCGAATACCGGGGGCTCACCCGCCTCGATCTCCAAGATGGAGATGTCAAACGTACCGCCCCCCAGATCGTAGACCGCGATCTTCTCATCCTTCTCCTTGGCCAGGCCATAGGCCAGCGCAGAGGCTGTGGGCTCATTGATGATGCGCAATACTTCCAGCCCTGCTATCCGACCCGCGTCCTTCGTGGCCTGACGCTGAGAGTCATTGAAGTACGCGGGCACCGTTATCACGGCCTGGGTGACGGTCTCGCCCAGATAGGCTTCGGCGTCTGCCTTGAGCTTCTGCAGGATGAAGGCTGAGATCTCGGGCGGGGAGTATTCCTTCCCACCCATGACCACCTTCGCGTCCCCATTGGCCGCCTCGGCGATCTTGTACGGCAATAGCTCGATATCACGCTTCACGATCGGATCGCTGTACTTCCGGCCCATGAGTCGCTTGATAGAGAATATGGTGTTGTCGGGGTTGGTGATGGCCTGTCTCTTGGCCACGGTTCCCACCAATCGTTCCCCGCTCTTCGATACCGCAACCACGGAAGGGGTGAGTCGCCCTCCCTCTGAGCTCGGGATGATCGTGGGCTCTCCCGCCTCCATAACTGCGACTCCAGAGTTAGTCGTTCCTAGGTCAATGCCAATAATCTTAGCCATGTTGTCAACTGTCCTCCTTCTTACTCAGTCCGTTCTTTGCTATCATCTCTTGGCTTTGCTGCCACTCTCACCATTGAGGGCCGCAGCACTTTGTCGTTTAGTTTGTAACCTTTCTGCAACTCGCTGATGATTTCGTCCTCTTCATATTCCGTGGTCTCTTCGCGGACCGCAGCGTGATGCAGTTCCGGGTCGAACTCTTTCCCAACTGCTTCGATCTCCTCCAGACCTTCTTGGTCTAACGTCATACGGAGCCTACGCTCGATGAGGAAAATGCCTTCGACCCAGGTCAGGCCCTGCAAGTTATCGGGCACAGTTTGCAGGGCGCGCTCGCAATCGTCAAGGATCGGCAGCAACTTGGTGATGAGCGCAGCATTGGCAAGAGTCACGAACTCTTCTCGCTCTCGCTCAACACGCTTCTTGTAGTTGGCAAACTGCGCCTGAGTACGCTGGAGTTGGTCCAAGTACTCGGCAGCCTCGGCTTTCGCTTTCTCCAACTCATCGGCTTCCTCTTCGAGGACTTCCTCTACAGTCTCCTCTACATTGTCTTCTAGTCTCTCTTCCAATTGCCTCGTTACCTCCTCACTGGTTTGTGCTCGGTGGTCACTCTAAGCAAACCGGCCTCGCATCAGTCTGCTCATCAGGTCAGCCATGTAGCTGACCATCGGTACATTCCTGCTATAGGGCATACGGATTGGCCCCATGACGCCAAGCACTCCTTCTGTCCGCCACGCTGCACCGTAGCGTGCGAGAACGAGGCTGAAATCGCTCATCTGCGGCCACCGCTCCTCGCCCCCGATGATCACCTGGACTCCGGGTTGTGAAAGGCCTAGCTCAGACAGAATGCTCTCCAGGTGGCCCGGGTGCTCAAGAATCCCTACCACCTTCTCCACCTGCTCAGCCTCCGCAAACTCGGGCTGTCGCAGGATGTGAGCGAAGCCGTATCGGTGCAGTTCAAGACCGTGACTCAGGTCCAGGTCGTTCATCAGTTCCGCCACCTGCTCCGCCAGCTTTTCCTGAGCAGGCTTCCACTGTGAAGACTTGGCTCGGATCTCCTCGCTGCTCAGGTCGAGTAGCAGCGAGTTCAGTTCATCCGCCAGAGTTTGCAGTCCCCCAGGGATTTGCCCTGATTCCAGCCGTATGACGCGCTGCCCCGTCGAGCCTTTTTGCAGCACCACCAACAGGAGGACGCTAGATTCTCCAATCTGCACCAACTCCAGCCGCCCAAATCGGGCCCGGTGCGTTCCGGGTGATGTCACCAAGGAGGCCGTACCGGCTCTGCTGGTGAGTATGGCTCCTGCTAGCCTTATCCATTGCTCCAGGTCCATGTCCACTTGATGGAACTGATGCTCGATCATGCGTCGCTCACTCAAGGGCAATGCCATCTCCTCCATCAGGTACCCTACGAAGTACCGATAGCCCAAGGCCGTCGGCATGCGGCCTGCGGAGGTATGAGGATGAGTGAGATAGCCCAGGCTTTCCAGACGCGCCATCTCGGCACGGATGGTCGCCGAACTCACCCCCAAGTCACGCTTCTCCACGGTCGCCCTGGAACTGACTGGCGTGGCCGTGTCAACATATTCCCGGACGGTGAAGTCCAGGATTTGCTCTTGTCTCTCGGGCAATCGCTCCATTGTTGCATCCTGCCAAAGGGCTCAACTATCCCTATGCATGCAATTAGCACTCTAACATAGAGAGTGCTAATTCTGCTATAATCATACCAGAAATGTAGGATTCTGTCAAATCGTGCTACCAGCTTGTGCTCTTGACTCGCAGTGTCGCGACAGGGCATCGGACTCACGTACGGTCTGCCCTGAGAGATCTTGACACGCGCAAGCAGTGTGGTAGGTACAAGCACTGAGTTCCCGCCCGGTGGATTGGACCCAGCAACCATGGAGTCATCTGTGGGCGCAAGGGGAGAGTTGGCGCGATGCCTGAGTGGGGAGTTGGCAGCGTAACCGGAGTGATCCAGTCGACGATCACATGTCCCGCTTCACATGTCCCTCTTCACGTCCGTGTGAGCCAGGCTTGGTGGTTGTCGGGCCTTGACCGTTCAGTGGAACTCTGTGCCGTCCTGGTTCGATAAGTCCGTCAGCGCTGGGGAGTGTACAAACCTGCGAGTTCCGCCTGGTCCAGCACGTGTCCCTCCACGGCCTCCAGTACGTCGGCCAGAGTCGCGCCCGCCGGCAAGTCGAGGAGGGTATCGAGGGCATAGAGTGTGAACACGTAGCGGTGCTGGTTCGGTGGGCAGGGACCGTCGTATCCGACTAGGTTGATTGGCGCTCCGCTGGGGAAGATCTCCCCTTCCCCCACATAGAGGGCGAAGTCGTTGGTGCCTTGAAGGGTGCCATCGGGTAGCGTGGCCTCCGCGGGCACCCCCTCTGGCAAGCTGGTAGCTGGGGGACGGAGGTTGTACATCACCCAGTGGACGAAGCCTGGTGGCTGGGAATCTGGGTCGGCGACGAGCAGGGCCAGGCTCTGCGTTTCTGCGGGCGCTCCGGACCACTCGAGGGGCGGCGACAGGTTCTTGCCGTCGCAAGTGTACTGCACCGGGATCTCGCTATTCGCCTCGAAGGCGCTGCTAGAGATATGCAGAGGTGCTGCGGGCAGCGGCGCAGGCGATGCCGCTTGCTCCGTTGACGGCACCGGCGTCGACGTAGCAGGTATCGAGGTTGTTGTAGGTACCTCAGCGGTAGGTGAGGGTTCCACAGCGGGAGCAGAAGGAGATGCACTCGGTCCGCAGCCACCGATAGCCAGGGCGAGAAGAGTCACGACAATGGACAGTGAGCTGATTTTCGTCATTGCCCCTCCTGTGTCACATTCAAGGCTTGGTCATGCCCTTGCAGCGCTGTCCCTGACGTGTCCGTGAGATGATCGGAACAGCGCCCCAGGAGCGGTCCAATGGATCCGAAACCCAGAGAGGCGATCGTGCGATCACGTAGTACGTAGAATTACGGCGCATACCGCAGCGGGTGTCGAGCAGCTTCCTTCTCGTGCAGCAGCTCCTCTACCGACGGCCGACCCTCGATGGCTTTGCGAATGGCGGCCCGCATGGCCTTGTAGTTGTTGATGGCTATGCGACGACGGTTGGCAGCGGATGGGTGCACGAAGGCGTTGACGATGAGCACTAGGTCGTCCAGCGCTTCCCCGGGCAGAAAGCCGTCGGCGAGGCTGGACTCGATAGCCATCACAATGCCTTGGACTGCGTTCTCGTAGATGTGCCGGGCCTGCTTCTTGGTGCGCACGGTGACGGTCGGCACCAGTAGAGTGCGAGGATGGTCGTAGATGATCTTCAGCTCCGTGAGGTCCTTGCCTGAAGGGTCCTCGGGTTTGGGTCTGCTCAGGGCTTCCTCGAGGGCCTTGCCAACGGGCCCATCTTTCGTGCCGATGAGCAGGTCCGCATGGGCGATCTCGAAATCGGGCGGGCCGGCGTATCCCTCTCCCACCAGCATGGTGAAATCCGTCACCCGTTGCGGGGTCTGTGGCGTAGCGGGTACCTTGCTCCTCACCTCCTTGCCGGTGGCTAAGTCGTAGGTGATGTCTCGCGGCGGGATCTTGCCCAGTTCCTCCAATTGCAGACGCAGCTCTTCGTAGTCCTCTCGGCGAAAAGCACCGCCCGGCATGACGGGGTGGCGCGAGTTGCCTGCCTGGATACCCATCATGCGCAATCCCTCCTTGGTGGCCTGCGTGGAACCGCAGCGTGCCACGATCCGCACCAGGCGCTGGATGTCGCGCTGGCGCTTCTGGGCCTCCTCGATCCTGCCTTCCCTGGTGTAAGTGTAGATCTCCTGCCAGATATCGGGTATGAGGTTCGCAGTGGCCAGGTTCGCTCCGTCGGCCCCGGCAGCGAGGGCGGCCATCACAATCTCGTCGTGCCCAC
>CAZBJW010000131.1:0-12125 GCA_964492135.1 uncultured Anaerolineales bacterium
CTCGTGGACCCGCAAAGTTATGGTATGGTGAGGAGTCGGGCACTCCCTCGCCGCCTCCAGGATGAGGTAGGTCAGTTCATTGGTGGCATCTTCGCCTTGTGGTGTCACACCGCCGATGGTCCAGTTGTGCCACTTGGCCAACCCTGCGTTCTTCTGGCGATTGAGGCTGCCCGAAGTCCGGTTCAACTGCATATCCTTGATCCGCAGACAATCCAGCAGTTCCAGTAGAGCGTCGTCACTGATCCTTCCCTGTTCTTTGTCCTTCTTATAGAAAGGGTACATGTACTGGTCGAACCGACCGGCGGCGGCAGTGGTCTGTGGCGTCGTCACCAGGAACGTGAACCAGAACGACTGCATGGCTTCATAGAATGTTCTGGCCGGATTGGCTGGTACCCAGCGACAGGTTTCGGCCATGCGTGCCAGCTCTGCCTTTCGCGTCGGACCTCTCTCCCTGGCCGCCATTTCTGCGGCCAGCTCCGCGAACCTGTGGGCGAAATGGACTATCGCCCTGTGAGCCAGGATGACGGATCTCAGGAAATAGGCCTTCCCTATCGAATCGGCCTTCGTGAATCTGGTGTGGGCCAGCTCTTCTTCTGCCTCTTCAATAATCCGGTTGAGACCACCATTCAGCACCTTGGCATAGTCGTACCCACAGAGGAGAAAGCCTGGTCCCAACCCCATGCCCCCCTGGGCGTATCCTCCCCCACTGCCCTCTTCTCTGCTCTTCCACGGTGGAAGGACTACCCCGGCCTGTATGAAGGGCCACAGTCTCTCGTCGTCGTACAAGTCTCCTGACCTGGCGACGAGCGTCCTGCGCCTCCAGTAGTCGTTGAGCGCTCTCAGCTCGGCTTCATCCTCTTCTGAAGTCGCGAACCCCTCCTCTTTGAGCGCGTCGATTTCATCCTGGGACCATATGGCATAGTTGCAGCCAAACTCCACAGCCATGGGTTTGCTGGCAGCGTTGCCAACTATGAGCTCGTCATCTTCAATGAAGATGCTTATGTTGTCCAGGACATTCGCCAGAGCCTTCGCCCTTCGCAGGATCTGTGGTTGGCCCTCAGTCTGCCTAAACGACTCCGTGAGAAGCCGAATCTTCTCGATACCGAGTGGATACTCGTCCACAAGAAGACGCTCTCTTAGTCTCGCTATTCTCTCGCTGGCCATGGGTACCTGCCCTTCAGTCTCAACCAGTCGGTCATCCGGTCAGTACACGCCGTACTCTTTCGTTGCCTCCACCCACACCTTGACCAGTTCAGGGTCCGCCTCGGCCATGGACGCGCTCGGACCCATGATGAAACCCCCGTCTTTTCCAACGACGTCGATCAAATCCTTGGTCACCGCCCGAATCTGCTCCACAGTTCCACCGTGAAGTAGCGAGACCGGAAAGCCTGCCATGATGCACATCGTATCGCCCACAACCTCTTTGACCTGGAATAGGTCGCTACGGTCAAACCTGCCGATAGTCTTTCCCTTGGGCAGCTCCTGCAGATACGGCAGGCGTTGGTCATACACGCCCTCATAGAACACGTGCGGGGTTACCCCGCCATCGATCATACCCAGAAGCATGGCCTTCAAAGTGGGCCAGTAGAAGGTTTCGAACTGTTCGATAGACATGAAGCCGTCGGAGCCTCGGTGCAGCGGGACGAAACAATAGGGGCTGCCGGTCCTGCGGACGGTCGCGACGGCATGATCCACCAGTATGGGGAGCACCTTCTCTTGTGCGGCCAGCAGCTTATCCGGGTAACGATACATGTCCAGCATGATCCCCTGCATGCCCCTCAGCGTATCGGACATGAAATCGAAGGGAGCCGTGACGAGGGACCTGGTACTGAGAGACATCGGAAACCCCACGGCCTCCATCCTCTCCACGGAGGCCTTCCTTGCCGCCCGCGACTGTGTGATGTGCTTGCTTGCCTCCAAGAGCGCCTCCAAGGCAGCTGCGACGTCAACCTCCTCGAGCACGCCGATATTGGATAGCGCCGGGTAGCCCACAAGCATGATCGGAAGGCGCGGCAACTGTGCAAGGCCCTCGAGCGCGCTGTACACGCGCGGCAAGAAGGTGCGCAGGGTGAAGTCCGTGGGGTCCTCCAAGAAGGCATCGTACTCCTCAGCCTTCATATACTCCCCTTCGACGAACTGGAAGCTCCCGTTGGGGCCCAGCCCGTAGCCGGGCCATTTGGTCTGCCTGTCGCCCAGCGTTATGCTGGGGAGTGGAGAGAATCCCACACCTGATACCAGGTCCGGCTCGAAGTACAGCGCGTACTTCTCCAACAGCGCCTGAGCCTTTTCCGAGTCGCGCTCCAGCTCCTGGTACGTGATCCCGCCCAAACGGGCCAGCATGTAGCCCAAGTTGAGGAAGATGGGCACGCGATCCGGCACCCTCAGCTCATAGGCATCCTTGATGCGCTTGGCGCGCTCGGCCAGCAACTCTGCGGCTGTCCCGGCCATTCTGCCTTCTTCCTGTCCACTGCTTGGCGTGTGATACAGTTACCGTGACAAACCTTGGCCATTACTCCGCACTACCTGTTCTTCGTCTTCGACACCCGCTCTCGCCCGCTCCGCCCGAGAGATAGGAGTACGGCGCCAAGAGGGCTGCTCAGCCTGGGAAACCCGTATGGCATCGGCTCCCATCGTCACCGCTAGGACGCATCTGGCGACGAAGCGCGTAGGCCAGAAAGCCGCAGAGCCCAACCAACGGAGCAGAGCTAGCGGCGACGAAAGCGCCCGCGTAGCCAACCGCAGGAGCGATCTGTCCCGACACGACCGACCCTGTACTGACTCCCAGATCAACCATCGCATAGTGGGTGGCCATGGCGGAGCCTCGCTGGTCGGGCCCGGCAAGATCTATGACGAGGGCCTGGAGCGCGGGATCAGCGCTCGCCAGGCCGATTCCAAACACGATCCCCGCCAACGCCAGGGTCAGCGTCGAGGACGCATGGGCAACAAGCAGGAGGCCGACCGACGCCAGTACCATGCCCGGGACGACCAAGGCGAAACGACCGTAGCTATCAGCGACCCGTCCAGCCACGACGCGGAACGTGATGGAGGTAAGAGCGACCGCTGTGAAATAGATCCCTGGGTTTGCTATGCCGCGCTCCAGCCCATGCAAGGGAACAAAGGCCAGCGCCGCACCGGCTCCTACTGCCAGCGTGGCACTCACCGACGCCGGTATGAGCACATGGCCCATAAACCGGAGGCGGCCAGCCATCAAGCCGCTCCTGGTGGCTGTTTTCGGGGCGTCAACGAGGCTCGACGACAGAATCGCCGCCAATGCCGCCACCAGCGCAGCAATCCCGAGGAGAGCTGAAAAGCCCCATGCGGCGACGATCAAGAGACTCACACCGGCCGCCATGCCCCTGGCGATATTCATCAGGATACCGTAGTAGCCAATCGCTTCTCCGCGCCGCGCCGCGGGCACTGTGTACGCCACAAACGAGCTTGCCGAAGTCCCGTAGGTGCTGAACCCCAGGCTGTGAGCGACCAGCGCGATAGGAAGCAGGAGCGGCACCCCCGCTGCGAGAGGCATCCGGAGCGGAACATTGGGCATGAGGGCATAGAGTATGCAGGCGAGACAAAGCAGTCCAGCGCCGCTCGAGGCGAAGGCTCGCCATCCAAAGCGGTCCACGGCCATGCCCACGGGATACCGCGCCATCAGGGCGCCTATCGCAAACGCACCGACGAACGCGCCGACGAACCGTGAAGCGAAACCCATCTGCACCAGGAGCAGCGGGATCGCCGTGAGCACGAGGGACTGCGCCGAGCTCAACAGCAGAGTCGCGAGACAGACTCGCCGGAAACTACGCGTGAAGAGCGGCACGCCGGAACTCAACCCTCTTGCTCCCCTGGCACGCGGCCCTTACGATGGCCCAACCCCTCCCGCACGTCGCCGTCGAAGGAATCTGGGATTGTGGATACTAAGGCTTACCCCAAAGGCTAGATGACTCCAGCCTGGCGCAAGCGTTCAAGCTCATCGGCAGAGATACCCAGCATGTCCCCGTACACCTCTTCGTTGTGCTGCGCGAGGAGAGGTGCTGGCAGAATCGGGACCGACGAGGCTGACATCTTTATGGGAAAGCCTGGCATGAGGATGGGCCCACGCACAGGGTGATCCACGGTGATGAACATGCCGCGCTTGCGAAGATAGGGATCGGCCGACAGCTCAACGGTGCTCAGCACAGCGCCCGCGGGCACGTCGGTGCTCCCCAGTTCCTCCATCGCTTCGAACTTGGTCCGTTGACGGGTCCACTCGCTGATCATGGCATCGATCTCGTCGCGGTGCTGGTATCGCGACTCGGGTGTAGCGAAACGAGGGTCGTCAATCACATCCATGCGGCCGATGACCTCCAGCAACTGCTCCCACTGAGGACTACCGGGCCAGCGGGACGTGTAGATGAACACGTAGTCGTTCGGCCCTCCAGGACGACACGGGTAGGCGCCACACGGTGCGACAGGTGCCATGGGCATCTCATTTCCCCCTCGCACGGCCGGTTCTCCGTCCGCAAGCTGACGCCCGTAGGCGGGGCGGCAATAGTTGATGACCACATCCTGCATCGCCACCTCGATTCGCTGCCCCACGCCGGTCATCTCGCGCTGATACAGCGCTGCTAGGATCCCTATCGCAGTGTGAAATCCAGTGCCACTGTCGGCGAGGTTTGGACCGGTGCGCATCGGCGGTCCGTCGGCCTCGCCCGTGATGCTTGCGGCACCGCCCGTCGCCTGACCGACCGGATCGAAGGCCGGGAAGTCTGCGTAGGGTCCGTCAGAACCGAAACCCTTGATCTGCGCATAGATGATTTGCGGATTGATGCTGCGCACAGTGTCGTAGGCAAGGCCAAGGCGTTCGATGGTTCCCGGCCGGAAGTTCTCCACGAACACGTCGACCCGTTCGAGCAGTCGACGCACGAGCGCCTGACCCTCCGGGTGCTTGATATCCGCCGTCACGGACTTCTTGTTGGCGTTGAGGAGAATGAAGTGATAGGAGTCCGCATCTGGCCAATCAACGGCGGCGGCGCGTCCTTGCTCACCCATCCCTGGCCGCTCCAGCTTGATGACGGTCGCTCCGAGCCAAGCGAGCGTCTCCGTGCACACCGTTCCTGCCTCGAACTGGGTCATGTCGAGCACCACCACACCGTCGAGTGCTGCCGTAGTCATATCCGTCTCACTCCATCCGCTATAGCAGAGTGGGCCTCCTGACCGGCCCCAAGGTCGAGGGCTGCATCTAGCGGCCTCACCGAGAACGAAGGAGATCCGGACTGTGCGTCAGCTAGGTCACTGGCTTTCTACGTTCCTGCTCGCGTACGAGTGCGGCGCGTGTAGACCTGCCGAAATCGTGGATGGCATGTAGGGCTCTGATGAGCGCTTCCGGATCTTTAGCTTCGCAAGCTCGAAGGACTCCACGATAGTTCTCGAGACGCTGCGGCACAATATAAGGAACTGAGGAGAAATACCGGCGGTATTGCTGGGATAGATCCCACAGACTTGAAAGTAAACGGAGAAGATGCTCTTTCTCGCTCGCCTCGAAGATCGTGAAGAAGAAATCGCGCACCAACTGCAAGCGCGGTGGGACATCTTCAGGGTGCTCCTCGGCCGCCTCGATTTCCTGTAGAAGGAGTCTCATGCGCTCGATCGGGATGCGGTCAAAATCCTCCGCTGCCCACTCACAGGCCAGAGTCTCCAATTGCTCTCTGATGCGGTATATCTCGTCGTAATCAGACATCGAGACTTCGGAGACCGTCGCGCCGCGACGTGGTCGAAAGATGACCAATCCTTCTGCCTGCAATTGACGCAGAGCTTCGCGGATGGGCATCGTGCTGACGCCAAAAGTCGTGGCCAGCTCATCCTGGCGCAAGCGCTCGCCCGGCTTCAGCTGGCCGTTGACGATCATGTCCCGCATCCGATCTACCACGGCCTCCTGTACATGGCCAAAGTAGATGACGGATGACGATGGTTCTGTGCGTGCTGGCATGCTACTGCCCCCGCTTCTCGGCATTCGCGATATTCGATATCCGATATTTGATATTATAGCTGATTTCTCCCTCTTTGTCAAGCGTGGAACACTTGGCCAGTCGGGGTCTCTTTTGAGAACACCGTGGACCCAAGCCACCCGGCGGACCAGAGTTGACAGGCTACTGGGGCATGTCAGTAAACCGTGTCCGAAGCAACCAGGGCTCTTTCCAAGTCGGCGTCGGCTAGTGAGGGCCACTTTGAGAGTTCCATCAGCAGTACGGCTTGGTTGCCGCGGCGCCTGAAGTCGGCACCTCGCGACCCAATTGATGCTTCCTTCCGCTGACGATTGTGGATAGCGTGTCAGCCTTCGCATCTAGATGTATCGCACACGGCCCCCACTCGGGCCAGCAACAGCGGCGGATCGGCCGGACCGGAGGTGCCGCTGTGGAGAGGCAACTCACCCGATCTCCCGGGAAAGACTGAGCAGCCAAGGAAAAGGGGAACGGCCGTGTTGGCCGTTCCCCTTTCAGTTGCTCCGAGTACCCCCGGCGCGACTCGAACGCGCGCACACGGCTTCGGAGGCCGCTGCTCTATCCGCCTGAGCTACGGGGGCACGTCTAGCTCCAGTATAGCACAGGACTAGCCCTCTGGCAACTCCTTCTCGCTGCTCTCTGTCTCGGTCACCGTCAGCTGGAGCCGCACCTCGTCGCGCACAGGGATGCCGGCGAAGCCCGCCTCAATTCCACCATGGTGCTTGAGGATCCGCCCTGGCACCACCTCCTCGATGATGAACCCCAGACGCTGGTAGAACTCCAGCGCCGCCAGGTTGTCATTGGACGTGGCAACGATCAGGCGCGACAGGCCCCTCCCTTGGGCTTCCTCTGCGGCGGCCTTCACCAGCCCTTTGCCCACGCCAGCCCCCTGATAGTCAGGCAGGATGTTGAGCACCACGATGTCCAGCGCATCTCCTTCGACGGCGTATGACACAAAGCCCACCAGTTCGTCTTCCACATAGGCCCCGAGCGACGGCAATGCGCTTGTTTCGTATTTCCGCTCGAAGCATTCCATCTCCGTCTCGCCCCAGAAATCAACGGCCATCTCCTTCAAACGCGGATACTCCTCCGCTTCCGCCGTTCGCACCTCGAAGGTGACCGGAGCCCGGACGGGCGCCGAAACCACCACCTGAAGCCGGGCGTGCACGGGGCACAGAGAAAGACCGGTGCGGGCGCATCTGTACCAGGCTGGCCGCTCACAGAACTTGCATCTCATTCAGCCGACCTCCGTTCGCGACGAGTCGTCCGGTCGTTGCAGCGCGTAGAGGTACACATCTACTCGGGCGAAGCTGCTTTGCTCGAGCACACTGCCGTGGGTTTCGAACCACTCCCTGACCAGCCCTCGCGAATCCCACAACTCCTCTTCGGAGACAACCAACCAGACCTCTTCGTGCTCCGCCGTCGCCTCTTCCATCACCCAGGCCACGTCTTCAGAGGTCATGCCGCCGTCGGTGTACGGCGGCTCGGCCCAACGAAACGAAGGACCATAGTAGTACGCGAAGACCGCCCTTCCGTGAGGAATGAGGAACATCATCAAATCCCCCCGCCGATCCTCCTCGACGTACTTGGCAGCGGAGCGGAAATCGGACTTGATGGTGGTGTGCCCTTGCAGCCAGACCACGTACAGGTTGGATACCAGCACCGCAGCCAGGCAAGCGACGGCCAGGGCGCGGGACCTCTGGCTGACGGCGACCACACCGCAGGAGAGCAGGAGCAGGTAAGCGGGAACCACAGTGATCAAATACCGCGGGGTGAAAATGGGCATGCCCAAAGAGATCAAGAACAGAGAGGCCACAGGCAGGAAGAGGTAGAGGCTCAACGAGATGCTCTCCTGGCGTCGTTCCAGGACGCTCCTCTGTCCCCTGGACTCCACCGATCCGTTGGAGCGCGTATAGAGGAGAATCCCCGCCAGAAGCAGAAAGATGAAAAGGGTTATGGGCACCAAGCTCCGGTATGGCGCAAGATCGAGGCTGAAGGCGAAGAGAAGCATATTCAACACCTCGTGCAGCCGGTAGAATTGGTGGCCTGTGGTGAACGGCGACAACAGAAGCGGGACCTCCCATCGAGCCAGAGGGACGTATGGCAAGGCCAGGATAAGAAATGTCACCAGCCACATCCTGAGTGCAGGCCGGTAGCGAGGCCAGGTCACGAGAAACAAACATACGTGGAAAGGAACGAGCAGCACCGACAGCAGATGGACGTACATGGAGGCGGCCATGATCGCCAGATAGGAGATCCAGAGATAGACCCGGTGTCGGTCCAGGGCGACGAGGTAGATGTACGTTGAGGCCAAGGACAGCAGAAGAAGGAGGGCATACATCTTGCCCTCCTGAGAATACCAGATGAGGAAGGGAGAAGTAGTGCACAGCAAAGTGGCCACCAGGCTCCCGCTCCGGGCCATCCACCATCTCCCCAGTCTGAACATCAGGGGTATGGAGAGCACGCCGCACACCAGGGATAGGAATCTGACGCTGAACTCGGTGTCTCCCACGAGCCGGGTCCAAAAGTGCAAGATGAGGTAGTAGAGGGCACCGTTGTGCCCAGCCCTGACGAAAAGAGGTTGCAGACCGCTCAGATCTCTGCGGGCGAAGCGAATCGCATCCATCTCGTCGCGCCAGAGGCTTTGGAAATCCAGCTGATAGAGACGAAGGGCAAAGGCGAAGAGGACCAACAGGATCAGAATGGCACGGGCTGCGTCCGCCGGGGCGGACGGCCTGACGTTCATCATTCCGCCCGCTGGACGAAAGCAACAATCACTCCCAGGACGAAGAGTACGAGGACTATCGCACCGCAGCAGAGCCATAGCGAGGACAGACCGACGATGAAGGCGTCTATCAGCGTGGCCCAAGAGAGACGACGGACGGACAGAGATGGCTCCTCAGAATCAGCAGGGGTTGCACTTGCTTCAGGCGCAGGTGTGGCAGGGGTCGGTGAGATCTGGACTTGTCCAGTTGGGGTCGCGGTCTCACCCGGCACTTCCGTGGGCGGACCCTCTGGAGACCCTGTTGGCAGCTGGGAAGGCGCTTCAGTGGGCGCCGTAGTGGGAGCTTCAACCGTCGGCTGAGGAGACACTTGTGGGGGCGTGGCAGTCGGAGACCCGACGGGAGAAAGCGGAGACTGGAACGCGGGGTAGGCCAAGGTTGTGCCACTCTTGACCAGCAGCACCGCGACCAACAAGGAGAAGATGATCAAAGGGAAAAGGGACGAAGCCCTGACCGGTGCTACCAGGAAGAGCATGATGTATCGCAGAATCCTCACTCGCTACCTTCGCCCCCCTCTCTCCTGCGTCTCCAGTAGAGCACAGCACCTACCACGATCACAGTCACCAGCAGGCCAATCACCCACGGAGTCAAGTTGGCAGGGGTTGGCACCGCAACCAGGGCGGGGCCCTCCACTGTCGCTGGCGGTGGTGTCGGCGACCCCTCAGCAGGGGCAACGGGCGTCACGGGTGATTCCTCAGGAGGGCCAAGGGGGCTCACGGGTGACTGGAAAAGGCATATGTTGGAAACGGGCCCAGCAGCTGTCGCCATCAGCGCTATCAGCACGGACAGCAGGATCAACGGCAGAAGACCCACGAGCTGCCTGGCACCGTTCATACGCCTCGTCATCCTTCCGGACCTTTCTCCGTTCACCCTATGAATCTCCCGTCAACAAGCGCGGGCCCAAGACAGCCACATTATAGCGAAGCGCAAGGGCTAGGGCAAGGTCCGTTGGCCAGGGCCGTGGACTGGACCAACACCAATCTGTGCCGACGGCGCAGGGCGACGTGCGTGGATCGGTGGAGACCTTCGAGAAGCGTTCTTCACGCCTTCGTCACTTGCCGCTGAGCTCGCCAAGATACTTCGACTTCTGATACGCCGCCCAGATAGCCCGCGACAGGACCGTACGAAAACCACCCTTCTCCAGCTGATACAACGCCTCTGCCGATGTCCCACCTGGCGAGGTTACCATGTTGCGGAGCTCTGCCGGATGCGCGATCGACTGGCGGGCGAAGGCGACGGACCCCTGCAGCGTTTGCAGCACCAGTTGCTGAGCAATGCGCCTGGAGAATCCCAGGTGTACCCCTGCATCGATGAGAGCTTCCATGAACAAGAATACATAGGCTGGTCCGGTGCCACTCAACGCCGTGGCCATGTCCAGGTAGTCTTCGTCTTCCAGATAGATCTCTTCACCGAGAGCCTGGAGTATGCTCTGGGCTTGGGTTCGCTGTTCGTCGCTCACCTCCTGAGTGGCAGTCCAGACAGACATACCCTGCCCCACCTGAGCAGGGGTGTTCGGCATCACCCTGACCACTGCGTTATGCCCAAGACCATTGGCGATCACCCTGATCCGAGCGCCAGCGACGATCGAGAGCACCAGGGCACTGGGGTCTACCGTTCCCTTCAACTCCTTCAGGACGACGGGCAGCACTTGTGGCTTCACCGAGAGGATGACGATCTGTGCGGCCTTGATGGCCTCACGGTTGTTGGTCGTTGTGTTCACAGCGTACAGCTGCCTCAACTCCTCTCCACGTTCCGTGAGGGGATCGCTGGCGATGATGTGCGAGGGTTCGGTCAAGCTCTGACCGAGGATCCCATTCATCATGGCCTCCGCCATGACTCCGCTCCCTATGAAGGCCAGTGTTAAGTCTTGGAGGTCGCTCACCTTTCCATACCTCCGGCTGTTTGGCCGATTACTATACCACCATTCCCTGGTTTTGGCGACAAGCCGCATCGCAAATGGCGCCGTCCCAGTTCCTGAACGGTCCACTGGAAACGGCGCCGCCGGCACCAAGCCTCAAATCAGGATCGCGACTACGTCGTCAGTTGCCTGTACTCTTTAATCATATACCTGTCAATGATCACCTCAAGGTCGGTTTCCCTCAGCCTCGCGGCCGCATCCTCGTGCGCCACGCCTGCTGCATCCAGATGACCCTCGCCCCAGTCCATTCGCCCTCAGAGGGCATCACCTTCGACCCTCCCGGAGGATGTCACACAGTAGCTCTGCGGTCGGCGCAGATGATCTCCACATACGCCCTGTTAACGATGATGGCGTGCCCCGTGAAGGTGGCTTCGGGCATTAGTGTATGGACCGCTGTTGCCTCAGTCAAAGGAATGAACTGGCCAGTTCCCGCCAGGAGCATGGTCTTCAACTCGCCGGTGCCTCGCACGTGCATCTTTCCCGTCAGCTCGAACCAGGGTACGGTGATGAACACTTCCCACTCCTTGGTTGCGACGCGCTTGTACAGCCGACGCTCCGCCGCCTTGGGGCCTTCCTTGCCACCGATGGCGAAGAGGATGCTCTGCTTCTCCAGAATGGCCGACGTGTGGTTCGCAATGCCCTTCTTGGGACTCAGGAGGGTCCTCACCTGGACGTCCCTCAGTTCGACTGAAGATTCCAGCTCATCATTCAGTATGTCCGACAAACGTTGTCCCCCGGTCCGCACGGTCCCCACGATACGATACTGCTGTGTGAAGAACTCTGCAACTTCAACCCCCTCGTCCAGCGCCATGTTGTTTCCTCCAACTACCCGAGTTCCGCCGCTGTATGGGAGTAGTCCGGCAGCCACTAGGCCACGATTCTCTGCACCTACACCGGCGGGAGTGAGGCCTCCTCAGCACCTGGCCTTCCAGGAGAGCGCCCGCGGTGCGCCTTCAGGCTTCCGCCCAGGTGAACCGGGACTCGTCTGCGGATGACGACCTCTGTGCGGCTGACCGCGCAGCTATAAGCGTAGACCTCCACTCCGTCGAATGCCACTTCTCTCAGCACTTCGCCGAAGCGCGGGTCTGACTCATCGTGTGGACCGAGGGAGTAGGCGTCCGGCCGCTGTATCACAAAGACGACAGCCGCGCGACCTCCATCCAGGAGAGCGCTCCGCAACTCCTGCAAGTGGCGCGCTCCACGCTCGGTCACCGCATCGGGAAAACGGGCGACACCGTCTTGCACCAAGGTCACCGATTTCACTTCCACCAGACACGGCTTCCTATCGCCATCACCCTCCAGAAGGAAATCGAGTCGGCTGTCCCCGTAGACCACTTCTCTTTGTACGGCGGAGTAGTGCTGAAACTCCCGCAAAGTGCCGGCCACCATAGACTCGTGGAACAGCTTGTTGGGCAAGCGGGCATCGATGGAAACCAGAGTGTGTGG
>CAZBJW010000132.1:0-12047 GCA_964492135.1 uncultured Anaerolineales bacterium
CTGCCCGTCACGGAGTCGTGTCCTCCATTGACGCCAAGCGTGTCTTCCTCAACCTCGTTGATCGGCACGTACTGCGCCCCGACCTGATCCGCCAGATCAAGAACATCACCGTGGCAGGGACGAACATCTCCGAATTCAAGGTAGACTGCGCCTTGGACGCACTCCCAGACTTCCAGAAGTGGCAGAGAGGGCCCGAGTTCACAGTGGGGATGCAGTTGCTCTGCCCCAGTATCGACTATCTAGAACGTGAGTTCATAGACATCAAACGCGGTGCTCTTCCAGAAGGACCAGCCATTCTCTGTGCCGTTCCCTCCGCCCTGGATCCCAGTCTCGCCCCCGAGGGTAAGCATACCCTTTGGCTTTCCTGCTTCGCTCCGTACGATCTGAGCTGTGGGCGGAACTGGGACGACATTCGGGAGGAGTTTGCCGATCGCGTCATCGATACAGTGGCTCAATATGCGCCCAACATCAAAGAGGCCATCATGGGACGAGTGATCCACACACCGGTCGACTGGTACCGTCGCACAGGCAGCATCAAAGGCAACCCAAACCACATGGATATGACTCTGGATCAGATGTTTGGCTTCCGACCCATAGCTGCGCTGTCCAACTACAGAACACCTATCAAAAGATTGTACCTCTCAGGGAGTGGCGTCCATCCAGGCGGCGGCTTAAACGGGATCCCTGGCTACAACACTGCGCAGGTGCTCTTGCAGGATCTCGGTTACGTCAAGGCCACTGGGGGTGGGGGACTGGGCAAGAGAATCGCGCAATTGCGGAACCTCTTCCGGGCCTACATGAAGCTGAGGAAGTACCTGCGGTGAGAGATGACGAGGCCAGGGTTCGCCTCAGCGCATGATATTGAGGAAGTACTTATAGATGAGAATCCTGATAGAGAACTGCTCTATTCTGGACCAGAAGTCGGCGCACAGCATCGCCGAGAATATGAATGTCCTGATTGAAGGTAATCGGATAACGAAGGTCACCTCCGAGCCGATCGCGGATGAGGACGTGGGCACAAGGATCTCGGGCAAGGGTCTCCTGGCGATGCCAGGTCTGATCAATGCCCATGCCCACTCGCCCGAGAATTACCTCAAGGGAATGACAGAGAAGGTCCCATTGGAACTATGGCTCTTCGACTTCTTTTCTTCTGGCATCAGGTTCTCGGCTCGCGAGGCGTATGTGGGCGCGATGCTGGGGGCCATGGAGATGCTGAAGACGGGAACCACCGCGGTGTTGGACCACTTCTGGGTCAACGGCGGCATGACCATGGAAGACCTCGATGCTGTGATGGAAGCCTACCGTGATGTGGGCATCAGGGCTGCTGTCGCGCCCCTGGTGGAGGACAGGCGCCCTGAATTGGAGGCCGTCATCCAGGCGGACCCAGAGCTGTCCGCCATCTTTGGCGACCTAGAATCGGCGCTCGACGTCCCTGACTACCTCAACACGCTACAGAGGTTCTTCCACAAATGGCACCAATCCGAGAAGGGGAGACTGCGCTGCCTCGCTGGACCTTCCGGCCTGCAGTGGTGCTCCGACGAATTACTGGAAGGCTCTGCCGAGATAGCGGCCAGGCACAACAGCGGCCTGCACATGCACGCTGACGAAACCAAGTCGCAGGCACTCCTTTGCCGCGAGATATACGGACGTTCCTGCATAGCCGTTCTGCAGGGCATGCAGTTGCTCAACCGGCACTCATCTCTAGCCCACTGCGTTTGGGTAGATGATGCCGACATGGAGACCCTCCGGGATACGGGCACCACCGTCGTGCACAACCCGACCAGCAATCTTAAGCTCGGAAGTGGGTTTGCTCCTATCCCTGCCATGAAGGAGAAGGGAATCAACATCGCCCTCGGCTCCGACGGCTCGGCCAGCAGTGACAACCAGGTTCTATTCGACGTGATGAAGTTGGCTGCGCTCGTGCACAGTGGCCGAGAGGTCGATCATCGTCGATGGCTATCGGCCAGAGATGTCATCACCATGGCCACGGAGGGCGGCGCAGTGGCGTTGGGCCTGGGAGGAGAGCTGGGGGAACTGAAGCCAGGCATGTTGGCAGACCTCACCCTCCTGAAACTGGATTCCTCGTACTTCACCCCGCTCAACGACGGGTTCCGACAACTCGTCTATTGCGAGAACGGGAGTTCCGTGGAGACCGTGATCGTCGACGGCGAGTTCGTCGTTGACAAGGGCAAGCTGGTCACCGTGGACGAGGACGCCGTGTTAACCGAGGCATCAGAGATTTGGGAGAGGAAAAGGCAGACCATCCCGCCCCTGAGCAGCGACAACGCGAAGCTACTCCGAAGCCTGGAGCGATTCCAAGCCGAGCAATCGGCCAAGGATTTTCACGTCTCGCGCCACTAGAGCGAGGAGAAGGTATGTCCAAGCTTGACCCCGGGCCGCTACTGGAAATGTTGACCGCATACCAATCCTCAATGATTCTCATGGCCAGCAGCGAACTGGGTATCTTCGACGAGCTCTCCCACGGTGGTCTCACCGTAGCGCACGTCGCCGGGCTCGTGGGAACGGCCATCAGAACCACCGAGATGCTGCTGAACGCGTGCGTTGCCATCGGACTGCTGCACAAGACGGGCCAGACGTTCGAGAACAGTCTTCTTGCCGAGACATTCTTGGTCCGCGGGAAGCCGGACTACCTCGGACGGGTGGTGGCCAAGGAGCAGGAGTTCTACGATCCCTGGGGTCGGCTCGCCGAAGCCATTCGCCAAGACAAGGCCCAGTTGCCGCCGATGGCGGAGCGCCTCAGCGGCGACCCCGAGACAGCTCGGAACTTCCTCCTCGCTCTCCATGATCTGGTGCTCCTCTTCGGCACCGGACTGCCTGACGTCGTGGACATGGAGGGTCGTAAAAAACTGCTGGATGTGGGCGGAGGAGTCGGCACTTACTCTATTCTTCTCGCTCAGAGATATCCAGAGCTGCGAGCGGTAGTTCTGGATTTGCGGCCAGTCCGCGAACTGGCCGAGGAGACGATCGCCAGCTACGGGTTGAGTGACCGCATCTCGTTCCGGGGCGGCGATTACGAGGCCCCCAGCCTGGGCGAGGGCTATGATGTTATCCTCCTGGCGAATGTCCTGCACGACAACACCGTACCTGCATGTAAGGAACTCCTGCGCAAATCTCATGATGCACTGGTCGATGAAGGACTCGTGGTCATCAACGAGTTCTTCTTGGAAGAGGACAAGTCCGGCCCGCCCGCAGGCGCTATCTTCTCGCTGATCATGCTGCTAGAGAATCAAGGCGCGGCAGCGTACTCCGCAGGGGAGATCAAGGAGTGGCTCCTGGAGGCGGGCTTTCAGGATCCGGTCGCACGGCGACTCCCACAGCCCAGCTCCATGGTTGTCATCACCGGGCGGAAGGCATAAGCGCATGAAGGCGAAAACCATAGACCTGGCCACCGGTACCGTCGATGAACTGGTAGAATCGGAGCAAACCCAACTACAGTACCTTGGAGGGCTCGGCCTAGCTGCAAAGCTGATGTACGACTTCTACCAGGAAGGGTGGGCGCCCCTCCAAGAAGCAAGCCCGTTGATCGTCGCAGTGGGTCCCCTTAATGCCACAGGCATCCCCGGAGCAAACCGTGTGGTTTTTTATGGTCACTCTCCGCTGACGGGCCTGATGGCGGGCACCTGGATGGGAGGGCGATTCGGGAACGCCCTTGCGCGAACCGGTAGTCTGTCGTACGTCTTGCGTGGTAAAGCATCTCAGCCCTCCGTTCTACTCGTGGAAGACGACCGTGTGGAGATCCTCCCCAGGGGAGATCTGTGGGGTCTGAAGGTGTCAGAGGCCAGGGCACTCCTGGGAACAGACTATCCTGGGCACGAAGTGGCGCTCATAGGACCAGCCGGCGAAAACGGAGTCTCCATGGCTTGTGTCCGTGGGGACGAGGCTCACGCGGCCGGTCGATGCGGCCTTGGTGCAGTGCTGGGCAGCAAGAACCTCAAGGCGCTGGTGGTGCGTGGCACAATCCGACCAACAATCGCTCAACCTGATGAGTTGGCGCGTCTCATCAAGCGCGCTATCGAAGCCGTCAAGGCCAACGAGGAATTGATGGACCGTCACGGCAGGCTGGGCACTGTGGAATTGGTGGCAGCGGTTAACGAGTTCCGAGGGTGGCCGACCGCCAATCACCAGCAGAGCTATTTCGACAAGGCCCACAAGCTGTACGGTGAGCGAATCCTTGGCAAGTACGTTACCAGGAGCACAACTTGCCCGCACTGTCCTGTTCGTTGCCGCAAGCATGTCACTATTGATGGCCTCGAGTTAGAGGCGCCGGAGTACGAGTCCGTCTGGGCCTTTGGCCCGGAGAACATGGTGGACGACTACCCGACCATAGTGCAAGCCAACCAGTTGTGCAATGAGTACGGCTTGGACACCATCTCCGCTGGCAACGTCATCGGCTTCTACCGAGAGTACCTGGGTGGCTTCGACTCCCCTGAACTTGTGCTGACCTTGATAGAGAAGATTGCCCGTCGGGAGGAAGAAGGCGATTTGCTCGCGCAAGGCGTCCGCGTCGCGCAAGAGCGTCTCGGAGTGGGTTTCGGGATGCACGTCAAGGGGCTTGAACTGTCAGCCTATGACCCAAGAGCTTTCCTGGGGATCGCCCTATCCTACTCCACCAACAACCGGGGCGGATGTCACAGTCGCGCCTGGACTGTGAGGCCCGAGCTGTATGGCACGGAGTTCTCGGCTGAGCAGCTGGCGACGATGGTCAAGGAGCGTCAGGATTCTGGGAGCGTGCGCGACTCACTCATCATGTGCGTCTTCTTGTACGCCACTTTCGGATACAAAGTGTACGCCTCGGCGTTGGCATGCGTCACAGGGATACCTCACACCGTGTCCTCTCTGAAAGAAGCAGGGGAACGGATCTTTCAACTGGAGAGACTGATGAATGTGGGCCTTGGCGTGTCTTCCGAGCAGGACGCACTGCCCCAGCGAATCGCCAGTGGGATGGATGATCCTGAGAAGCATTCCGAGAGCAAGAGAGTCTACTACCAGCTGAGAAACTGGACCGAGGAAGGCGTACCCCGAGAGGATGCCCTCTCAGCGCTCGGATTGCCGCCACGGAAGTGAGAGGAGCGTAGAGATGCCACGACAGGATTTCAGGGAGCTGCTTGAGAAGCTGATCGAGCGTGGAGACTTGATCGAGATTTCGCAACGCGTCAGTCTAAGTCACCAACTAGCCAACGTGGCCCACGCTGCTGAACAGCAGAAGGGTGCTGCGACTCTCTTCCGGAACTTGGATGACTACCCAGGCGTGTCTGTTGTGAGCGGTGTAGCCTCCACCTATGAGAGGGTGGCCTTCGCCCTCGGGAGTGAGCTGCCGCGTCTCAAAGCCCAGCTCCTGGAAGCTCTAAGGCAGCCCGTGGCACCATGCCGCAACGACAGGGACTTCCTGGAACGGGGCACTCTCTCAGGAGGTGATGTGGATCTGACGCTGATGCCCATCCCGATCCACGCACCCAAGGATGCCGGGCCCTATGTTACAGCAGGCATAGTGGCCGCTCGGGATCCGGAAACGGGCCGTATGAACTACTCCTACCACCGCATGTTGCGTCTCGACGCCAACCATCTGAGTGTCATGATCAATCCCGGCAGACATCTCGATGATTACCGTCAGGCAGCCGAGAAGGCCCGCGCTACGCTGGCTGTCGCAGTCATTATCGGAGTGCACACGGCCGTGATGTTGGCGGCAGCCATGCGGTATCCTGGCGATGAACTGGAGATAGCGGGCAGCCTTCTGGGCGAGCCCATCGAGACCATACCCTGTCGGGACAGCGACCTTTCCGTACCCGCCTTCAGCGAATACATCCTCGAGGGCCTGATTGATCCCTCCCAGCGGGTACAAGAGGGCCCCATGGGTGAATTCACCGGCCTCTACGGTCCCGAGTCGAAGGAGTGCCTTCTCGAGGTCACCACGATCCGCCAGCGCGCCGACCCGATCTACCAGACGATTCTGCCCGCGGGCCAAGAGCACAAGGTGCTTGGCGCCACCTTGCCCCGCGAGCCAGTTCTACTGAGCGCCGCTCGCCAGGTGTCTCCCAAGGTCAAGGACGTCTACATACCTCCCTATGGGAGTGGATTCCTCGCCGCCGTGGTTTTCGATCCAGCTTATGAGGGCGAAGCGAAGAATGTCGGTCTGGCTGCCCTTTCGGCATATACCACCATCAAGACCGTGGTAGTGGTCAACAGCGACATCGACGTCTACGATCCCCGAGACGTCATCTGGGCCATAGTCACCCGTTCTGATCTCAAAGATGATCTGGCGACCCTCCCACGGTTCCTTGGACACCCTCTTGATCCTTCTGCGGAGCAAGGCTTGGTGACCAAGTCGGTCATCGATGCGACCCAGCTCCCAGGCAGCCCGGCCTTCGATAGGGTGCTCTACAAGCGCCTAGATGACTTGGACAAGTACCTGCTAGACCAGGACTGAGCAAGGTCGCCCTACCAAGAAGAAAAGCCGATGCCTGCGGGCATCGGCTTTTCTATTCTCTACTCTCGCCTCTAGGTGATGATCCCACGCACGGTCAGACCCAGGCGTTCCACCACAGGCCCAAGCACACCGCAGAGGATAGTGCCAATTACCAAGACGACCATCATGTTCCCGATCCACCACACGATGATCTCGGGGACGAGGATATCTGCGGGCACAAACCCAAGAAGGTATAGCGTGCCCATACCCGAGACCGCACTCCAAAGCTGGGTCAGAATGACGGACACGATCAGGAAGAAGATAAATCCCTTCGGCCTGAAGACATCCTTGGCAATGGCGCTCACTCCGACTCTGGGTGCCGCCAGCCTATAGACGATCAACATAGGAATCTGCACTAAGGCTTCTACGGACCCGAAGAGGATCGACTGGGCTATGGGCATACCCTGCATGATCCCGGCGCCCAGGATCGCTCCGATCACTCCGATCACCACTCCCCATCCAGAGAACCACAGCACGAAGGGGATGAGGAAGCCCATGCCGAAGTATAGGCCAGAGACGCCAAGGACGCCCGCCGGCAGAGCGATGACCCCCAGAAACGCCAAGATCGTGTACAATCCAGCGGCCACAGCATAGGTCACCAGATTGGAGACGCGTATTGGTGGGTTCGGATTCCACTTGAGACTATAGGTTTGCTCTTCCATTTCCTTTCTCCTTGTCTTCCTTGCTGAGGACGTCTGAGTCGTTGTTAGTCACCTTGAGCCTGCGCGCACCACCTCCCTCCTATTCGTTTTTGCAGAGCGCTTCTACCCACTCTCTCTCGTTGAGGAGCAGTGGAAAGTCGGGCCGCTCTCTCCTCAGTTCGCAACTCAGGGCTATGGCCTGAGGTGCCCTTAACTGAGAAGCCTCCAGCAATTCGGGCGATGAGAAGAGTTGCCGGGTGGTTCCCTCAAAGACGGTGTGACCGTCCCGCAACACAGTGACGCTTTGACAGTAATTGGCCACCAAGGTCATGTCATGAGTGATGATGAGTACCGTGCCACCAGCCGCATGCAGCTCCTCAAGAAGGGCCATGATGCTAGACACCATACGATAGTCCTGTCCAGTCGTGGGCTCGTCAACGATGATCACTTCGGGCCGCATGGCCAGCACGGCCGCCACCGCCAGCCTCTGCTTCTGCCCCTTGCCCAGGAAAAGCGGATCTTCGTCCGCCAACTCCGCCAGGTCTACCCGCTCCAACGCCTCTTGGACCCGCTCGTCTATCTCCTCTCCCTTCAC
The DNA here is from genome assembly GCA_964492135.1 of uncultured Anaerolineales bacterium. Classification (GTDB taxonomy): domain Bacteria; phylum Chloroflexota; class Anaerolineae; order UBA7937; family B3-Chlor; genus CAYGAW01. The sequence continues at coordinate 7,721 of CAZBJW010000132.1, forward strand.
CCCAATACACTTCAGGCCGTAGGCAACCTCGTCATGCACTCGTCTGGTGAAGATCTGATGATCCGGGTTCTGGAATACATAGCCAATCTTCATAGGAAGCTCCCGCCGGACGTTGCGCTGGAAGACATCTTCGTCGAGGACCCTGCAAGTCCCTTTCCAAGGGCGATACAACCCCGTCAGTATCTTTGCCAGCGTGGTCTTGCCGGAACCATTGTTCCCCAATAGGCCCATGGTCTCCCCGCGATGCAGAGTCAGGTCCGCACCGAGGAGAGCCACGGTCCCATCCTCATATCGATACCACAGACCGTCTACTTCGATCACCTTCTCACTGTCAGCCGAATCGGGGTCACTGACGGGCGCACTTTCCACCCGGCTGAAGACCGTTTGAGCCTCCACTATGGACTTGGGTACCTGATCATCGCTACAAATTTGGGCACGGCTCGCGATGCGCGACACCTCGAAGGTATAGACTCCCCTCTCGTCCAAAAACGCGAACTGGGAATAGAACTCCTCTGGTTCAGCCACCAACTCCACTCGACCGTCACAGATTAGGGCAATCCGGTCACAGAACTCGAACAGGATCTCGGGGTCCTGCTCGACGAGGACCACCGCAAGGTCGTGCTCCTCCTTCAGTGTCCGCACTGTGGCGATGACCTCGCTCTTACCCACGGGGTCGAGGTCCGAAGTGGGCTCGTCTAAGATGAGTAGGTCGGGTCGCATGGCGAGGAACGAGGCGATAGCCACTCTCTGCTTCTGTCCCCCGGAAAGATCGGCAGGATGGATGTATGCCGCATCATCCCACAGTTGGCCCAGCCCCACCATCCGAAGCGCCTCCTCCACCCGTTCGTCTATCACTTCCACTGGAAGCCCCAGCAACTGCAGGCCGAAAGCAACTTCGTAGAGCAAGCTCATACTCAGGAACTGGTTCTCCGGGTCCTGGAAGACCATTCCCGCCCGCGGCGGGCGCACTGCCTGGCCCAAGATTTGACCCCGTGCCTCTCCGTCAACCACATTGGCTGACCGGTCGACCCCGACTACAAGGTCACCCATGACCTCTACCGTACCTTGTAGATGCTGGTTGGCCATGTTCTGTGGCACCTGCGTCGCATGAGGAATCAGACCCATGATGGTCTTACAGATGGTGGTCTTGCCCGCTCCGCTCGGGCCAGTGAGCCCGAAGAACTCGCCCGCCCTGATCTCCAGAGTGACGCCCTCAAGGGCCCAAGGGTTCATCTTGCCCACGAAGGCAGGATATCTCCAATAGACGCTGTCAATCTTGACAATGCTCATAAGTCGTCGATCCCCTTCTACACTCTCAGACCTGCAAGAACGAGCCTTGTGAGTTCGGTGACGCTCAAACTACCGAGCAGAACGGCTCCGACGAATGCCACGGTTCCAACGACTAGTAACCAGTCCACCACTCGAAACGGCTGCACTTCGCGATAGACCGTTGGCTTGGATTCGATCTTGTAACCTCGTGCACTCAGAGCGTCCGATATCTCAGTGGAGCGGCGCATCATATTGGCTATGAGGGGCACCGTGAGATACGCGTAGTCTCGCAGCTTAGCGAGGATATTCTTCTTCTGAACGTTGACAGCTCGGGCCACCTGAGCCTGACGGATGGTCGAGAAGTCAATCAAGGCGATGCTGAGCGAACGAAGCATCAGCGAACCGAAAAGGCATATCACATATGGCATGCCCGGCACCTTACGCAGCGCTCCAATTACCTCGATGTCCCTCGTGGTCAGTATGAACAGAAATGTGAGAAGAATCATAGCGCCATACCCCAGCACCTTCGTGGCAGCCACATACACCGTCGTGTCGGAGATGACCAGAGTAAGGGGCTGGTGAAAGGGAAAAGAGAAGAAAGTCCAAGTGAGATTCAGTGGGGTCAAACTGATGACAAAGGCCGTGACTACCCCGCCAATGACGCCCCAGTAGAGCTGCTTGGTGTAGAAATAGTAGCCAACAAGGATCCCTACGAAGGCTATCATGGCCACGGATATCCCCACACTGATCACGCCGGAGTACGTCTGTCGGGAGAATAGGATACGGTCGCCGGGATTGGGATTGAAGACGATCCAAGTAACGAAGAGACTAGCGAGCATGGGAAACATGACCACCAGATACGACCGGAAAAGCCATCTGATGACCCCACTCAGCAACAGCAAGACCAACGCGAGAATCATCAGCAGAAGACACCCCACGGGGTCTGGACTGGCGGTCGAAATCATTTTCACCAGAACCACAGACACCCCCAACGCCAGAACGAACTTGGTGATTGCATGCAGCCCGGCCAGAGGGGAGTCTATCGGCATGGAGAAGAGAAAGGTTCGCACCCATTTCCGACCCTGACGTGGAGGTGTTGTCTCTAGTATCGCAGCTTCACTCATGTCATACCTTTTTCTACTATGATGTCGCCATCCCATTAGCTAGCGCCCACCTCCACCACGAGATCAGAAGGCCTGATCCCAGGTAAGGTGTCGTCAGGACAAGCGCTGATCGCTAGGGTCACCGGCCGCAACGCTCTTAGCTTGAGGTAATCCCCTGGTTGTATGTCGAACGAACTGAACATATACCCTTCGTCGTCTACGGAGCATCCCGTGAAAAAACTGGCTACGCCCGGGAGGTCTTTGCGCTCCACACCCAGGGCCTCGGAGAGCAGGTCGCGACAACCAGGGCGCCCGTCCTTGTATATCTCTCTCCAGCACCCCGGGTACATGATGTCCACCCGCAGATCGGAGTGGACTTCCACCACCTCTACGTATGGAGTGCCATCCCCATCATACAGCTTCATCCCGGGGTCGGCGTAGAACGTGAGCTTCACATTGCCCCACTTCTCCCATCCATTGATATTCCTGGTCAACGACTGATCAAAGCCCAGAAACGTGAAGTCGCCCCCTTGCCCTCCTTCGGGCGACGTAATCTTCACCACCTCACCCTCCTTCAGTACGAAGGATCTGGCGGTTCCCGGCGCAAGTGTGACAGGCCGATCCCGCTCCTTCATCCTTCTCCCATTCGGCTCAAAGCTCCGCTCTCGCCGGTTAAGCCACTGGCCAAGTTTGATCTATGGCCTACTCTGCACGATCCAGAGTCTCACCCCTTCGCGGCGATGGTGCACCAATGAACACGAAATGGCCTCATCCTTGATGTTATACGCTACTTCGTCGAAGAGCAGAAGAGGCGTGCCCTCAGGACACTCCAGCCGCTCCGCAACCTCGCCCTCAGCTACGGTAGGTATCAGCCCGGCCACATAGTAGCTGGCCCTCTCGCCCGCGAACTCCTCCAAGAAGGCAAAAACGTGGCCCGCAAGATCCTCTCCAGCGAAGGGCTTCTCAATCAGATGAAGCGGCAGATAATCCACACAGTGGATCACCGGTGTGCCATCCGCGAGGAAGACTTTGCGGATGATCAGTACACTCTCTTCCGGTCCCAGGAGCAGCTTCTCTCTCGTCCTGGCGTCGGGCAGGGCTTCCTCATACTCCAACCAGCCGACCCTGGGTTCGCCCCCGCTGGCGCGGATCATGTCCTCGCAGTTCCACATCTCCTCCAGGCGGGAATCCAGGTACTCGGCAGCGCGGGTCACATAGGTACCGGCCCCTTGCCGGCGTACCAACGCACCCTCTCTCTGCAGGGTCGCCAGAGCTACCCGCACCGTGGCACGGCTCACACCATACATCGCCGCCAGCTCGTTCTCGGGGGGGAGCTGTTCGCCAGGAGCCAAGGACCCTTCTCGGATGCCTTCTCGCAAAGCATCCTCGACCTGTTTGGAGAGAAGCTCTCCTCTTTCTATGGTCGCCATCATTCCTGCCGCGAGGCGAATTGTCAGACGATTATCATCCTACTGGGAACATCTTACCGCAATTTGGAAAACTTGTCAAGCCCAGGAAGGGGGCTGATGCACCAATGCTAGGCACCGAATCTCCTCCCCGATGCCTATGGCTATCAGATCACCGACATTCATGCCTCTCACTGGACTACTCGTGGCATTCCCGCGCAGGGGACTAACGTGATTGGATGTCATATTACCAAACGTACCGCAACCCATATGGATACGGCCCAGGCTTCCGGTCCGCGCTCAGGTATTGGCCGCCTGTCAACCCTGCAATTGCCTGGCCTTCGCCTGGAATCCCTTTCCTGCGCAGCCCCGAACTCTTTACCCGGCTGCACGAAGGACACCTGTGGCGCTCAAGGATCGGCTAGCTATCCACTGCCACTGCCCTTGCCAACCCCCTTAAGGCCCTCGGCTGGGGCAGGCATTGCGTCAGCGAGCCATCGATAAGTGCTCCCGGGGAGACCCAGGCAAGCGAATCGTGGAGATCTACAA
>CAZBJW010000133.1:0-8400 GCA_964492135.1 uncultured Anaerolineales bacterium
CCTGTTGCCCGTGCTGCGAGGTCCAATTCAGGGTAACGGCGCGGAAGAGTGGAACTGATTTTCCCGTCATCGACCTGGCACATCTCGTCTGTGATGCCGCGGATATCGAGTACAGGGACCCGACTGAGTACGGGCTGAAGATGTGGGGCACCTTTGAGGCCATGATCAACCTTCTAAAGCCAGAGAACATGGCGGACTTGATGGCCGAGCTGCTCCCACAGTTGATGGATGCCATGCCCGCGCCGATGCGAGGAATGATGGGCATGGTGACCGCGATGCCAGACCCTCTGCGCGATGGAATGCTGGCTGTAATGGGGCCTGTCATGCCCGCGCTGTTCCCCCGGTTGCTCCCGGGCATGATGCCCAAAGTGATGCCTGACATGGTGACAGCGGTGGGACGCCGGGTGCCCATGCCTGAGCACATGCGGGAGCAGATGCCTGAGTTGCTGCCCATGGCCATGCATAATCTGATGCCGAAGATGTTGCCGGAGGTGATCCCCTTCTTCATGCCCAAGATGATCGAATACTTGAAGGCACAGTAGTGGGGGATTGCTGCTATGGGGTAACCAAGGGTTGACCAGGGGAACGCGCCGGAGGCCACGGCCCTTTCCCTCGCCCGCTTGGGAGGTCTCAGCTGAACGATACGCATGAGGTCTATGATCTTGGATAAGCCGGTGCGCTATCCCGACGAACGACAGAGCCATGCGGGCCCTTGGGGAAATGCTACAGAGGCTGCCATCTGGTTAAGCCCGCATTTGGCCGGAGCGATATGCTCCACCGGCAGCCCCGCCTGGGCCAGGGAGTGCTATGCTCAAGGAGGTCGCGCGATTGATGTCAGTGATCGACTGAGCTTCTTGCACGGCAAGTGCGCAGGAATATTATCGTCTATTGATGGACGGTCAGGCGAGAGGTGACGAAGGCTGATGGCGAGGATTGCGGACAGCATTGGTGCTAGTAGGCTCGTGATGGCGCTCTCGGTCGCTAGAATGGGCGATGCCGTAGGCAACAGCATCCTCTTCATTGTGATCCCACTGTATGTCGCCCAGATGCCGGCGCCCTGGTTCCCGGTTCCGCAGTCGGTTCGGATTGGCCTGCTTATCTCGGCTTACGGGCTGGTGACCTCGCTCCTTCAGCCCGTCGGTGGCGCCTTGAGCGATCATCTGAACCGGCGCAAGTCATTCGTCCAGCTGGGCCTCATTCTGATGGCAGTCGCCACTCTCGGATTCATGGTGGCGAGCAGGTTCACGGACCTGCTTCTACTTCGGGTGCTTCAAGGATTCGGCGTTGCCCTGACGGTTCCCGCCTCAATGGCGCTGATTGCGAGGGGCAGCGAGAGGCAAACTCGAGGAGGTTCAATGGGCGTGTACAGCACCTTCCGCATGACGGGACTTGCTATCGGGCCCCTGGTAGGCGGCTTCTTGAATGAGAGGCTAGGCTTTGACGCCAACTTCTTGGCAGGTGCTGGCTTTCTCCTCCTGGGAGTGATTCTTGTGCAGCTCTGGGTGAGGGAGGGGGTGCCGGCCGAAGTCCCAGGCAGAACAAAGCCTCCGTTTCAACTCATTGATCGGAGGTTGTTGAGTGGAGGGATCATCGGTGCTGCTTTCTCCACACTGGTCATGGCCAGCGCCTTTACGATGATTATCACTTTGGAGAACGAGTTCAACGCACTATTGCACGAAACGGCGCTGGGTTTTGCCGTTGCCTTCAGCGCCACCACGGTCAGTCGAGTCCTGTTTCAGATCCCGCTGGGGAGGGTTTCCGATCGCCTTGGACGTAAGCCAGTGATTGTCGCCGGGCTTATCGTCATGGCAGTGTCAACGTTCCCCATGGGTGGAGTTAGGACGACCACGGAACTCGTGATGTTGCGCGTCGTCCAGGGCATCGCGGCGGCAGGAATCGCTGCACCGGCCTTCGCGGTCGCGGCGGACCTGTCCAGGACCGGTGGCGAGGGCAGGCAGATGAGCATCGTCACCATGGGGTTTACCCTGGGGATCGCGATAGGGCCGCTGATAGCAGGTGTGCTGTCTCTGTTCTTCTTCGAATTGCCTTTCATCGTTGGCGGCCTGATGGCACTCATTGGTGGTTGGGTCGTCTACAGATATGTGCCGGAGACAGTGGATCGTACCGGACGCCACGGTACCACGGCGGAGGACACTGGCTGACTTGAGCCGTCCTGGAACAAAGGTCCATGCCTGCGGCAGTCGACAGAGCAAGTGTGGGCTACAGGGAGAACAACATATCAAGCGGAGGTGTATCATGACTAAGAGTTTGATTAGAGTACTAGTAGTCGCTGTTGCTTTGGCCATGGGGGTGGCGGCTTGCGGTGCACCGGGCGCGGGTGCTCCTACTCCACTGCCATCGCCGACGACAGCGGTGCCCCAGTCGACAGTGGCACCATTGGCTCCGGCCAACGAGCTAGAGGCGCAGGTGGAAGCGGTCTACACTGAGGCTGCACCGGCCGTGGTCAACATCACCAGCAATGTGATTGGCTACAACGTCTTTATGCAGCCCATTCCCGAGCAGGGGACCGGTTCGGGGTTCATCTATGACACCGAGGGGCACATTGTCACCAACTACCACGTTGTGGAAAACGCGCAGTCGGTGTCCGTGGCGCTGAGCACCGGTGAAACCTATGCGGCTACCGTCGTTGGAACCGACCCGTCCAACGACCTGGCTGTATTGACCACCGAGGCCAAGAGCCTGCCCGCGCCTATTCCGCTGGGCGACTCCGATCAGGTGCAGGTGGGGCAATTCGTTGTAGCCTTGGGCAATCCTTTCGGGCTGCAGGGCACGCTGACCGTGGGAGTTGTCAGCGCGCTGGGCCGCATCATACAGAGCCCGGATGGGCGCTTTATCGGCGAGGCAATCCAGACCGATGCGGCAATCAACCCGGGCAATTCCGGAGGCCCTCTGCTAGACCTGGAAGGGCAGGTCATAGGGATAGATTCCCAGATCATCAGCCCCAGTCAGGCGTCAGCTGGAATCGGCTTTGCCGTGCCCAGCAACGCGGTGAGCAGGGTGGTGCCTCAGCTGATCGTCCATGGCAAGTATGCCCACCCCTGGCTAGGAGTGCAGCTCATAGACATCACCCCTGACCGGGCCACGGCTCTGCAAGAGGCCGGGATGAAGGTCCCTGTACAGGAGGGCGTGCTCGTCGTGGACGTGGTAGCCGGCAGCCCGGCGGACAAGGCGGGCATTCGCGGCGGCGATAGAATGGCGATCATTGGCAACGCCAGCGTCCCCATTGGAGGCGACATCATGACTGCGATTAACGGCCAATCTGTCAGCAGTGGGCAGCAACTGACCGTCTATCTGGAGACCCAAACTCAGGTGGGAGACACGGTCGAAGCGACTCTGGTCCGCGATGGGCAGGAGATGGCGGTGGAGGTAACGCTGGCGGAGCGACCAGCGCAGAGCTAGTCGAGAGGTCCTGCGGGAGAGCCCGCGACAAGTATCAAACCGCCAGCCGACCAGAGCACTTTGTGCTCGCAGGGCTGGCTGGCGGTTGCAGCCATCATGAGACCCTGTAGGTCCCAGTGCCAAATCGCGGCCACCGGGGGATACCGTGGCCAGGCCGAAGAAAAGAGATTGCCCGAAACCGCGGTGGCGACGCGCCGATGCATTCGTCCTGTGTTGGAGTTGCGGCAATCTTACCGTTGTCGTATCGAGCCCTGATTGAGAGGAGACTTGGCACTCCTGCCGAACCGGCGGTGGCGGAATAGGGCAAACGGAGGATGCTGAGCGTCAGCGCGCAAACGCTGAAGGAGCCGAGATAGGTTGTGCATCAAACAGGAACAAGGAGGCAATTGACATGGAGATTCCCTTGAGTGCTGATGTTCGCTGCAGGGGCAGGACCTGTGGGAGTCCGGTTGCTATCGTCTTGAACCCGGTGTCCGAGCAAGTGACACACTTCGTGGTGAAGGAAAGACGTTCGCCGCACACAGAGCGTTTGGTGCCTATTGATATGGTGGTGGAGACGACACCCGAGCATATCGAACTCCGCTGCAGCGCTGCTGAGTTGTCTGAAATGGATTCTTTCATCGAGAGGGAATTCCTCAGGACAAAGGTCCCACACTACGGCGCGGACGCCGTAGTGTACCAGTGGGCTATCGTAAGACCCGAGATGGAAACCAAAACGGTGGTCGTGCAGCACGAAAAGATCCCGCCCGGTGAGCTGGCGGTACGGCGCGGTGCGCATGTTGAGTGCACCGACGGGCACATCGGCAAGGTGGACGAGTTCCTGGCTGATCCCAACAGTGGCTACATCACCCACCTAGTACTGCGAGAGGGCCACCTCTGGGGTCAGAAAGACGTGTCGATTCCCATATCCGAAATCGACCGTATTGATGAGGATGCCGTTTACCTGAGACTGAGCAAGCAGCAAGTGGAGGCGTTGCCCACCATACCCATACACAGGTGAAGCCTCCACCGGCGACTATAAACAGCCAACAAGACGGGACGAGCTGGCCAGGTTCTGTGTGCGACCAGAGACCGCCCAGGCGTTCGCCGTCACGATCCATCCTTCCGACGATGTTCTCCAGGGTGCTGTGGGCGTCACCCACGATCCGTTCGAGGCGATGAAAGGCTAGAAACCGATACGCGGCCAGATGTGGGATCAGGCGCTGGAGCTAGTGCTCACAGCCAGGGGCAAGGTGCCAGCGAAGATGTTGTCGGGAACGATCTTCTTGTCTGCCCCCCCGCAGACCATCGACACAACCGGTTCTTCAGGGTATTGTTGGCGGACCAGCGAGCACACTTCGGAAGTGATGTTGAAGAGGTACGATCGAGGCTCTTGATCTAGCATGCCGAGTGACGACAGGAAAAGCCAGACTGCCTACTTTGGTTTCCAAGAGGTGTCCATCGAGGAGAAGAATCGAAGAGTGGCAGCGGTCTTCAATCGCATCGCCCACAATTATGACTTCATGAATGATGTGCTGTCGTGGGGCATGCACCGTCTGTGGAGGCGTTTTGCGATCAAGAAATGTGGTGTGCGGCCGGGTCAGCGGATCTTGGATCTGGCCGGTGGGACCGGTGATCTTGCTGGCCGGATTGCGCCGCAGGTGGAGCCCCAAGGTCAAGTGGTGCTGGGCGATGTCAATAGCGCCATGCTGCTGCGTGGACGCACGCGCCTTTCGGATCATGGCGCACCACGAGACGTCGACCTTGTTCAGATGGACGCAGGGGACCTGCCTTTCCCCGATGATAGCTTCGATTGCGTGACGATCGGCTTCGGCCTGCGCAACATGAGCGAACCGGATGCAGCCCTTACCTCAACGCACAGGGTGCTCAAGCCTGGAGGAGTGGTGGTCATACTGGACTTTTCCCATCCGACACTTTGGGGCTTCAGGCCTGTGTACGATCTTTACTCGTTTGCCATCCTGCCGCTTATGGGGCGCTTGCTCGCAGGGGACGCTGACAGCTACCGCTATCTCGTGGAGTCGATTCGTATGCAGCCCGAGCAGGATAGTCTGAGGGAAATGATGGTAGAGGCTGGATTCGAGCGCTGTGAGTACTTCAACTTGAGTGTCGGGATCGTAGCGGTGCATCGGGGCTACAAAGAGGGATGAGCACAACCAGGCGGCAAACCGAAGCCACGCACGCAACAATATCCAAGGATTGGGTGATGCTCAGCTAAGACAGAGGAGGGTCATGATGAGATAATCTGCCCAAGCAGCCTCGTCGGACGATTTCAACTGGAAGCACTTCGGCCCCAATTCCGCTCAGGCAAACCCGTGTGCTTGACGTCCAGAGACTGAGGCATTCATTTTCCCATTGTCGCGTTATCTTACCAGCCTGGGACCTGATCCCTTTGACTAGTCTTTGCGTTCGCTATGTGATACAGTTCCTCTGCGAACTCATCTCGCTCAGATGTTGCAAACAGGAAGGTGAACATGTTCAAGACCATATTGGTACCCTTGGATGGATCGGAGCGAGCCGAGAGGATATTGCCGTACGTCGAGGAACTGGCTCTTCGTTGCAGTGCCGTGCTGCTCTTCCTGCAGGTGATCGACCCTTTCACGGTTGTTGTGGGGCCTGAGGGGACTGAGTATACCGCTCTTGAGCACCAAGAACTTGAGCGGCGGGAAGAGGAAGCGAGATCTTATCTGACCACTCTGGAAGAGAAGTTCCGTGCCAAGGGCATCGAGACCGGGTCGCGCATCGTCGGTGGCGCGATTGTCGAAGAGATCATGAATGCCGCCCAGCACGATGGAGCCGATCTGGTTGCTCTGACCAGTCACGGGCGGACCGGCTTGGCCCGAGTGTTCTACGGGAGTGTGGCAGCTGGCGTCTTGCATCGCATAGACCGACCCCTGCTGCTCATCCGCTCCCGGGAGGACGAGTGAGAATAGTTGTCTTGGGAGAAGCGCTTCCGAGTGACATCACTGGAAAGCCCGCATGTTTGGTGCAGATCCTTCCTGGTGAGTGGTGCGCGTGAGCCATCCTACTGCTTGGGTTCGAGCACTTGCAAGATGAGCTAGTCAGTCATGCCAGGTCTCTGACTATCTCGCATGATGACGGGCAAAGCGTGTTCGCTATGCCGGGCAAGCTATCGGGGAACCAGGGACTCCTCAACCCATCTCCACGCGCACGTTATGCGGCTTGCCATCGCCCAGCAGGGGCGTGTCTACGCCGGACAGCGTCTTTGCATCCAGAACGATTTGCTTCACCCCTTGACTGATGCCATAGGGGTTTTCCACCGAAATCTGATGTGAAGTTCCGCCGTCTTTGTAGACGAGTTCGTAACCGCGCCAATCTCCGGGGATACAGGGGGAGATTTGCAGGTTGCCCTTCTTCCTTTCAGAGGGTGCGCCGACGAGGCGACGGGCGCTATCCTGCGGCAGGGAGGTGTCTATATCCAGCGTCATGACGGATCTTATGTGTGGGAGAATATCCCGTTTTCTCACTTGAGCTAAATAGGATTCTCCTGGGTCTCCACGCAGTGAGTGATTGAACTCTATCAGTTTGCCCCGTTCAGTCTCCCAGCCCATTCAACAACCCTCGCCTGGATTCCACCACCGCTCGCGCCGGAAGAGATAGAAAGGGTCCGCTGGACTCTTCCCCATATCTTCTGTTAAGGTCTTGGATGCCAGCTTCTGCTTTCTCAACCAGCGCATCGTCACCCGGCATGTGTTTCTGTGGCGCGTCGTCGAAATCGCTGAGCAAGGCGAAGTGCAGGTGAGGATCTGTGTTGCTGAGGACATGGAGCTCCAATTGCTGCAGCAGTCTCTCCACGTCATTAGCGCTACTTAGAAGCGGAGGGATGCCTACCATCGTGCGACATTCCACAGGGATGCCGCTCTCGTAGTCCAGTTTGGGGAAGAACCGGGGCGGCAGCCACTGCGCAATCAGCCAGTTCGTCGGTTTGGCGGCCGCCATCACGGACGGCACCATCCGCAATATGGCAGTAGCAATGAGCTGCACGGCAGACCGACCGGCCGCGCGAGCAGTAGGCCAGGATTCAACTGGCCAGTTCAGGACAATCCATCACGGGCAACGTACTCGTGTCTGCCGCTTGGATCCAAACCTCCGCAGGGTTGGGGCCCTTGAGTGATGACCTGTTCCTGCGGTCCCTGCACGGCGCATCACTTCCCTCCGAGCAGAGCTACCAAGACAACGCTGACGAACTCTTGGACGAAGTGCATGACCATGGGCGCAATTAGACTCTTCCGCCACAGGTATACGAGAGCGAAGAGCAGGCCCATGACACCGACGGTTACTACCCTAGCCGACCCCTCATAGCCGTGTCCGAGGGAGAAGATCGTAGCACAGAGCAGCACTGCGACCGCAGAACTTGCACCAATCGCTCTGAAGCGCAGTGTGAGGTATCCACGGAAGATGGTTTCCTCTGTTACGGCAACGACCACGACGAGGACGAAGGCCAGCAGAATCTCTGCTATGCCCTCGGTAGCCAGAAACGAGGGCATCGGCGTCGCGGGTACGGAGAACCCAAGCGCCTCCAGGGCGCCCTCGAGCAAGATGACGCCGTAGAAGAGAGGAATAGAGAGCGCAATGCCTAAGGGGATATCCCTCCAGCCGTTTCTGAATGTCCATCCGATCTGACGAATTGGCTCTCTATTGCGCCAGATAAAGAAGAGAATCAGGCTCAGCAGGCCAAGGTCGCGCACGATAGTCGCTACAGCGGTGAGCACGAAGCTCAAGGTTCCCTGTTTGACAGCGAAGAAGGACAGGACCATGGATGGGACAATGAGCAAAAGGAAGACAGAAACTTCAAGAAGCTGCTCTCTACGACTGAATTGAGAGTCGTTTCCTCTGTCAGCCTCCTGATCGTTCGAACTGGGTTTCATTGCCAGTTCCTCCTGAACCTATGCATCGATGGCCTTGCGCATCGAGAAGCCCGAGTGTGGTTCAATGGGATGGTTCCTCGATTCACTTCTTACG
>CAZBJW010000133.1:8412-11922 GCA_964492135.1 uncultured Anaerolineales bacterium
ACTCTCTGGTCGGGAGCCAGAGATACGATATGCGGCTAGTTTGAACCGATCATCTATCAGGAAACAGAGCAGCGCATAACCCCATAACAGTAGCGCCCACCGCCAACCAATGGGCGCCATAGACAGCGACTGGCGTGGCCACCATAGCACCGATGAGCATCGTCGGCGGTGGGCTGGACCAGAAAGGACCCCGTGTGCGAGTAAGGAAGATCGTCAGGCGGCCTGCCACCGATAACTTCAGGTAGATCAAGGATTGTATGGCCTCCCGGCTTAGTTGGAAGACACTCTGACCCAGGTAGAAAAGCCTGAAGCTGGAGACCCGTCTATCAGACCGAGGGCCCTAGCTATGCCGAGGATCTCTTGCATGTTCCAGACTCCTGGCTCATCAGAAGAGCGTCCTCGATCATGGGCGATGGATAGGATGGCGGCGTCGTTGAGCAAGGCCAGCAAGACGATCATGACTGCTGTCCCTGGATAGAAGTTGAAGACCAGGATGGAAAGGTCATGAACAGTAACACACGGATCATCGCGAGAACTACGATGCACACGGGTCCCGGCGCGGCTCCGAGCACGAAGGGCACTTCGGTGCTGCCCACTGTAGCTAAGTTTCATTACTGCTCTCATCATGACACAAGAAGGCAAGTCCGAACCGACGGATCAGGTTCGGTGCACGGTTGAGCTTGGCTAGAATGGTTGGAATTGAGTTGGCGTGTGTAATCCAGTGGCCATCTACGGGATCCTCTGTGGGGACCGCGTGAGCACCAGCAAGAAACGGGAGAGCTATCTTGTACCACGACCATCATCTAGTTTGCCTGTCCACTTCCGACCACCGTAGAGAAGAAACCTGACCGGGTTCTGGCAGAGATGTGGTCTCTCCTCCTGGATCCACTCCGGCCTTCGATGGGATGCGAACCGAGGCGTTTGGCCGCTACGTTCCGAGGACGAGTCTCCGTACCATGCGCGTGGTCTCGGTCGCCGAGATCGAAACCCACTTGGGCCGGGAAGCTTAGCGCGCTGAGATGACCGAGTACGACATCGCTTAGGGGGCCAGCTCTAACCGAATTCCAACCTTTCTAACAAACCTCAATCGCAGTCCCAACCGGTCCCGTGCTGTAGCCACCTCTTTTCGTGATATCATAGATGTAACAAAGTCGACCACGAGGAGTCGGCTACTAGATACCCGGAAGGGAGGATATGGATAATGGAAAGCAACAAGGTACGATATGTGTGGGCCGCACTGAGGATAGCGCTGGGATGGATTTACCTTTGGGCCTTTCTGGACAAGGTATTCGGCCTGGGATTTGCCACCAAGCCCGAAGCGGCCTGGATCGCTGGTGGCTCTCCGACTGCAGGTTACTTGGCACATGGTACCACGGGCCTACTTGCTGGTGTGTATCAAAGCCTGGCTGGAAACCCCTTGGTGGACTGGCTATTCATGCTGGGACTCGCGGCGCTAGGAGTAAGCCTGCTGCTGGGCATCGGTGTCCAGATCGCGGGGTATGGGGGTGTGGTCCTTATGCTGTTGCTTTGGTCTTCAAACCTGCCCCCGGCGGACAATCCGATCATAGATAAGCACATTATCTTTGCGATTGTCCTGGTTGGCCTAGCTATGGTGAGGGCTGGTCAATGGGTTGGCCTCGGGAAGCTGTGGTATAACGCCGTGGCCAAGAGGTACCCGATCTTGCAGTAAAGCCTGTCCGGCGGGGAATCGGGCAGGTCCCCTGGTGAAATGAGACACACTCTGACTACCAGGGTGCCCTCACACAGGGTTAGCGAGGGCTGGAGGTGGGTGCCGTTTGACTACCTCAGCGCCCGCCCGTCAGACCAGTTCGCCCCAGGTGGTGCGTACTCGGACGTCTCCGTGCGGAACGGGCTGACCTGAAGTCAAACCGACCTGGTCAGGGCCGATTCTTGCGCCAGGGCGGCCTCGCTCAGTCGCCTGCGTTGTCGGGTAGAAGGCGGCTGTAGGGGATCCCCCAATCTGCCAGTTCGCAGAGGATTTTCTCTACCAGGATATCCACCTGGGCCGCCACTGCTGGCGAAAGGTCCAGACCCACCTTGCATGCACCTGGTTGCGCTCCCCATATTACCACCTCCTTGGGATATAGGTCGCGTAGCTTGGCCGCAAGCAGCAATTCTGGCAGACCTATCTCGTGTGGAGAGATCTTGAGGCTAAGGTGGGCTGGGACCTGATCACCCGCAATGCGTGTCAACGTCCCGGGCGGCTGGCCCATCTCGACAGCATCGACCACGACTAGACGGGAAATCCCATCCAGATGGTGCATGAGCTGCAGCCCCGATGTGCCTCCATCCACCACCTGGACGTCCTCGGGTAGTTGTACGACCTCTTGGAGACGTCTCACTACGTGTACACCTACTCCCTCGTCGGAGAGGAGCAAGTTCCCCACTCCCAGCACCAATGTCTTTCCCATTGCAAGACTCTCGTTATAGGTGCCTGCTTTCTCTTTCCCCCTACTTCTCTTCGCCCAACTCCTCGAACTTGACCCCGCTGATTATGCTCGTGATCCCAGCATTGCGCTCCTCGATATCCGCAAGCACCGCCATATAGAGGTGGACGACGAAGAAAACGACGAAGAGATACATCAGCCCGTGGTGAATCAGACGAATCGTTTGGTCTGGCAGGAACTTGTCCATCTGCCCAAAGGTGACGTGCCAAAAGCCCGACGTGAATGGATCGGAGTACAGGGCCAGGCCCGTTATCCCCTGCGCCACGATGAGAACAGCAAGCATTAGGTAGGTCAGCCCAGCCACGGGATTATGACCTGGGTAACTTGGCCGCTCAGAATCCACGAATAGGTAGTACTTCAGTTGCTGCCAAAGGAAGGACCATCGCTCTCGGCCTACCGGGATCCAACCCCGCCAGCTGGCATATTCGTTTCCTTCGACCAGCCAATAGGCTCGGGCCATAAACCCTAGGGCGAAGACGTAGGCCGAGACGAAGTGGATGGCTCGCATCCAGTCCGTTACCAGGACCCGAGTGTCCTGCGGTCCGATGGCTAGCCCGATGAAAGGGTGTCCGATATAGATGCCAGTTATCGCTAAGGTAAAGATGCTGGCAACGTGAAACCAATGAAACAAGCGGACCGGCACTTCCCAGACGTAGACTCGGTTAAACACGTTTGGCATCCTCCCATCTCATACAACTCTGATGCGGACCACTTCGCCTCTGCCTGGTTCCAAGATATGGACGGCGCAGGCCATACACGGATCGAAGGAATGGATGGTGCGGAGAACCTCAAGCGGCTTCTCGGGCTCGACCACGGGTGTGCCGATCAGGGACGCCTCGTAGGCGCCAGGTTGACCGCTTGCGTCGCGCGGCGAGCCGTTCCACGTGGATGGCACAACACACTGGTAGTTCTCGATCGCACCATTCTTGATGCGCACCCAGTGGCCTAGCGCGCCCCGGGGAGCCTCACACCAGCCCCATCCCGCTGCCTCAGCAGGCCACGTAGATGGGTCCCAGTGCTGCAACTCGTGGATGCGCAAGTC
>CAZBJW010000134.1:0-11905 GCA_964492135.1 uncultured Anaerolineales bacterium
CGGCCGCTCACTAGACTTGCCTCATGTTTGCGGCCACCGAAGCTCTCCCACCAGAGGAGGGCCGGGTATCTCCCTTTGTGGGACAGACTCAGCGATTAGCTCTACATCACATCTTTCTGACTTGTAGTGCGGGCCGCTCGCGTCCATCACCTCTCAAACACCGGCTGACTGTCGAGGTTTGGGCCCCTCCTGGGCAGTTCTATGGGTTCCAGACAACCAAGAACACAAGGCTGGAAGTACGTAATATTCGGCGATTTTCGATCTCGAATGCAGCATGGGTAAGATCAGCATCCCATTTGATACTCTAGAACCAGCCAAAATGGCGGTTTTGCGGCTCAGAATGGCCGTTTCTTGGTAGCTGATGGGCGCTGTGTACGGGGATGTACTCTCATGCGATACTCGATACTGGCTAGCAAGTTCACAAAGTCCCAGAGCCTTGCATGCTTAATTTAAGGTTGAACACCTTGACAAAACCTCGAGTCTGGTGCATAATTTAGGTAACGATACCGGTAACGTTACCGAACTGAAGTCGGAAATCTGAGGCAAGTACTCCCCATGAAGCGCGTCAAGAGCTCTGTGACGATTCAGGATGTGGCCAACGCTGCTGGCGTGTCCGTCTCAACTGTGTCTCGAGTGCTAAACCACAAGGCTGATGTCGCTCCTGGAACCTATGAAAAGGTACAGAAAGTCATCGACCGGTTGGGGTACCAGGCCAGCAACATCGCTCGCAGCCTAGTCCAGGGGCGCAGCTTCACCTTAGGTGTCGTGTGCTGGGGTTTGGAATACTTTGGCCCCTCACGTACTCTATCGGGCATCGAGCAGGAGGCAAGTGAATTGGGCTATGTCCTCCTATTGGCTCTGATCCGCCAGCCGGGGAACAGTGACGTGCAGCAGATGCTGCGGGATATGCTGGCCCGGCAGGTGGATGGTATCGTCTGGGCTGTGCCCGAGATCGCCAGCAATCGAGACTGGATACGAAAGGAACATTCACGACTTCCTGTGCCTGTGGTTTTTCTCAGCATGCGGCCCCGGCCCGCTCTGTCTGTGGCGTCGGTCGATAATCGAAGCGGCGGGCGAATGGCAACCGAACACCTGCTTGATCTGGGTCACCGAAACGTGGCGCTGATAACTGGCCCATTGGCCTGGTTCGAGGCTCGTCAACGTCAATCTGGCTGGCAAGACGCGCTCCAGGAAGCAGGGATACCCATCGAGGATAGCCTCGTCGTTGAGGGAGATTGGGAGGCAGCGAGTGGAGAGCGAGGGCTGCACCAGCTGCTGGAGCGGCGTCCAGATTTAGGGGCCGTGTTTATCTCCAACGATCAAATGGCCTTGGGCGCATTACAGGCAGCGCGCAGACTGGGTGTGCGGGTGCCGCAAGATCTGGCGATAGTCGGCTTTGATGATGTGCCCGAGGCTGTCTATTTTCATCCCCCGCTATCCACCGTACGGCAGGATATGGTTGAGCTGGGTCGTTGCGCCGTGAGAGAACTTGGGCGCACGATAGAGGCCGCTCAGCAAGGTGAAGCGCATGTTGAACCCAAAACCATCTTGCTCAAACCAGAGTTGATTGTTCGAGAAAGCTCTGGTGTTCCGAAACCAGCGGGGTAGGCGGTGGAAGAGGGAGGGAGAAGGTTTGATCCGGCATATGCAATCCTATGGCTGGTGTAGACTCTGGCATAGTCGGCGATCTGACACGGTTCTGGTAGGCCGCAGACATGCCTGGAGGGGTTCTGGGCTATGTGGCGGAGCAGCCAACCCTGCCCTGGAGTAGCTGCATACTGCACGAAGTGGTGTGAGGTCGTTGTCAGGGTCTGAGAAAGGAGGTGAGGATAGTCGAATCGGAGACGTTCTGGTTTCACGTATGGTTCTGTCGTTCACGTATTGGGCTTTCCTAAGGGGTATCCAAGAAAGAAGCCCAGTCAGCCTTTCAGAGGGAGGGAAGAAGTGAGTACAAGGAAACTCGGTTGTCTAATGTGTAGCGTCGTCGTGTTGCTGCTGCTGGTCGGCGGTTGCGCGCCAGCGGCGACACCTGCGACGGGTGGGGAGACGCCCGTAGCCGCGGCCCCCACAGGCAAGACTTGTGAGGGGGTGAAGATCGTCTTCTTCCCTGGCGGGCCGCCAGGGGGTCCCTTCGCCACCGTCGTCTATAATGGAGCGCTAGCAGCCGCAGCGGACCTGGGGGCTGATGTCGAGTACGTGTTCTCTGACTGGAATACCGAGAAGATGGTCAGCCAGTTCAGGGAGGTGATGGCGACCAAGCCCGACGGGATCGCGATCATGGGCCATCCAGGAGACGATGCCTTTGAGGCCCTGGTCGATGAAGCCGAAGCGAACGGGATCATCGTAACCAGCCAGAATACGACCTTGCCCAGGCTCGAAGCGAAATACAAGGCCGTGGGATTCGGCTACGTAGGGCAAGAACTGTATGAGTCTGGCCACATGCTGGGCCAGGAGGCTATCAAGAGGAGTGGCGTTGGGACAGGCGATCGGGCCATGGTTTGGGGCCTTCTCTCTGAACCTACCCGCGGGTTGAGGACCAAAGGCGTCATAGATGCCTTGGAAGAAGCCGGGATGACGGTCGACTACATAGAGATTGACAAGGCCACAGATGCCGACGCCACAGCAGGTACCCCGGTGTTCACCGGATACGTCTCCTCCCACCCTGACGTGAAGTTGGTCTGCACCGACCACGGGGCGCTGACCGCTACTCTGGAGACGTACCTGACGGCCGCAGGCAAGGGCCCGGACGATATATACGGTATAGGGTTTGACCTCTCGGCCGCTACATTAGAAGCGATCAGGGGCGGGTGGACGGACCTGGTGCTCGATCAGCAACCCTTCCTGCAGGGGTACCTGCCGATCGTGCAGCTCTGCATGACCGTGAAGTACCAGTTCTCCGGCCTGCACGTTGATACAGGGTCCGGTTTTGCCAGCAAGGACAACGTCGAGGCACTGGCCCCACTCGTGGAGGAGCAGATTCGGTAGCGGTACTCACGTCACCTAGCTCCGGGGGTTGCGCAAACCGCATTCCGTCGGAGGCGGTTCAGAATTAGAACCATGTGGGGCAAACGGCAGCAGGTCCACAACGCATGCTGGTCGCGCTCAGGGCGTGCTTGACGCGAGGCGAGGGCGTGCGCTGAGACAAGAGTCTCTGGTGCCGTTTGCCCCTGTCTCAACCACGGCGGGTCGCGATACGATCGGCCCCTAGGGGGCTGTTGAATGGAGATGGCCTGATGGATTACATCCTGGAAATGAAGAATATCTCCAAGAGTTTCGGGGAAGTTCAAGCACTGCGCCAGGTTGACTTTTCAGTCCCCTACAATGAAGTGGTGGGATTGGTGGGTGATAACGGTGCTGGGAAATCGACGCTAATCAAGATCGTAACCGGCTACCATCAACCAGACACGGGCGAGGTCTATTTCAAGGGACGGAAAGTGGGGAACCTGTCCGTCGCAGAAGCCCGCGACCTTGGGATCGAAACCGTTTATCAAGAACGAGCCTTAGCAGACCTCCAAAGCTTATGGAGGAATATATTCATGGGGCGAGAACTGGCCACTCGCCTTGGCTTCCTTGAAGTAGGACGGATGGAGCACGAAACACATGAGCTGATGGTCGGGTCTATGGGCTTTACCTCAGCGGCCGTCACGCCCCAATCCATAATCCAGACGTTTTCTGGGGGCGAAAAGCAAGGCGTAGCCATTGTGCGAGCACTCTATTTCCACGCTGAACTCATCATCCTGGACGAACCGACCATGGGTCTGTCGTTGTCGGAAACGAGGAAACTCCTGGATTTCGTGCAGGCCATCAAGACGGCTGGCAAGTCGTGCATATTCATCGACCACAACGTGTTTCACGTACATTCAGTGGCGGACAGGATTGTGGTGCTGGATAGGGGGCGAGTGGCTGGCGAATTCTTGACCAAAGATATCACTCTGGACGACCTTATGGAAAAGATGTATGACGTAGCGCAGACTGGGGTTCTGCACTGACACCAGGCTCACCCCACCGAACCGAGATGGCGCATCGACTTGATGTGCAACAGTAATTCTATCGATCAAGGGGGAGAAGGAAATGTCCTCTCGCGCTGATGATCCAGCCGCAGCGATCACCCGAAGGCGGTTGTGGCAGGCGAGTCTAGTCAGGTTTGCCCGCCGGAACGGACTGCAGATCGGCATAGTTGGTGTCTTCCTGGCCATGTGGGCGTTCTTCATCATAGGAGCGCCCAGGACGTTTCTTGCACCCGAAATCTACGGCGCATTCATGTCTACCATACCGTTTTTCGCCATCATGGCTTTGCCGTTGACCATGGTGATCATCGCCGGCGAGATAGACCTCTCCTTCCCCTCTATTATGGCCGTAGGAGTGCTGGTATTTGTCCTCGTTTTTGAGGAAACCGGAAGTGTGCCCTTGGCCTTTGTTTCACTCCTGGTTGCGGGTTTGGTGACAGGGCTGCTCAACGGCGTCATAGTGGTCAAGTTCGGAATCCCTTCGCTGGTGGCAACTATCGGTACACAGTTCTTTTGGAGGGGGGTGGTCCTGGTTGTCACAAGCGGGCACCCGGCTTCTCTCGTGCCGCTGAAGCACACGCTGTTTCGTCAATTACTGGTGGGCAGGTTGGGCGGTTACTTCCCGGCTCAGATGATCTGGGCCGTTATCGTGGCAGTGCTTACGTGGGTGCTTCTGAACCGCCACATATTCGGCGCCCACGTGCTTCTGGTCGGCGATAACAGGGAAAGCGCCAAGCTCATGGGTGTGAACGTTGACCGAACGAGGATGCTGGTATTCGCTATCGCCGGTCTTGCTGCGGCGTTCGCGGGGCTCTTGGCCAGTCTGGAAGTGAACTACTTCTGGGTTACCCTGGGTGAAGGGTATCTTATGAGGACGCTGGCCTCCCTGTTCCTGGGCGGCACTTCGGTTTTCGGCGGAGTGGGGACCATATTGGGGACCTTTGTCGCGTGTTTCATCATCGGCACCATAGAGGCCGGAACAGTGGCTATAGGTCTGTCAGGGTTCTGGACGCAATTGATATATGGTCTGATCATCGTCATTTCCACCTCGATGCACGCTCTGGTACGTACCCGGCTGGCGGGTTCATGACGGCTGGAGAGCTGCCGCTTGATGTGTGGCAGGCAAACGAGTAGCGCAAGTTACGAGTCTCTGGAAAGCGTCAGCCACCTGCTGGCCTGCAGGCCCGCTGCTGCGGGCGAGTCTCACCCGCTTGATCTGAGGGATCTTCGACGAACCCGAGAGCAGCCCGGTCCTCCTCTGCAGAGTTGCACAGTTTGAGACAAGGGTTGTTAGATGAGGCATCGAGATCGCGTGCTCATGGCCCCCAGCCACGAGGAGCCGGACAGACGCTGCATGCGAATCAGTTCCACCTCCGAGTTCGCCTCGATGGTGGCTCGTACTGACACAACTACCATACTCACAATACAGAGGAAGAGGTGATCATGAATTCACCAGTGTTGGGCGTAATCGTTGGCAATCGGGGCTTCTTCCCCGACCATCTCTGCAAGAGCGGCCGCGAGACGATCCTGAGGGTGTTGGAGGAAGAGGGGATCGAAGCTGTTGCGCTTACGCCGGAAGATACCACCTTTGGCAGCGTGGAGAGCCTGGCCGACGCTCAGAAGTGTGCTGACCTCTTTGCGGCACACCGGGACGAGATCGATGGGGTGCTGGTGACCCTGCCCAATTTCGGCGACGAGCGGGGCGTGGCCAACGCCCTGCGCTGGGCAGATCTGAACGTGCCCGTGCTGGTGCATGCCTTTCCTGACGACGCAACCAAGATGACTATCGACGATCGGCGAGACTCCTTCTGTGGCAAGATCTCGGTTTGCAGTAATTTGCGCCAGTACGGCATCAAGTACTCGCTCACCACCCACCATACCGTGGACCCGAGAAGCGATGGTTTCCGAGCTGATCTGCAGCGCTTCGTGAGCACGTGTCGCGTGCTGCGGGGCCTGCGAAACGCACGCATCGGTGCCCTCGGGACCAGGCCAGCCGCTTTTAACACTGTGCGATACAGCGAGAAGTTGCTGGAGCGGACGGGCATCAGTGTGGAGACGCTGGACCTATCCGAGGCTATCGGGCGGGTGGAGCGGTTGGACGACGAAGCGGGGGTCGTGCGTCCTAAGCGCCAGGCTATCCAGGCCTATGCGCAGACGCAAGGTGTGCCCGAGGCGGCTCTCGATAAGATGGCCCGGTTTGGGGTCGTGGTGGAGCAGTGGATGGGGGAGAACCGGTTGCAGGCTACCGCCATTCAATGCTGGACCTCAATGGAGGAGTTCTTCGGCGTGGTGCCGTGCACGGTGATGAGCATGCTGAGCAACAGCCTGTTGCCCAGCGCCTGCGAGACTGACGTGACGGGCGTGGTAGGCATGCTGGCCCTGCAACTGGCCTCCGGCACGCCCAGCGCTATAGTGGACTGGAACAATAACTACGGCGAAGACCCGGATAAGGGAGTCATCTTCCATTGCAGCAACCTGCCCAAGCACTTCTTTGGTGAAAGACTCAAGATGGACTATCAGGCGATCATCGCCGGCACGGTGGGTATGGAGAATACCTATGGCACCGTGGTAGGCCGTCTGAAGGGTGGACCTTTTACCTACTGTCGCGTTTCCACGGACGACGTGTGGGGCACCCTCTCGGCCTACGTGGGCGAGGGCGAGTTGACCGATGATCCTCTGGTGACCTTTGGAGGCTATGGCGTCGTACATATCCCGGACTTTCAGGGGTTGCTGCACTACGTGTGCGATGAAGGTTTCGAGCATCACGTGGCCATCAACCTTTCGCAGACGGCCTCTGCTGTGTCCGAGGCGCTGGGCAAGTACCTAGGATGGGACGTTTACTATCATGGGGGCAAGGACACCAACTTCTAGGGGTATGGGGGCAGAATGAAGAGTTGGAGTCGATGAGCGAGTTCAGTCAGAAACAGGACCGCATTCAAACCCTATTGGAGGAGCGCAAACTGGACGCGCTTCTGCTTCGGCGTGTGAGTAGTTTCGCCTGGGCCACGTGTGGCGTGCCGTCATACGTGAACACCGCGGCCACCAACGGCGAGGCCGCGCTGGTGATGAGCCCCTCCGGCTGGCACGTTGTCACCAATAACATCGAAGCCACACGGTTGGAGCAGGAGGAGAAACTGACGGCGCAGGGTTGGGAGTTTCGTGTCGTGCCCTGGTACGAAGCGCAGGACACCGTGGCCGAGTTGACCCGGGGGTTGAGGCTCGGCGCCGACGGCCTTTACCCCGGCGTAACCGACCTCTCCGACGATCTGGCCCACCTCCGCGCCCAGTTGACGCCTGAGGAGGGGCAGCGCTTTCGGGCGCTGGGCCGGCTGTGCGCTGAGGCGATGGAGAGCGCCGCGCGGATGGTCAGGCCCGGGCAGGCGGAATATCAGATCGCTGGGCTTCTGGCCCGCGAAGCAGAGAGTCGTGGGGTGCAGGCCATCGTCAACCTCATCGCCACCGACAAGCGGGTCTTCGACTTCCGTCATCCCCTCCCCACAGACAAGAGGTTAGAGCGGTACGCCATGTTGGTCCTGTGTGGCCGCAAATGGGGCCTGGTGGCCTCGCTGACTCGTTTCGTTCACTTCGGCTCCCCTCCTGAGGAATTGAGGGCCAAACAAGAAGCGGTAGCCCAGGTGGATGCTGCATTCATCGGTGCCAGCAGACCAGGGGCGAAAATCGCCGATATCTTCAGCAAAGGGGTGGAGGCCTACGCGAAGGTGGGCTACCCCCATGAATGGAAGTTGCATCACCAGGGAGGGGTGGTTGGCTACGAGCCCCGAGAGCATCTAGCAACCCCTGCTTCCTCTCAGGTGGTGAAGGCTGGCCAGGCCTTCGCCTGGAACCCGTCCATCACAGGGACCAAATCGGAGGACACGATCCTCATCGGCGAAAAGGGGTGCGAGGTTATCACTGCCATGGAAGATTGGCCGCGAATCGCTGTTCAGGTGGAGGGCCAGCTCGTCGAGCGCCCAGCGATCCTGGAAGTGGCATGAAAGGCGTATGCCACCCTTCTGCAAGAGGTTGGTCTCTTGACGGAACGGCGGGATGAAACTTGGGGCTGGCTGTGTGCCACGTTGAGGGGATGAGCAGAGAGGCGACAAGTCACCTGATCTATTGATAGAGGGGACGAGTATGGGGGGTAAGAAATACTCTATAGGGATCGATTTCGGCACTCAATCAGGCCGCACCGTGCTGGTCGATGTGACCACGGGTGAGGAGGTGGCCACCTCAGTCTACGAGTACAGGGACGGGGTCATTGACGAGGTACTGCCCGGTACAAACATCGAACTGGACGCCGATTTCGCATTACAGAATCCGACGGATTACATTGAGACCGTGAAGGTCACCGTCCCCGCTGTTCTGGAGGAGAGCGGCGTGGACCCTGAAGACGTCATCGGCGTAGGCACGGATTTCACTGCCTGCACGATGATGCCCATCGACAGGGAAGGCACCCCCCTTTGCCTGAAGGAAGAATGGCGAGATAACCCCCATGCCTGGGTGAAGATTTGGAAACACCACGCTGCCCAGCCGGAGGCCAACAAACTCAACGACATAGCACGTCAAAGAGGCGAGGAGTTCCTATCCCGGTATGGAGGGAAGATCTCCTCAGAGTGGCTTTTCCCCAAGATTTGGCAGATCTTGGATGAGGCCCCTGAGGTCTATGAAGCCGCGGATCGCTTCATAGAGGGGGCCGATTGGATTGTGCTCCAACTTGTGGGCCAAGAGAAGCGCAATCTATGCACCGCTGGATACAAGGCAATCTGGGAGAAGAGCACAGGTTACCCTTCGGACGACTTCTTCGCCGCTCTCGACCCTCGGCTGCGCCATGTAGTTGACGACAAGCTTTCGCGCGAGATCTATCCCCTGGGTGCGCGGGCCGGCGGGCTCACCCGGCAAATGGCCGACTGGACTAGTCTCCGCGAAGGCACCGCGGTGTCAATCGGCAACGTAGACGCTCACGTCTCGGTGCCCGCTTGCACCGTCACCACTTCAGGCCGCATGGTGATGATCATGGGTACGTCTATCTGCCACATGGTATTGGGCACTGAGAAGAGGATCGTAGAAGGGATGTGCGGTGTGGTGGAGGATGGGATCATCCCCGGCTACTTCGGCTTCGAGGCGGGGCAGTCCTGCGTGGGGGATCATTTCGCCTGGTTTGTGGAACATGCCACTCCGCCAGAATACCATGAGGAGGCTGGCAGGCGCGGCTGGGATCTATACCAGCTCTTGGAGGAGAAAGCGGCCAGGTTGAAGCCAGGCGAGAGCGGGCTCCTGGCGCTCGACTGGTGGAACGGTAACCGATCGATCCTGGTGGATGTGGACCTGACGGGGATGCTCCTGGGGGCTACCCTAGCCACCAGAGCGGAGGAGATCTACCGTGCCCTAATAGAAGCTACAGCCTACGGCACGCGCATCATCATCGAAACCTTCGAGAAGAGCGGGGTCGCGGTGGATGAACTGGTGGCTTGCGGGGGCTTGCCGGAGAGGAGCAGGCTGCTGATGCAGATCTACTCCGATGTCACAGGGCGCGAGATCAAGGTTGCGGCCTCCGCTCAGACCCCTGCCTTGGGCTCGGCGATGCATGGCGCAGTCGCACCGGGGAGAGGTGCAGGCGGGTACGAGGGGATCTTCGAAGCTGCCAAACAGATGGCTCATCTAAAGGACGAGACGTACCGCCCAATCCCAGAACACCAGGCGGTGTACGATCGGCTGTACCGGGAGTACGTCCGCTTGCACGACTACTTCGGCCGGGGCGAGAACGATGTGATGAAGGTGCTCAAGGGGATAAAGGCTGAGGCCCTTGGGAAGAAGAGGTGAGGAGACGATGCTGGAAGGAACAAGGGAGGAAGTCTGGAAACTCAACCTGGAGTTACCCAAGCACAATCTGGTGGCCTGGACTAGCGGGAACGTCAGCGGGCGAGATTTCGATAGCGGGCTGGTAGTGATAAAGCCTAGCGGGGTGCCGTACGAAGAGCTCACCCCTCATGACCTGGTGATAGTGGACCTCAAGGGGAAAGTGGTGGAAGGCGCTCTTGAGCCTTCGGTGGACACAGCCACCCATCTATACGTCTATCGCCATCGGCCCGACGTGGGTGGCGTGGTGCACACTCACTCACCGTACGCCACCAGTTTCGCTGCCCTGGGACGTCCCATCCCCGTCTACCTGACGGCGATCGCTGATGAGTTTGGAGGGCCGATCCCCATGGGCGCTTATGCCCAGATCGGAGGCGAAGAGATCGGGCGCGAGATAGTTCGCGCCATCGGGGAGTCGCGCGCGATCCTCATGAGAAACCACGGCGTTTTCACCGTGGGTCGCACCCCCCAGGCTGCCGTCAAGGCGGCGGTGATGGTGGAGGATGCAGCGAAGACCGTGCATCTGGCTCTTCTCCTGGGGAAGCCAGACCTCATCCCTGACCAGGAGGTGGCTCGTGCTCATCGCCGGTACGTCGAGAAGTACGGCCAGGCACCCTCCGGGGACAAGGGAACAAGTCACCATCCGACAAGCGATACGTAGGCGCACCTCCCTTTCGCGATCGCAGACGTCTCCCTTGTTCAGCCGGGCAAGCATTCCACACCTGCCATCCCGGGACTCAAAACGAGAATAGCTGGCGGTTCTCTGCTGAGTGGTGGTAGCAATAGAAGCCATCTGGCAGTCCATGGACGAGAGCCAGGGAACGAGTTAGATCGAACCGTTGTCAAGACGACCAGAGCCTTAGCCATGGACGGAGCGCAAAAGGCTAACTCTGGTCACCCAGGTACGCCTGTGGGGATGGCCGAGATGGCCTAAATAGTGTGGAGCCGGTTCTGGCAACACCAATCGCAGTCCGCAAGAGGGCTTCACAGTCACCGCCCGGTTGGTTCAGGGTCCCGGCCGGACCAGCCGCAAGTGACGGAGACTCAGGAGTCAGGTCGCCAAGACCTAGGCGCAGGCCAGCGGTTGCGGCCCCGTGCAGCACTGTTCAGATGTCTGATGGTCGACGGTCACGGGCCTGGTTGAACGCGCCTCATGGTAGATCGCAGACCTCGTCCGGAGCTAGACGCTATATGGACGAGGTCGCTTCTAGAGTATCAACTCCTTGTCGAGAAGTCAACCAGGCAACCCCGGCCGCGGTGCACTCTGGCCCCAGGAGGGTGCTGTATATGGAGAATCCGTTGTGCTGCGACGAAATCTACTAGAGAGGCCGTGATTCACGTAAGCGGCCCTGGGTTCCGTGCCTGACGCACCCGCGTGAGCACGGGCTCGACGCTTGAAGTGGTTCACTGGACATAAGTATGACCCCCTCAGAAGTAGTTTAGCAGGTCCCGGCGAGAGCGGGCATTTGCAGGCTTATGGAAGGGAGAGGGCAGCGACTGAGAGGGAGCTGTCATGTCTCTGCGTGGGTGAGCAGACCTGTCTTGAGGAGATAGCGTGTAGGCTGGAGACTCTCGCCGCCTCGTGGGATCATGCGGCCCCTGAGGAGAGGCAAGAGATGATTCGCATGCTCTTCGGCGTCGGATACTGCGACCCTGGGGAGCAGCGATTCGCTCGCCTACAGCCCAAACCCGAGCTTGTCGTGTCGTTCCGCCAGGCCGGCATACTACCAGAAGTCGAGGGCCTTGTTTGGCCCTCGGCTCCCCCGCATGCAGAAGCCAGTATTAGTGCCCCCCTGAATGGGCTCCAACACCCCAATGCCCGCATGAGGAGGCCGATGGCTCGCAGTTCCAATAAAGTACTCCACGAGCGCTGGACTGCGTGGTAGGTACGGCGGGCTCTCCTCCGATAACGTTGTACGCGTTCGAATCCTGGACGGCGAGTCATTATGAAGGGCAGCACATTAGAACCCCTGGTGGTCACATCCTGAGCACGTTGTGGACAATAGTCCGGCAGATCTGCGGCATCTTTCAGCCTGGCTCTG
>CAZBJW010000135.1:0-4714 GCA_964492135.1 uncultured Anaerolineales bacterium
ATACTGCCGAAGCCAGTTTAGTCAATATACCAGAGAAGAAGGACCGGCGCAAGCGCATCATCGTGGCCGCTAGTCTGCAACCACAAGAAGCCTCCCGCTTGAACTGTCGACCAGGTATACCCTTTGCCTGCCGGGGTCCGCCGCCAGGCCATAGTTGTAGGTGATAGTCTCAGCCTCCACACTAGCTATCAAAGCGTGGCTCAAGGTGTCAACAATGAGGAGTTCGGATCCATCAGCCATGTACAAGCGGCCCCTCCCTTCATCAAGGGCAACCGCATGAGCATAGCTCAGTGGGCGGTGCACGCCTACTAGCAGGCCTAGGCGCAATGCAACCTCTGCTCTGCGGCCATCAATCACGGCGACTTCTGGTCCGAGCGGCGAGGCAAGATAGACTACGTACACCTGGCCCGTCAGTCGGGCAACGGCCATCCCAAGAAGTGGTCCTTGCGCGATCTGGATTGTGGCCGTGACTTCCAGGCTGCTTCCGTTTATCACTGTGAGCGTGCCCTCACCGGCATTGGCCACGTACAGAAGGCCACCGTCAGGGTCCGTGACCACGGCGTCTGGGTAGAGGCCAACGGAAATCCTCCTCACAACTTGGTGGCTGTCCACGCCGACCACCGCCAAGACGCTCGCCTCAGTGTCCGTTACGAAGATCCGGTCTGCTGCCTCATCGACGGCCACCCCACTGGGTCTGCCCAGGCCCGTGACGGTGTCTACCAGTCGGCACCCAGACCCGTCCACGACAGATACGGTGCCGTCGCCGCTGTTGGCCACATAGACAAGCCCTGATTGAACATTGACTGCGACCCCCACCGGATCCTGCCCAACAGTGAGTGTGCAGACAACGCTCTCGGCCGAAGTGTCCACCAGCGCCAGGTCTCCATTGCCCAAGATCACATAGGCTCTCTGGGCCAGAGGATCCAGGGCTATGGCCTGGGGATGCGCTCCCACTTCGATGCTCTTGAGCACCTGGGGTGCCTCCGAGGGCTCCTCCGACCGGGTCAGTGGCACAACGGCCCCAGGAAGCGGTACAGTCGGAGGCTCAGTGGACTCCAACTGGCTGAGCAAAGCGTCCATCTCACGCGCCGCCTCAGTGGCAGCCACCAGCCCTGCGCCTCCATTCCTGGCAGCGAGGGGGAGGTGCCTTAGATGCAGTTCATCCACCACCATCACCGGGGCGACCCCCGTCAATGGAGAGACCGTTGTACCTTCCGCCGTGGCGGAGACATCGCTGTGGTACACCCCAGGAGAGCCAGCGGCCTCCGCCGTGAAGGAGATAGTCAGCATGAAGGGAATCACGTCGAGCGGTTCGGGCTTCGGCAGGGCCTTCACCGCTTTGAACTGCGGATGGGGGACATCAGTGCCGGGATAGAGCCAGTCCCACCTCGGCCAGGTCCCGTAGGGATCGACCAGTTCGAAAGATGTCACCCCAACCACCTCCGGCCACGATGCCCAGAAGTCCCGGAAGGCCCTTTTCATGTACGTTGCTCGGTTGTCCTCGTCGATCGCGGGGTAGCCATCGAAGCGGAAGGTTCTGTCGTACAGTCCATAACCTGCCTCGGTCAGCATGACCTGGACACCTCTGCGTCCTCCATAGGTAGCCAAAGCCTGCAATTCCAGCAGGTAGCAGTCTATGGTGTACTGGCGGAATCGAGCGGTACCGTTGTGGATGTTGTACGCAGCCGGGTGATTCAGAGGATAGCAGTGGGACGCCCACACATCAAAGGATTGTGCAAAACCCGGCACGTTGACCAGTTGGCGAACGAAGGTGGCGTTTCCGGGCGTTAGCGCTCCGTTGAGCACCCGAATCCGTTGATCGCCTATGCTGCGGATGGCTGCCGCGACATCGACAAAGAAGCTACCGTATTCCCATGCGCTTGGTGGCTCGCCGCTCCATTCCAACGGCACGTCCGGTTCGTTCCACACCTGAATGTACAAGGTGTGTCCGTCCCTCCGTGGCAGGCCCTCCACCACCCGCTTGTACGCCTGAGCGCTGGACGTATAGTTTCGCGGACTATCGGGCTGTGGTTTGAGCCAGTAGTCACCACCCCACTCCCCTTGCAGGCGGAGGATGGGTACCAAGTTGCGGTCGTAGGCCCCGTTCACGAAATGGACCCAACACGGGCTGGGCCCCTCCGTTGAAGCGGTCACCGGATAGAGGAGTTGCGTCACGTGACCACCTAGCCCCACCAGTTCCAGAGCCTTGTCCAGCTGGAAGTCAACGTAGGAGTTGAGGCACAGGTCTTGAACAAACGTATGAATGCCGAATTGATTGTCAAACACGCCTGCGGCCTGAGGAAGGGTGAACGGCCCCCAGGTCAGGAACTGGCCTGCCACGTCAGGGTCGGAAGAGGAGATCACTTCGCCACCTAGCTTGACCGTCGTGGAACCGAGTTGGTAGGTGAAAACTAGCGGCAGCGTGTGGGTGATCACCACATTTGAAACATCTCCGAAGCCCCAATTGGAAACGGTGACATTGTACTTCGCCAGCCCTCCGACCTGGACCATGGGCTGAGCGTCAGCCGCGAGCGTCAGTCCCGGGGACGGCGCTGCCGAGAGAGCCCTTCGCTGGACGACCGTGACTACCGATGACAATGCTACTACGCAGAGGGTGATGGCAGCTGTTCTTCTGTGAATCAACCCCGTGCCACCTTTGCGGCCAACGGCAGTGCAGCTTCGCCCACTATGCGCGTTGACAATCCGCGTCCTTGATCTCGTCGCTGAGTCGCTGAGAACGCAACTCTCCCAATTACCCTTCCAGTTGCTCCAGCTCTATGAGCATTGAGGGAGGAATGGAGTGGCGTGGCAGGCGCGCCTTGAGTTCCGCCATCTTCTCCTCCAGTTCGTGGATCCTTCCGCCCCCAGTGGTCTTCATGATCTGAACTTGACAAGCGCAACTGTTCTGGCGTATGATAGAGTCGATACCCCCGGAGAGTATATGATATCAGGCATACGAAACAGTGTCAAGCAGTCGCGCGGAACATGCACAGCCAAGCAACGATCAGTATTGATGAGGGATCTTGCCAGGCGTGCTCCAGATGCCTGGCCCGCACGGATGTAGGGGAAAGGCCATCGTACAGGTGGATTCGGGCGAAGTTCCTTCGATAGATTTCAGGCGCTGCTTTGACTGCCGCCTGTGTATTCCAGCCTGCCCCTTCGGCGCGATTTCGGCAGCACCGGCCAGCGTGCCGATGTAGAGACAATCATTCGGGAGGTCCAGAGTTCATGCCTATATATGAGTATCGTTGTCAGGATTGTGGCGAGAAGTTCGAGAAACTTGTCCGCAGCAGCACCGACCCAACGGACCTGATTTGTCCCAACTGTGGGGGCAAGCAGACGGAGAAAGTCCCGTCTCTCTTCGGAACGAGCGGCTTCAGCACTACCCCCAATTTCACCTCTTCATCCGCCGACTCCTGCCAGCCTACGGGTTGAGACATCTAGCCCTTCGAGGGCCGTGGGCTCTCATGCATCATGCGCAGAGACAAGGAGCGATGCAGGAAATCTCTTCTCCAGTGAAAAAAGATCTCCGAAATAGGCTGAGCAGGATGGAGGGACAGGCGCGAGGCGTGCAGAACATGCTTGACCAGGGACGGAGTTGCCAGGAGATCCTGCTCCAGCTACTGGCCATCCGTTCCGCCGCCCATCAGGCGAGTCTCATGCTCATAGAGAACCACGCTCTGGAATGTCTGCGCCGCCCCGACCAATCTGAGTCCACGGAAGAAATCGTCAGCAACGTGATGGGCATGTTGACGAAGCTGCCGTACTAACGGAGCTAGGCCTTCACCACAGGCAGCGTTTGCAGGGCATGGGGCACGATCAGAACGTCGGCACCTCGACCGTGCTTCTGTTCCACCAAGCGCAAGGCGTCGCTCATGTCCCCTGCGGGGATCATCTTCATCTCTCGGACCAGTTGAGGGTCCCCCGACCCCACAATTACCACGTCACACTGCTCCAACACCTTCGCCAGCACGAAGGCCCGTTGCCCC
Organism: uncultured Anaerolineales bacterium; assembly: GCA_964492135.1. GTDB lineage: Bacteria > Chloroflexota > Anaerolineae > UBA7937 > B3-Chlor > CAYGAW01. The sequence continues at coordinate 3,990 of CAZBJW010000135.1, forward strand.
CCGGCCGGGTAGCCGTGCTGGCGGGCATTGTTGACCACTTCCGTGGCATCGCGGGCAACTTTCACTATCTCATGGAATCTTCGCTCACCCAAGCCTTGGCCCACACCTTCGTTACAGCGAGCAGGGATGATCATGGTGCCGCCCTTCTTGACCACAGGCTGCGGCGCAAAGTAGAGATAGGTAGGAGCCCGTGAAGCCTGATAGAGATTGATGTCCTTGGGATAACCCACACCGCCGATGACTACATCGAACTGCCGAGGTATCCCCACCTCGTAGCATGTCCTAGCCTTATGCACTAGGCGTTCAAAGGCCGCCTCCATTTCGCCCGCTTCCACAGCCACCACCGTGGCATCCTCATCCAGCAATACATTCACGATGAAGCGCAGGCCAGCCTTCCTGGCTATCTCCGTCACCGCCTGGTGGAATGGGTTTCCCTCGACCATCGCCAAGCGGGTTCCAGGATCATCCAGCATCTCAGGACCGTGGGTGACCTCTATGGTGCGCTCTCCCGCAGCACCAATAGCCACCGCCTTCCGGCCGCCGCTGTATCCTGCGTAGAGATGGGGCTCCACGACTCCCGTAGCCATCAGTAAGTCAGCCTCGCAGGCCTCCCTGTTGACCACCGCGGGAATGCCCGCGGAAGTCAAGCCCAGATCAAGCAGTCTGCTCCCATCCAGAGGATCAGAATCCAGTACCCGGTAGCGGCTGACCACCTCCTCGCCCAG
>CAZBJW010000135.1:4724-11845 GCA_964492135.1 uncultured Anaerolineales bacterium
CTCCTCAGTCGTGCTCGCACGATGCATACCCACTCCCACCAACAGGGTGACATCCTCTCGCTCCACACCAGCCGCCCGAAGCTCGTCCAGTAGCAAGGGCGCCAGGAGATGATCGGGGCAGGGCCGGGTCATGTCCGTGACCACGATGCAGACCCGGTCGCCTGAGCTGGCAAGTTCCTGAAGCGGAGCACATCCCACCGGGTTCTGTAGAGCCGAGCGTATGCTCGACTCAACATCGCTTAGCGGCGGCAGGGGTCGGTGCTGGACGACGAGTGGCTCTCCGAAACCTTCGGGCAGGCTGAAGGTCAGCTCTCCCGCGCCATAAGGGACTGTATATCGCTTGGGAATCATCTTCACCTCGAAGTGATAGATCTGGCGGCCCCATTATAGCCGGTGCACGCGCGTCTGTCGAACAAGGCGATTGTGTTCCTGGCGCCCGACGGCACGCGTAGGACAGGTCGGCAATTTCCCCTACTATCCGTGTTTCACACCACGATGGTGTGAAACAGGACAACCAGACATTGCGCGCGTTGCGATGTCGAGACAGTAGCTGCGCCAAGGAAGGGAGGCCTCAAAGCGGAGCGGCCCCTGAAGGAGTCGCGGAGCGCGGCTGGCGAGCCCGCCATGCGCGGTCACGCAGCCTTCGTCTCGGCAGCGTGCTGCCAAAGGTTGAGAATATTCGGGAGGTTTCGCTAATCCTGCACCACCAAGGGGGAAGACTATCTGGTGGCGCCGTGGTAGGTATGGGTGCGCCCCGCTCCGCCTCGGAACCAGACCTCTGCTCTTCCGATGGTACAGCTGAGCAAGGCACGCGTAGGACAGGTTGGCAACCTGTCCTACAGTCTACGCGTCCCAGGCTTCGCCGGTGGACGGCCCCGGATTGGGCACCGCGTTACCCGCCATCGGCAGCCCGAAGGGATCGTAGGCGTACTTGGCGGCTATCTGGCCTGTGCTGTCCAGCCCTTGACGCACGCTCCCCAGCCCGTCGTGCACGTAGTAGTACCGGTCGGCTCCTGCCAGTTGCTCCGCGATGATGTCCAAGCCGTGCAGGTAGACGGCGTCGGTGTCGCTGATGACCACGACCACGCCGCATGCGGTGCAGGGGAGACGCGCCGGAAGGACGCACCTGCACGGTCAGGGCGGACCTATCCACCATAGCCACAACCTGTAGCTCAGGACCACGATGGCGACGGCGACAACCAAGAACGCGACCCCCCTTGCTACCGTGCTCCGACTCTTTGAGGCTACGCCGCGCAGCATGTCCCGCAAACCCAGGGCTGCTAGCGACAGGACGACCGCCATTACCATAATGAAGGCACAGCAGATGTATCCCAAGAGCGTTGACATTCTTCGTCTTCTCCTCTCGTGGGCGGGCCCATGCTCGATGCAGGAGCACGCTATGGGGCTCACTCGCGGTATCCAAGGGCCGCAGGAATGCTCAGGTGCCTACCGGCCTCTGCGACTCGCAGGTATCGTGTCGTCACCATTGCATTCGCAGGTGGGCCTCAGGCGTTTCGCGCCGAGAATCCGCGAGCATCTGTACCGTCAGCGACTCTTGCCACCGTACGAAGGGAGAGACTGCTTCCCTGGGCCCTACCCCCAGCCTCGCAGTCGCCATGCTCGGCTCATGAGATCAGATTCTGGACGCCTCTTCAGGTCGGGGTAGTCATCCGCCGACTCGAACCAATAGAAGACCATGTATACGGTCCCACCCCATCGCGCTCTGGGCCTCTCTACGTCCTTTAGCAGAGAGCGCTCTGTACCAGGGAATCTTGTGGCGGACGCCCGTCCCATCTTGTTGAAAACTTCGAACAACAATCTTCGCCCTGGCGCCAGGCGGACCGAGATTTCCTCAAGGGATCCCAGCGTCGCATCAACCGGGTCGATCTGGCTCTCCACTGGTATTGACACCCACGGCCTGCTGCACATTCCGAGCTTCCAGTGAGCTACAATGTATAGACTCACTCCCCACGAGATTCTCCAGCGGAGCGGCGGCCCTTGTCTCAGGTCTATTCTGTGCCCCGTCCACACCCATGGAACCTTGTCCTCCCCTTCTTCTCTCCAGTGAGTCTTGAACTGGTGCACCCCCAAGCTGTACCTCACATCTTGCGTCAGTGGTTCGTTCGGACCGAGAACCACCCGCACCTTGCCCTCCTGATGGAACCAACCGCTCACCAGTTCCCTCGACTGCCTGTAGGACTCGTAGGAACTGTACAGGTCTTCCTCCTCTTGTCCGCCGCTCGGGTCTGTAGAGTTCGCTGGGTTGTTCCTAACGTACAGATATGGGTTCAAGGTCCCGGGTCGCGACGGTTCGCCGCGCCAGGGATCCTTCGTCATGAACCTTCCCGTCTCCGGCTGGTAATACCTGGCCCGCAGATACAGCAACTCCACCTCCGCGTCCCACGCCTCGCCGGTGAACTGCCAGGGATTGGGCACCCCGTCACCCGGCAACGGCATCCCGAAGGGATCGTAGGTGTACCTGGTCGCTATCTGGCCTGCGCTATCCAGCACTTGCCGCACGCTCCCCAGCCCGTCGTGCACGTAGTAGTACCGGTCGGCTCCTGCCAGTTGCTCGGCGATGATGTCCAGCCCGTAGAAGTAGATGGCATCGGTGTCACTGATGGCCACGGGCAGCGTGGCAGCCAGGTCGACCAGGTAGTCGGTCGTGGCTGCGCCGATGGTCTTGCCCACCCTCACGCCATCCCCGTTGTAGGCGAACTGGGTGGTCAAGCTGCCCTCGGTCACTTGTTTCAGCCTGTTGGCGTGGTCGTACTGGTAGGTGCGGACACCGTCATGGCTGAGGTTGCCCTTGGCATCGCCAATGCAGGTCACTTTCGGGGCCGCTCGATGACCCATTACGCACGAAGGTGAGGCACTCAGACCGCGCATCAATCGACGAGGCTGGACACCACGTTGGCGTCCAGGGTCTAGGGCACGTTCATGAGCCAGGCGGTGGCATTACCCCGACCACCCCCTCGTCGGGGGTACGTCGCCAGGGCGACTCGGGCCAAGAGCATGATCGCTTGCACCCCCGCTAGGCCGCCGTGCGCTTCGAGCCTGATCGCCTGTTCTGGTTTCGATCGTACCCACTGCAGCGATCGTCGCAGGAGGGCACTCAAGCCGCTCAAGCGCCTGCGCGGATGTGCCCCGCAGAGCCTCACGGTCCTTCCACACGCCGGAACTGCTCCGCCTGACAATGCGATATGACCACCAGCTGCTTGGGCCCGGTTCGCATGTGGTGCAGAAGAGGCCGTCCCAACAGATCAACGCGTACACTCAGCACCAAGGCGCCTTGCATGGGCACCGATTCCTCAGCTATCGGATCCCAGAAGGCTGAAGGCCACTCGCCGTATCGCTGCCGACAAACGAGGTCGCCCTCCGCGCAGGACTCGACCGCTGTGCTCAGATCGGGTACCACGAAATCCTCGGGATAGTATCTTGCGTCTCGCAAGTGCACGCGCACCCCGCCGTCAGGAAGACGCTCGAGCCACCAAGGGTTCCAGGTTGTCTGCTGCGCGCGACCGTCTCGGCTGGCATCGTAGTACATCTGCTTGAATGCACCATCCGCCCGGAAGATGAGCCTGTCAACGCTGCCGTCCGGGTAAGTGGCCTCCCAAGTGCCCACCAAGTCAGACTCGGCGAATGCGGGCGCTGGAGCCCTGTAGGGGCTCTGGAAGCACAACGTCGCTGACCTTAGCTGGGCGTCCCACAGCCACGTAAAGAGAACCAGGGGGACGAGCAGCAGGATCATGCCTCTTGCGGCTCTCATTGAGGTCTTCGCCCGCACAGCCCACACGATGTCGCGTATCCCGAGGCCTGCCATGGCCAGTAGTCCGCCTAGCAGGAGAAGAAATCCGCAGCAGATGTATTCGAACAACATGATGTTCCTTGCCCCTCCGACAGCAAATGCTCACGCCTGGTAGCACACGTACACAGCCACCATAGCAGCCATTCGAACGACTGCCCGGGCTGAGTGGTCCGCCGCCCGTCTTTGTCTACTAACCCACTCCTCGATCCATACCGGGGAGCCTACGCATGACTGGGCACTGAGCAATCACTCGCTCCACCTACACTTACTCCCAGCGGTATCGCCATAGTCGGCTGATGAGCTCGGACTCGGGCCGGATAGTCAAAAGGGGGTAGTCATATCGCGACTCGAACCAGTAGAAGACCATGTAGAGATTCCCTCCCCACCCGGCTTGTCCACGATGCACGTCCTCCATCACAGACCAGTCCTGGCCAAAGACTCTCGAGCCAGAAGCCCGTCCCATAGTATTGAAAACTTCGAACAGAAGCTTGTGGGTCCCCTCAAGGTGGACCGAAATCTCGTGAAGCGAACCGAGTGTTGCATCGACGGGATCGATCTGACTTTGCACCGGTATAGACACCCACGGTCTGCTGCACATCCCCAGCTTCCAATGAGCGCGAACCGCGCGCCCCAACCCCCAAAGGAATCTCACTACGGAGGGATAGCCCGCCCTCACATCGAGCGTGTGCCCTGTCCAAGCCCAGGGCACACTATAGTCAGCCTCGTCTCTCCAGATGTTCTTGAACTGCTGCACCGCAGCACTGTGCCTGACATCCTGCGTGAGCGGCTCTCTCGGTCCAAACTGGCGGCGGACGTCGCCCGACTCATGGTACCAGTCGCTGACCAGCTCCCTGGACTGCCTGTAGGACTCGTAGGAACTGTACAGGTCTTCCTCCTCTTGTCCGCCGCTCGGGTCTCTGGAGTTCGCCGGGTTGTTCCCAACGTACACATATGGGTTGAGAGTCCAGGGTCTAGACAGATTGCCGGCCCGCGGGTCCTTCGTAATAAACCTCCCCGTCTCCGGCTGGTAGTACCTCGCCCGCAGGTACAGCAACTCCACCTCGGCGTCCCAGGCCTCGCCGGTGAACTGCCAGGGGTTGGGCACCCCGTCACCAGCCAGGGGCACACCGAAGGGATCGTAGGTGTACTTACTCTCTATCTGGCCTCCGCTATCGAGTAGTTGACGCACACTACCCAGCCCGTCGTGCAGGTAGTAGTACCGCCCGGCTTCTGCCAGTTGCTCCGCGATGATGTCCAGCCCATACAGGTAGATGGCATCCGTGTCGCTGATGACCACGGGCAGCGCGGCAGCCGGTCGAGGACGTAGTGGGTGGCGTGGTCGTCCACTGTCTTGCTTATGCGAGCCCCATCTGCATTCTACGCCAACTGCGTCGTTGAGGTCTCTGAGACGCGCTGCGTTTGCCCGTTCCCCGCTGCATCGTCGGTATAGGTGTACGTCTCGGCGCCTCAGGGGGTGGTCGGAGTAGGGCAGTAGCCGGGGTCTCATGAAACACTGGGAGGCCGACGGAGCTACACCGGCCCACAGAAAGAGCTAAAGCTAATGGGTGGATTGCCATCCTCATGGTCAAGGCGTATCCATGCGGCGAAATAGGTTCCGTTCGCATCCTATCATCGCAAACCCCTCATCCGCAGGAGACCACATATGATACAGAATAAGCTCCCCAGATGAATCGATCCGGACATTCAGTATAAGCTCTGTGCGCGTATCGACGGAATCGTGAGCAACCGGGTCGTAGAACTTCCATCTCTCTAACCCCGCGCCCTCTTCAGCCACTCTAATCCCCTCCTCGTAGAACCGCGCTCCATGCAGGTGAACCCTCACTCGCCCGTCGGGAAAACGCTCCACCCACCACTCGTTCCACGGCGTCTGATAAACATACTCTTGCACATAGTGATCCTCGTAGATTTGCCTGAATGTCCCATCTGCCTTGATGATGAGCGTGTCGGTACTCCGGCTATAGTGCGCTTCCCATGTGCCTAGCAGATCAGAGTCTCGAAACGTAGATGGCGGGTTTGAATACGGCGCTTCAAGACACTCTCGAATTGAGTTCAGCGGTACTGGACAGAAGAACACAACCGCCAGCAGGACAGTAGCCAACAGAGCTACACCTCTCGTGCCTCGCGTCCAGCTCCTCGATCGTCTGCCCAACAGGATTTCACGTATCGCCAGGAGCAGCAGTGCGAAGAATAGCCCGAGCAACAGCATTGAGAGCAGTACTGCAAACGACCAGATAACACACGAAATCCCTACCATGTATGTCTGACACCTCCTCGTCACCTGGGCTATCTTGATCACTTCACCACCAGAACCGAGTTCGCCAGGTGGCCCTGATAGACTTGCTTGGGTATGTGATGTGCCCTCAAAATCTGCCTATGAACATCCCTCCCGACTTGGTGACCGTTCGTGCTAGGGGCGCAGGACAGACCAATGGCAAACCGACAAGACTCACCGTGTTACCCGGTACATGATCATTCCCTGCATCTTGTACGCATAGAGCGCATCTACCGGGGCGAAACGTTCAGGTTCATAGAGGCCAAGAAAACAGCCCATTGGCATAGGCTCTTCCCAACGGAAGATCTGCTCTATGGTGCCACCCGGCCCCCAATCGCTGCGAGGCCTGTTCGCCAACAGGTGAATCGTAGTTCCGGGGATTCTGGTTACGGAAGCCCATCCCATTGCGTTGTACGCTTCAATCGTGACCATATCGCTGCTGCTCTTGCTCTGCTTCACACTGATCTCATTGAGAGATCCAAGAGCAACACCTGTCGGGTCACCCAACAGGAATAGCCTCAAATGCTCACGGGTGTACGCTACTGCTCCCCCGAACAACCTTTGGGGCAGCGGCCCTTCATCCCTTTCCTCCAGGCTGTGCCCTTCCCACTTCCAAGGCAGTGGATACATTAGTCCCGCCCACTTTGCACGAAACTGAGCCAGTGCAGGGCTATGCACAACTGCCTGCGTCAGAGCGTGTTCCGGACCGAACTGGTGCTTTTCAGCAACCCACGGCCACTCATAGAACCATGCGTGGACTTCAAGCCAGGCGCCCCACACCGCTTCGAATACCGAGTAGTCGGGGAAATGCTCCTGACACTCTGGACACAATGGTCCCGGTCCGTCCAGCCCACTAGGATCCGTGAAGTTGACTGGGTTGTTTGTCACATAGACATAGCTGTTTTGCGTGTCAGGCCGCCACACGTCCCCTGGCCACGGATCCTTCGTGATAAACCTCCCCGTCTCCGGCTGGTAGTACCTGGCCCGCAGGTACAGCAACTCCACCTCCGCGTCCCAGGC
>CAZBJW010000136.1:0-11790 GCA_964492135.1 uncultured Anaerolineales bacterium
TTGGGAACCTTTGCGCGACTTCATGACCTTGCGAGAGGCGATGGACCGGCTCTTCGAGGAGAGCTTCGTGGGTCTGCGCCGTAGGGAATGGTTGGCTCCCACCGAGGCCACGCTCGCCGTCGACATGTACCAGACCGAGGACAGCGTGGTGGTGAGGACGGCCGTTCCGGGTGTTAAGCCGGACGACATAGACATCACCATTAGCGGCAACGCGCTGAGCATCTCAGGGGAGACCAAGCAAGAAGAAGAGGTCAAGGAGGAGAACTACGTCCGTCGCGAACGGCGTTGCGGCTCCTTTTCTCGCTCCGTGATGTTGCCGGACGGTGTGGAAGCAGATAACACGGAGGCGACCTTTGAGGACGGCGTACTGACGCTCACCATTCCCAAGGCGCCCGAGGCCAAGCCCAAGGTCATCAAGGTCAAGGGAAAAAAGAAGTGAAGCATACAAGATACACGACAGGGTGCTGATTCGACAGGGGCGGGCCACAGGCCCGCTCCTATTCGTCTGAGCCGAAGGCGACTGGGATCATTGGGAAACGACCTCACAAGCCCATGACGAGTCGGGCAAACCTTTGGTCGTCCCGGACGTTATCGAAGTCCTCGTCCCCTCTCGCCTCATCGGCGAAGCCCGGTTCCAACACTATGGCCCTTTCCAAAGCCTCCACTGCCTGACGCCTCTTGTTCACCAGGGAGTAGGCGCATGCGAGATTGTAGTGGGCAATGGCATTGGACGGATCCAGCTTGGTAGCCCTGCGACCATCCTCCACGGCCTCCTTGAGGAGCCCCAACTCCATGTAGGCGACACCCCGGTTGAGATGGGCCCCCGCATACCCGGGCTCCAGCTCAATCGCTCTGGTATGTTCGTCGACCGCTTCCTGATACCGGCCTAGATTGGCATAGACCACGCCCAGGTTGGTGTGAGCCAAAGCTGAATCGGGGTCCACTTGCAGAGCCTGGCTGTGATCTTGAATAGCTCTCTCGTGCTGTCCCATCACATCGTAGGCCACGCCTCGGTTCGTATACGGCAAGGGGTCCTGCGGGTCCAGCTCGATGGCCCTATCACAGTCGGCGATGGCTAGCTGGTACTCGCCTAGGTCTATGTAGTTCTTGCCACGGTTGATGTAGGCCAGCGGATAATCGGCTGACAACTCGATGGCTTCGTTATAGTCAGCCAGGGCTGCCTCGTAGTCGCCCTTCTCGTTGTAAGCCACGCCCCGGTTCACATAGGCCAAGACATACTCCTCATCCAACTCGATGGCCATGCTATGATCTCGGATCGCCTGATCGTACTGCCCAAGATTGCGGTGTGCCACACCGCGATTGGTGTAGGGCACCGGATCCTCAGGATCCAGTTCGATGGCTTTGCTGTGGTCCTCGATCTCCTTTCGATACTGTCCCGTCTCGCCGTAGGCCACCCCCCGGTCAACGTACGCCACCACGAAATCAGGCTTCAACTCCAAAGCCCGTGTGTAGTCTCTGATGGCCTGTTCATAGGCTCCCCGCTCGCTGTAGATCAGACCACGGCGATAATAGGCTTCTGCGTCTCTGGGGTCTGCCTCAATGGCCTTAGTAAGCTCCCAAATCTCCCTGATGTCTTCAGGTACTGGCTCTTCTCCACCTCGCAGCGTCCTGACCACATAGAAGACCGCTACTCCCACAGCCACTACCAGCAGAATGCCCACCACCAAGCCAATTTGGATCAGCATTTCGCCCTCCTTGATTCTCCTCAGTGGTTGAGGCACACGGGGTTGGTGAGGACGACGGCAATATGCGAAACGCCACACCCTTGGCCAAACGCGAAGGCAAATGCAGGGGACTCGGGGGAAACAGCTTGGGCACTCTCCGGATCTGCCGCGCTACCGGCGACAGAAGCCGTTATCACCCAACCCGCGACGAATGAAAAGCCCGACCTTTTCATGGCGCCTCCTCGATGAGGACTCCAGAGCAGTGACCAGACTTGCACCAATAGTATACCACATGCGAATGCATACTACAACACCCTGGCACTCTCGCCGACAGGAATTTGAGAAAGGCGCTCAAATTTGGTAAAATTAAGGTAGTAGGAATAGCAACAACATCTTTGCAGAGCCGAGAGGATGGCCAAATGCGAGAATCGGAAAAGTGGGTGGCGGACGAACTGGAGAGGATGTACTCGGAGATGCATCGCATGATCAGGCGGTTCGTGCCGCCCGAGCAATGGAACGACATCTTGCAACACAGAGGCTGGCGTCCGCCCACCGACGTTTATGAAACCGATACTTCTGCCGTCGTGAAGGTGGAGATAGCCGGTGTGGACGGCAAAGATATAGAGATCTCCTTCGCCAACCGCATCTTGACCGTGACGGGGATGCGTCGTGATCCGGCAGACAAACTGACCTATCAGCAGATGGAGATCAACTACGGAGCCTTCAGAACCGACGTGTTTCTACCCTGGACGGTAAAGGAGAAGGACATAGAAGCGAGTTACGAGGATGGGTTCTTGGTGATCGTCCTGCCCAAGGCTAAAGGCAAACACAAAGTGCCCATCACCGTTATCGAGGAGAGTAACGAATGAGCATTGAAGGAAAAGGCTTACTCAATCTGCTGATCCAGCCGCAAGAGGCTGAAGCGGAACTCCAGCAGGAGGATGAAAAGGGCATATCGACCATTCCGGCCGAACTTCCGATCTTGCCCTTGCGGCAGACGGTCGTTTATCCCCTTACCTTTCTACCCTTGAGCATCGAACGGACCGAATCTGTCAAACTGATCGATGATGTAGTTCTGGGAGATCGCATCGTCGGGCTGGTAACGGTAAAGAACCCAGATGCTGACAAGGCCACGCCGGAAGACCTATACTCGGTGGGCACGGCGGCCGTGGTCCACCGCGCCGTGAAGTCACCAACGGGTCAGGTCGGTGTGATCGTGCAGGGCATACAGCGTATCAGGCCCACGGAGTTCATACAAACAGACCCTTACCTGAAGGCCAGAATCGAGGTCATTCCCGACGAGGAAGAGGAACAGAGCCTGGAGTTAGAGGCGCTGTCGCGCAACACGATGGAACTCTTCCAACGTCTGGTGGCTCTCGTCTCCTACCTGCCCAACGAACTCACGGTGGCAGTACTGAACACTGAAGTTCCCCGCCAGCTGGTCTACATGGTGGCCAGCGCTGTTCGTATGGACACAGAATCGGCCCAGGAGATACTCCAAACCGACGCCGTGAAGGACAAGCTACGCAAGCTGATCGTCATCCTCACCAGGGAACTGGAAGTCTTGGAGCTTGGCCAGAAGATCAAGGATGAAGCCCAATCGGACATGGAGAAGACCCAGAAGGAATACTTCCTGCGCCAGCAACTGAAAGCCATACAGAGAGAACTCGGCGAAGAGGACGAGCAAGCCAAGGAGATCAACGAACTCACGGCGAAGATCGAAGCGGCAGGCATGTCCGAGGAAGCGAAGAAAGAGGCCCTGCGCGAGCTGGACCGGCTATCGAGCATGCCTCAGGCAGCCGCCGAATACTCGGTCATCAGAACCTACCTGGATTGGCTCATCGAACTCCCCTGGCAGGTGAGCACCGAAGACAACCTGGACATCAATCGCGCTCGCGAGATACTGGACGAAGATCATTATGACCTGGAAGAGATAAAGGAGCGCATCCTGGAGTACTTGGCGGTGCGGAAGCTCCGCCTGGAACGCGAAGAAGAAGGGGAAACAAGAGAGTCCAGAGGAGCCATCCTCAACTTCGTAGGACCGCCTGGCACAGGCAAGACCTCACTGGGCCGATCCATCGCCCGTGCTTTGGGCAGGGAATTCATCCGCATGTCGCTGGGTGGCATGCGCGATGAAGCGGAGATCCGAGGGCACCGTCGCACGTACGTTGGCGCGCTGCCCGGGCGTATCATTCAGTCCATCAAGCGCGCGGGTTCAAAGAACCCTGTGTTCATGCTGGATGAGGTGGACAAGATCGGGACCGATTTCCGGGGCGATCCCTCGTCGGCACTCCTGGAGGTGCTGGATCCGGAGCAGAACTTCTCCTTCCGCGACCATTATCTGGACGTGGATTGGGACCTTTCGCCGGTGATGTTCATCACCACCGGCAACGTGCTGCATACCATACCGGCCCCGCTGCTCGACCGCATGGAAACCATTGAGCTGGACGGTTACACGGAGGAGGAGAAGGTCAAGATAGCGCAGCGGTACCTGATTCCCCGGCAGATCGAAGAGAACAGCCTGAAGGAGGGCGAAATAAAGTTCGGGGAAGACGCCCTGCATCTGATCATCCGGGACTACACGCGCGAGGCGGGTCTGCGCAACCTGGAGCGGGAGATTGGCTCGGTCTGTCGCAAGGTGGCTACCAGGATCGCTGCCGGCGAACAAGGCCACGTTGTGGTCACCAAAGATAACGTCTCCGATTTCCTGGGCAAGCCCAGGTTCTACAACGAAGCGGCGGAGCGCACCGAGGTGCCTGGCGTGGCCACGGGCCTGGTGGTGACCTCCGTCGGGGGGGACATCACTTTCGTCGAGGCCACCAAGATGAAGGGCAGCAAGGGCCTGACCCTAACCGGGCAACTGGGTGAGGTGATGAAGGAATCAGCTCAGGCCGCGCTGAGCTACGTGCGCTCACGGGCCAAGGAGTTCAACATCGATGAGGGCTTCTTCGATGAGACTGACCTGCATATCCACTTCCCAGCCGGGGCCATCCCCAAGGACGGCCCCTCCGCTGGCGTGAGCATCGCCACCGCGTTGGTGTCCCTGATGACAGACACGCCGGTGAAGTGCGACGTGGGCATGACAGGCGAGATCACCCTGCGAGGAACGGTCCTGCCCATTGGTGGCGTCAAGCAGAAAGTCCTGGCCGCAGCCAGGGTCGGCCTGAAAAAGGTCATCCTGCCTCGGCACAACGAGAAGGACCTGGATGATCTACCGCAGGAAGTGCGCGATAAGATGGACTTCATCCTGGTGGACACGGTCGACGACGTCCTGGAAGCGGCCCTGGGTGACAGTTTCCAAAGGAGGGAGTGCGAGTGATAAGCGTGGGCGTGCTGACCATTAGCGACAAGGGCTCGCGGGGCGAGCGCAAGGACCTCAGCGGACCTGCCATCATAGACGCCGTCACGGAGCGACTGAATGCCAAAGTCAAGAAATACGAGATCGTCCCCGACGAGAAGCAGCAGATCGAGGCTGCGCTCATCGACTGGGCCGACGATCTGGACCTGGACCTCATTCTCACCACGGGCGGCACAGGTTTCACGCCGCGGGACGTTACGCCGGAGGTCACCAAGGCGGTCATAGATCGTGAGGCGCCAGGGCTTGCGGAGGCGATGCGGGCCGAGAGTATGAAAGTGACGCCGCACGGCATGTTGTCCCGGGCAGTCGCAGGTATCCGCGGTCAGACTTTGATCGTCAACCTGCCCGGGAGTCAGAAGGCTGTTGAGGAGACCTTGAACGTGATCCTCCCCGCCTTACCCCACGCCATCGAGCTCTTGCGGGTGACGCCAGGCGCCGACCAGAGGCACGAATACCAGGAGTGATCGAATGCCGGGCCCATGGGCCCGGCACTGGTCTACACCTGCACACCGTGCCAGCCTGCGAATGCATATCCATGCGCAGGCGTGCCCATCACGCGGGAGGCTGTGCATGCCAGAGAGACGCTGGAGAAACTTCACCGACGACGCCGCCCTCCACTGGCTGCCAGAGCCATAGTGCACCCCACGCTCCGCTATCTATTGGATACTCCGCCACAGAACTCCCAGGTGGCAGACACCCCGGGAATGTCCCGTCCCAGATTCACGAACCGCGCTGCAGGCAAGGAGAGGTCCCCCATCGTAAGGCGCCCTCGATTCGGCTATAGTTGGCGTGCAGGCATTCTGCTGCCCAGTTGTTCTGTACGGTCATGCCCAGGCCAGCGTAGGAATGAATTCCCGCGCTAACGTGGAGAAGTCCCTTCGGGACTGTGGGAGGCTGGACAAGCCCAGATTGCCAACTCAGCACCCTCTGGGCAGCGTTTTCCCGTGCCCCGACTGTCCCCAGGTTGACCTGCACATGCGATATGGATAGTATTTAGATAAGATCTGAGATTGACAGAAGGAGTATCTCGCTCTGATGACAACTCGCGCGAAAGTCGCCGCTCTGTTCACACGCCCAGAGACTGTATTAGAGGACTACGAACGGCTCTTGGCACTGGCAGGCGTGCAGGACTCCCTGGACCGTACCGCACCCACCATTCTTAAGGACAACATCTCCTGGCACTACCCCTTCCCCAGCGCCAATACCACCCCCTGGCAACTGGAGGGGACCATCATGGCCTTGAGAAAGGCCGGATACACAGATCTATCCTGCGTCCAGAACGAGACAGTGGTCATCAACGCCTTCAAGGGAGAAGACCTGAACCTCTACTCCCCCATCTTTCGAAGTCACTGCATCCCGGTGTTCTACAATTTCAGGGATGAGGACATGGCCTGGGTACACTACGAACCCCAGGACGAAATGCTCATCCTACATCACATTTATCCCGAGGGCATAGAACTTCCCGACTACTTCTTCGGCAAGAACATCGTGCACCTGCCCACGACGAAGTGTCACATCTATACCACCACCACTGGCGCGATGAAGAACGCCTTTGGTGGACTGTTGCATACCCGAAGGCACTATACCCACAGCTGGATCCACGAGACCCTGGTGGACCTGCTCACCATCCAGCAAGAAATCCATCCTGGTATCTTCGCCGTGATGGACGGAACCACGGCCGGCAATGGCCCTGGTCCGCGGACGATGACACCTGAGGTCAAGAATGTCATTCTGGCCAGCGCCGACCAGGTGGCCATAGACGCCATTTCAGCGAAGATGATGGGGTTCGACCCGCTGTCCATCGACTACATTCGGCTGGCTCACGAGCGCCGACTGGGCGTCGGCGACGCCAACGAGATCGAGTTGGTCGGGGACAACATCAGCAACGAGAATTGGCACTTCGAGGTGGGCCGTTCCCTCCACAAATTCCTGGGCTGGCTCTCATGGTACGGGCCCACCAGGTTCCTTCAGAAGCTCGTCTTCCGCACGCCTTTGGTCAAGATCCCCATCCTCGTCTCTGAAATCAACCATGACTATATCCACTGGCCTCTGAAGGAGCGCAGCATCTACATGCGGTGGCGGGAGAGCACGCCTTGGGGACAGCTCTTCGCCAAGTACGAGAAGCAAGGGTGCTTGGGACCGGTGCCCAGTAAGCAGGAAGCTTAGCTAGGTTTGGGCATTCGAGTCGTTCAGAGCTGAGCGTCAGTACCTTGGACCCTGGCTAACGGCGGCTACGATGGAAACAATGGAGGGTGAGATAGATGGGGCGTAGCGTGTGGCTCTGGGTAGTTATCGGGTGCGGTGTGGCCTTCCTTGGGTGCTGCTGCTGCCTGTCGGCCGCGGCAACACTCCTCACCTATATCCAATGGGGTTGAACTGAGCAGAAGTCCCTGGCCACTCAGGCGCGGGCACGCTTCGGCAGAACGCACCAACAGGGCTTCAGTTCAAGGCTGGGTGTGGCAGATCCTTTGGTGCTAAGGCACCGGGGCAGTGGACGGTAGAACTACTTGTAGCGTATGACCTCGAAGCGATACAGCCGTATCGGCTCGTCTTCATCCACGATCCCCGCCTTGTACACCTTGGTGTGATATAATTGCTCCTCAGCAGTGCTGATGCTGGGCAAGTCAGGCAGCAAGAGCCCCCTCTTGAAAGGGTTCAGCTTTGACTCCACGATGAGGCCGTATCGCTTGGGATCCAACTCATCGATACTCTCGATGGGCTCTGGAGGGGTCAGTACATCGACGGAGATGTCCAGTTCGTCGAGTTCCTCGGGACTGATGGGCGGGAAGCGCGGATCCCGGGTGGCGGCGGAGACAGCGTTGCGGATGACCTCGTATGCCACGTTAGCCTCGCAGGGCTCGATGGTCCCTATACAGCCTCTCAACTGCCCCTTTTTCTTGATGGAGACGAAGGCCCCGGCCCGCTGCTTCATCTCAGGCGTCAGGTCCTGTTCGGGAGGCGCCTTCAAGACTTTATTCCTGCAGATGTAGCTCTGTATGGTCTCCCTGGCAAGTTTCACGAGAGGATGGGGTTCCGACATTTCACCACTCCCTTCCTTCATGCCGGTGCCGCTTCACAATCTTATTGTATGCCACCGTCCTCTCTCAGTCAAGACTGGTAGCCGGCCTCTTCGAACGACTGGTCGGCAAGCGAGCTACTGAGTTGATAGAGGTTGCAGGCTGGTTCATAACGGTCTTCACGAGCCGCTAACCCCTCGCCTGCCACTATCCCTGCGGTGGTCATCAGCCCGCTGGTTGGTTCCATGCCAGGTCTGAATGGGCTGAATACAACCCACAACCCACCGCGCTCGTAGATGTCTTGAGAAAGGAGACCCCGATGTGACACGAACCGAGGCCAGAAGTGACGCACAAACCTGGCTACGAGAACGCAGCGAGGGAAACGAGCATGACCAAGAGGACTGGTACGAGAGTGAGCATTGGTTCTATGACGCCAACTCTGCTGTCGCTCGCCTTGGCGCTCGGGCTCATGGGCGGCGCGGTCACGGCATTCCCGGCAACGCCCCAAAGCCTACCTATCAAACCACGAATGTAGACGGCGACCGCAGGCAATGGGACCGCAACAACGCTCTTCACTTGCGAGCATGACTACGCAGGTCCGTCCACTCTAGGCTCCGGCGTCGTCAACACTGTCACCGCTCAGGGCAAATACGACGGAGAGACAATCGAGGACGACCACGTGGCCGTCGATCACTGCGCGGCGCCGCCGTCAAGGGCGGGGACAAAGCACCGCCCTCTCAGTTTTCTCTTCGGATGGGCGCCTAGTGACCTGCACGTGTGCGCTTAAGGTTGACGCGAGCCGGGCTTTGGCATATAATCATGCCAGACTGGGTGGAGGCGGCTTTCCCCATGCAGGCCACTGACCACCGGGACGCCCCAGGGTCTGGTGCGGAAAGGACGGGCAGAGATCATGGAAGGAGGACAAGGATGGAAAAACCTTGGCTGAAGTTCTACGATGAAGGTGTCCCTCACACCCTCGACTACCCCGAGGTGCCCCTCCACTGGTTCCTCGAGGAGTGTGCCAGGAAGTATCCCGATAGTATTGCCACCATCCTCCCGGGACGATTTGGGGACACGAAGCTAACCTACAAGGAACTGAACGAACTGGCTAATAGGTTGGCCAACGCCCTCATTGACCTGGGGGTCAAGAAAGGCGACCGCGTGGCCCTGTATATGCCCAACTGCCCGCAATTCGTCATCGCCTACTCTGGCATCCTCAAGGCCGGGGCCATCGTGGTGACGACCAGCCCGCTCTACTCGCCCCGCGAGGTAGAGCACCAGTTCAATGACTCCGAGGCGGAAACGGTCATCGTCCTCAGCCTATTCTATCCGGTGGTCAAACAGGTTCAGCCTAAGACCAGAGTCAAGAAGGTTATCGTCAGCAACATCAAGGAGCACCTTAGCGGCATCGACCGTCTTCTGTTCAGCCTTCTCCTGGAGAAGAAGGAAGGACACCGCGTCGAACTGGCCGAGGGCGACCTGTGGCTGCCGGACCTGCTGGACAAGTATCCTGCGGATGATCCAGAGGTGGATGTTGGGCCTGACGACATCGCCCTCTTCCAATACACCGGTGGCACCACCGGCGTCCCCAAGGCGGCGGTGATCCTCCATCGCAACCTGGTGGCCAATGCGCTCCAGGCCAGCGCCTTCGTCCCCGATGTGAAGATTCCGGGGGAGATCCATCTGGCTGCCATTCCCCTCTTCCACGTCTTCGGTATGGTAGCTGTCATGGCCTGGGCGTGGTGCCTCTCTGCGGCCATGATCTTGGTCACCAACCCGAGGGACATAGACGCCCTGCTGAAGGCCATCAGCAAGTATAAACCTACGCTCTTCATGGGCGTGCCCACCATGTACAATGCCATCAACCAGCACCCTGACATCGATAAATATGATCTCAAGTCCATCAGAGCCTGCATCAGCGGGTCGGCACCTTTGCCCATGGCAGTGAAGCAAACATTCGAGGAATTGACCGGAGGTAGGCTCGTGGAGGGTTACGGCCTCACCGAGGCCCCCACAGCCACTCACTGCAATCCGATGTACGGGATGAACGTGGAAGGTAGCATCGGTTTGCCCTTGCCCGACGTGGAGGCCAAAATCGTCGACATCGATACCGGAACGAAAGACCTGCCTATCGGCGAGACTGGCGAACTGATCCTGCGGTCTCCCACCGTGATGAAGGAGTACTGGAACATGCCGGAGGAAACGGCGATTGCCCTGCGGGAAGGCTGGCTCTACACCGGCGACATCGCGCTGATGGACGAGAAGGGGTACTTCTATATTGTAGACCGCAAAAAGGACATGATCATCGCCAGCGGCTTCAACATCTATCCGAGCGAGGTCGAGGATGTGCTGTACGAGCACCCCAAGATCCAGGAAGCCGCAGTGGCAGGCATCCCTGATCCCAAGCGAGGCGAGACCGTCAAGGCTTGGGTGGTGCTGAAGCCAGGGGAGACCACCACGGTGGACGAGATCAGAGAGTTCTGCAGGGACAAGCTCGCCAGTTACAAGATACCATACTACGTCGAGTTCCGGGACGAACTGCCCAAGACGATGGTGGGCAAGGTGCTGCGCAGGGCGCTGGCAGCGGAGGAGGCCAGGAAGCAAAAGACGTAAAGACAGCACCTCCTCTACAGGAGAGCGAAAGGGTGGATCTCGGGATCCACCCTTTTTGTTTTGCATGGATTTTACAACCAGATACTGCCAGCGCAACACGCGGCACTCATAATGCGGGTGAATTAGACAGAGGAGGTGCAAAGATGAGGAAGAGAACGATCTTACTGTGGGCAGTGGTGGTGGTGCTGTGTCTGCCGCTGGCGTCCACAGTCAGTGCCGAGGAGCTCAGTGGTACCGGCACCATCTGGGGCAAGGGCGCTGGTCTGGCCCTCCTCCGTGGCGACGGCGAGATAGCAATCCGAGCCCACGGGGTAGGCATTGTGTGGATCAAGAATGCCAACACGCTGGAGGCCAGTAGGAAGGACCACAGGTGGGAGGTTTCCGGCAGCAACGCCACCGTCTTCTGGGGCTGGTCGGGGACGATCCGCGCTTCGGGAGACAGCATCACTGTCTGGATGGCGGGCGGCATCATCGAGTTCACCGCTACTGGCACCGGCAGGGTGTATCTGCGGGGTCGCGGCAGCTATGAGGTCAATGGCCACGAGGGTCTCTGGAGCCCAGCAGGCGAAATCCTGACCCTGGACGCGGCGCAGCAGGCGCAATAGCTCCAGGCATCAGCTCTCGGAGGTTTCCAAAGCCTCCGAGAGCTCCACTCCACACAGGGGGTATCCGCGCTTGCTGCAGCATACTCCCAGACCCTTTGGAGAGGGTAATGAACAAGGCTGTCAGACGCACATGCGACCTCATTCCAGTTCCGCCAGCCGCCAGGCGCATCCTCATATGCTCCGCAGGAGCCGTATCAGAGGGCACGCGGCGTCTCCAAGCCTGCCCACAGCCAGTCCACGGCGAGCGATCCAGCGGCGCGCCTCACGTCGTTTTTCCACGCTGTCCTTTGCAGACACTTGAACGAGCCAACCCTGGATGCTATAATGAGGAGTAAGGAGAGGTCGCATAGTCCGGTCTAGTGCGCACGATTGGAAATCGTGTAGGCGTAACAGCCTCGCGGGTTCAAATCCCGCCCTCTCCGCCTTGACTTTCACTGCACCTTAACGTATTATGGTTGCGGTCGTGCTAGACGGGGAGCTAGCGGTGCCCTGTACCCGCAATCCGCTATAGC
>CAZBJW010000137.1:0-11747 GCA_964492135.1 uncultured Anaerolineales bacterium
CCGCCTTTGATCTGTGGGATGGCGCAAAAAGCACAGGGAGCGTCGCAACCATCCGCGATCTTGACGTAGGCAGTCGCCAGGCCAGGGCAGTGCCGGGGCACAGGATGGACCACCGGATGGTGCGGCCTCGGTTGTGGCAGCTGGTGGACCGCACCCCGCCTCTGGTCAGTCAGCAGGTTCTCCGCCAGCTGGGCGATCTCTCTCCATCGCCGAGTGCCGATGATCCCATCTAGGGAAGGCACCATCCGCGCCATTTCGCCACCATATCGCTCGGCCATGCAACCCGCAGCGATGAGGTATTGGCCGGGTGTCTTCGTTTCACCCAGTTCACGCAGAGCGGTCACGGACTCCTCCTTCGCGCGATCGATGAAGCCGCAGGTATTGACAATCAAGATGCCGGCCTCTTCGGGGTGGTTGGTAGACTCGTAGCCGACGTGACGGAGCAGTTCCCTCATGCCCTCGGATTCGACTGTGTTCTTGGGACAGCCGAGGGAAAGCAGATAGAAGCGCATGGTTGGGTTCACGGACTGGGGCTTGGCGTAAGGACCGTGGTCGTCGTGATGACCGTGGTGGGGGACGGAGAAGCTGCTGGCGGTGTCGCCGGGACGACTGTGGTGGCGGATGGAGAGGCTGCTGGCGGTGTCCCCGTAGAGAGAGGCTCTGGCGTGGCATGGAGGCCCTCCCACGTCCATTCGATGTCTACCACTTCATCTAGCTCACCAAGAGGCCCTAGCTCTTGTCCGTTGATCGTTACTAGCACACCACCCGCGTTACCCACATGCATGGCGATGCTGTCTTCGGCGAACCACGACCACTTGGTGCCAGCCTCAATGAGCCCTCGAAAGGCTTCCTCGCCATCGACTGTCACCTCTAGCCAGGTGCGAGCGATGATCTCCACGTCCGCCTGGACGCGGCCAGAAGCGATCTGAGTGGGCGTGAAGGTTGGGAATGGTGTGCTGGTCGGGCTCAACTGCAGAACCGGTGAGGCCAGGCTGGCCCGACGAGTCGCAGTTGACGCGGACTGGGGCGAATTCGGGATCCAGCGGTTGTAGGCGAGGCCTCCCACCACCGCAATCGATACGACGATCAGTGCTCCCAAGAACAAGTCTATGAAGAGCCACGATGATATGGTCATGCCCTTTGGTGGTTCAAAGCCATCAGCAACAGGGGCGGTGGGGCCGACTTGTTCGTGCTCCCCGCCATACAGAGTCATGACCTCCTTTAGATCGAGGCCCAAGTACTGGGCGTAGCTTCGGAGAAGACCTTTGAGGTATATTCCGCCTGGCAGCTTCTCGTAGCTTTCTTCTTCCAAAGCTTCGATCTGTGGTGGCCTTATCTTGGTCTCCCGTTCCACCTCTGCGATGGATAGGCCCTTTTTCTCGCGGGCTTCGCGGAGCAATTGACCCAGTTCTCCCAAACTATCCTCCTGTCATCCTCTGCGCCGTCGCCTTGCGCTATGTGAGTTCATGCGCTTTGCCTTTTTTAACGATCGGCGCTACATCTCCCTTCTGCCTTCCAGGGCGCGTGTCAGGGTCACCTCGTCAGCATATTCCAGGTCCCCTCCCATGGGCAGGCCGTGAGCAAGGCGAGTCACCCGCACGCTGAGAGGAACCAATTGCCGGGAAACGTACATGGCCGTAGACTCTCCCTCCAGGTTGGGGTTGGTCGCCAGAATGACCTCTTCAGCGGGATTGCTGCGCAGGCGCTGCACGAGGTCCGCTATCCTGAGATCTTCGGGTCCTATGCCCTCCACCGGTGAAATGGCACCGTGCAGTACGTGATAGAGGCCGTGATACTCTCGTGTTCTCTCGATCGCCAGGACATCCAGAGGCTCTTCTACCACACAGATCACGGAGCGATCTCGTTCCGCATCATTGCAGATGGAGCAGGGATCGGTCTCCGCCGTGTTGAAGCACACTGAACAAGTGACGACCTGCTCCTGAAGCTGGCCGATCGCCTCCGCCAAACCCTGCACCTGTTCCGGCGGTGATCGTAGCAGGTAGAATGTCAGCCGGGAGGCGGTCTTGGGGCCAATACCTGGCAAGCGGTTCAGTTCTTCGATTAATCGCTCGACTGACCGGGGGACTGGTCGCATCCTACATCAGGCCGGGTATGCCCAGGGCACCGGTAATGCTGGCTAGATTCTGCGCCGCCAGTTCTCCGGCTTTCTCCGAAGCCTCATTGACCGCGGCGATGATCAGGTCCTGTAACATCTCCACATCCTCGGGATCAATGACCTCCGGGGAGATGGCAATGGACTGCAGCTTGTGATGACCACTCATCACCACGGTGACAGCTCCGCCGCCTACCGACGTGGTGACGGTCTGCTGCCCCAAGGCTTCTTGCGCTTCCAGCATCTTAGCCTGCAACTCTTGCACCTGTTTCAGAGTGGATCCCCGTTGGGCCTTGAACTGGCCTTTCTTCTTTGTTGCCACTCTTAAACACTCCTTCTTATGGCTCTGCACCAGAGCACGTTATCAGGACACCGACCGTGGAAGCAGGGTAGTGCCTGGGCCCGTGCGGTGCTCTCATCACGTCATGTCCAAGGTAGATTCACTTGATATCACCGAGCTTGCCGCCCAGCTCGAGTGCTGCCTTTACCAGCGGGTCCTCTGTAATGACCTGTAGTTCATCCGCTCGCGGGGGTCCTTGTTGCTCCGCGTCAGAGGCCAGGATACACTTGATGCGGTAAGGCCGTCCCATCAGCTTGCTGATCTCTTCCTCCAGAAGTTGGCGCGCTCTATCTTCCTCCAGTCTTTCCTTGTGGAACGGGGAACGAGCTCTAAGACTGACCACATCACCCTCCACCGCTGTGGCCGGACAGTCCCTGATCACTGCCTCAAGATGCATGCTGTAGGCTTTTATCGCGGCCAGAATCTGCATCCAGTTGTCCTGGAGTCTTTGCAGAGGCGCTCCTTTTGCCTTCGCCCCAATGGAAACAGGGCTTTCTTTCACCTGCGTGGAGGGCTTCGGCTGAGAATCGGCCTCAGCGCGTATCCTGCGGGGACTGCCCTCAACCTGAGGTGGGGCTGTGGCCGTTCCCTCAGTCGGCTGCTGTGGGCTTTCCTCGGAGGCCGAGCATCGAGTCGAGGGTGCGGTCCCCCCTTGCCGTGCTTCCGGAAGAGTGGCTTCTACGAAAGCCAACTCCAGCGCCAGCTGAGGCCGTGACGCTGCCTTGAAGTCCTGCGCAGCTCGGCTGAAGAGCTTGATGGTAGTCACCAGCCTGTCGAGCGTGAAAGACGCCGCCTGACGAGCCATCTCTTGTCGCTGCTCCTCAGTTGTGTACGAGGGACCCTCACTGGTCGTCTTGATCAGCAACAGGCCCCTGAGGTATTCCAGAAGCTCTTCGTTCAGCTGACGCGGATCGGCGCCATCGGCGACAGCTTGACCAATCTGACCCAGTCCGGCGGCGACATCGCAAGTCGCCAGATGATCAACCAAGTCCGCTATCCCTTGAGAGGAGACCGTGCCCAGCATCATCTGGACCCGCTCTAGCGTGATTTCCTGTCCTCCGTAGGAGGCCAATTGATCCAGAAGGCTTTCTGCGTCACGCATGCTTCCCGTGGATTGCCTGGCGATGAGATCCAGCGAGGCTTCATCTACCTTCAGCCCTTCCTGACCAGCGATCTCTTCCAGCCTGGCGACCATGTCTTCGAGCGGTATGGGGCGGAAGTCGAAGCGCTGGCACCGCGAGAGGACGGTCGCCGGGATCTTGTGGGGTTCGGTGGTGGCTAGCACAAGAATGGCGTGTGCTGGTGGCTCCTCTAGCGTCTTCAGCAAGGCGTTGAATGCCGAGGACGAGAGCATGTGCACTTCATCAATGATGTAGAACTTGTATCTGGCCTCGCTGGGGGCGAAGTTTATCTGTCTCGTAGCGCTCTGATGTCATCAACACCGGTATGGGAAGCTGCATCGATTTCAATCAGATCAATCGCTCTTCCCTCTTCTATGGCCTGACACATCCGACAAACATTGCACGGCTTGTCATCGCTATCGCTCAGACAGTTCACCGCCTTGGCCAGTATGCGGGCCGTTGACGTCTTTCCCGTTCCCCTCGGGCCGCTGAACAGGTACGCGTGTACTATGCGACCGCTCTCTAGAGCATTGCGGAGGGTCTGAGTCACGTGGTCCTGTCCCACGACCTGGTCAAAGGTTCGCGGCCGCCATTTACGATAGAAGGCTTGGGACACAACTCTTTTCCTATCAGCACTCCATGGGGTTGAGAAAGCAGTCCCGCCTCCTGCCTGCGTGGCATGAGGTCGGGCCTGAGGCTCATGCTAAGTGTATCACCGGCGACAGATAATTGCAAGGTCGAATTGGTAGAGCCGTTGGAGAGAGCAGTCACCTTCGATGCTTGAGTCTCCAGTGGGTGGTGGCGCGGAGCCTTGCTCTACGGCCCGCACCACGCGACGGCCAACGGAGGGGTCTACTCACTGGACTTGGATGGTCACCAAGCTGGTCTCCCCCTCGTCTACGGTGACCTCTGCCGTCCACCTCTGACCGTTCACGTCGGTTTTGGCCAAGTACTCACCGACAGGCACGTCAGCCAGGGCGAAGTTCTCTGCCCAATCATCATCGGCGTTTGCTTCATTGGATGGATAGGTGGTGATATCTTGCCACCGTTGATTAGGACTTCCCTTGTGGTAGAATGTAATATCCTGCCCAGGAATTGGCCGCCCTTGGGAATCCAGTAACCGACCTGCGATTGTACCGTTGCCAGGGAGCGGCTGCAGCCAGAGTGTGGGGTTGCGCGTCTCTTGATAGCTATTCTCACCCACCCGCACCTCGAGGTGCAAATGCGGCCCTATGGCCACGCCCGTCATGCCCACCTCGCCGATGAGCTCGCCCTGCGCTACCTCTTGCAGGAACTCAACGTGTACCTTGGAGAGATGGCCGTAGAGTACGTATACCTTCTGACCACGATATAGCTGATCCAGCTGCAAGATCACCAGCTGGCCGTAGAAACCGACTCTCTCGCCCCAGACGATCCGATCGTCTGAGCCAGCTACGAGGATCCTGCCCTTGGCCGCAGCGTAGACGGGTGCGCCAAAAGCATTCGGGAAGTCGGCACCGCGGTGTACGCGGTACCTTCCCTGTGCAGTGGAGCCGTAGGGGTAGAAGCGACTAGACTCATTGTTGTCTTCCATGCTGAACGGTCGGGCCAACCAGTAGTGGTCCTGAGGTTCAGTGCGCTCTGGCGTCGGCGTACCAGTAGCCGTAGGCACCGGTGTGAAGGTCGGGGCATACGTGGGCGTGAGGGTCGCAGTAGGTGACGGCGTGGAGGTGGGCTGCATGAGAGCAACGATGGTGCCCAGCGTTCCGCTCATGAGCAATCCACCTACGATCACGAGGGTCAGAATAACGCCACCGCCTACGACGGCAAGAACTAGTCTACCCCTCTTCGCTCCTCGCTGATGATAGCCACCTGTCACGCCGCTCATTGTAGCACAGCTCAAAGGCTCCAAGCCACTCCAAGGCCTTGAAGAATGCCTGCAGGTACTATAGAATAGCCTAACGTAGGCGGAGTGGAGAGAACGGGATGAGTGAGAAGATCATGTCCTTGGAGGAGGCCCGTACCATAAGGGACCAAGTGGCGTCGCGTGGCGGCAGGGTGGTGTTCACCAATGGCTGCTTCGATCTCTTGCATGTAGGGCACGTGCGCTATCTGAAGGAGGCGAAAAGGCAGGGTGACTTGCTGATTGTCGGATTGAACGACGATGAGTCTACCCGGCGGCTCAAAGGGGACGGGCGGCCGTTCATGGTCCAGGGCGACCGGGCGGAGATATTGGCGGCCCTGGAGTGCGTTGACTGTGTAGTGCTGTTCAGCGAGGCAACCGCAGAGAACCTGGTGAGAGCGCTGGAACCAGATATCTACGTGAAGGGCGGCAACTATAGGCTTGAGGAGCTGCCAGAGGCCGATGTGGTGGCCGAATACGATGGTGAGGTATACTTGACGCCTGTCACGCGCGGTCGTTCCACGAGTCGTCTGATCTCGGCTATCGTTGCTCACCAGCAGGAGGCCACTACGTGAATAGGGGCGGCGCCCTGGTGGCTGGTCCGTCGCGCGAAGAGGCCGCTTCGCAAGCTGGCGAGGAGTCGGGCATAGCACAGGCGGCCACCGTTGTCGCGCTGGGCAATGTGAGTAGCCGTGTTCTGGGCCTCGTGCGTGAAACCGTCATCTCACACCTCTTTGGAGCCACCGGCCCGGTCAGTGCATTTCGAGTGGCTTCCATCGTTCCCACCATGACCTACGACCTCCTTGTCGGTGGCATGATCAGCGCAGCGTTGGTACCCGTTTTTAGCGATTACGCGGAGCCACAGGACCGGCCAGATATGTGGCGGCTGGCCAGCACTCTCTTCACGGTGATGGCTATCGGCCTGGCGTTCATCGTCCTGGCCCTGGAGGTCGCGGCTCCCACCGTGGCCTGGCTCCTAGGAGCTGGCTTCGATCCATCTCTTCTGGGCTTGACAACGACGCTGGCGCGCCTGATCATGCCTGCTGTGCTCTTCCTGGGGTTGTCTGGGGCCACCACCGGGCTTCTGTACGCTAACAAGCGCTTCGTCTATTCCGCCTTCGGCGCCAGCGTCTTCAACGCGGGCATCATAGTTGGAGCGCTGCTTCTGGCCAACAGGATGGGAATCGCCAGTCTGACATTGGGTGTTCTCCTGGGCTCCGTCCTTCAGTTGGCTATCCAGCTACCGGGCCTGAGGGGCCTGCAATTCTTCTTCTCCCTCAGCCTCAGTCATCCGGGGTTGCGGCGCATGGGGCGCTTGTATCTGCCGGTCGCCCTGGGTCTGATTGTTAGCCAGGTGGGCATCGCCATCGACCGTAATCTGGCCTCCCGGACCGGGGAACAGAGCATCGCCTGGATGCAAAACGCCACCACTCTCATCCAGTTCCCTCTTGGGCTCGTGGCCGTTGCTGTCTCCACCGCCATCTTGCCATCGCTTACGCGCCTGGCGTCAGCCGCCGACATGGTTCGCTTCCGCCGCACATTGGGAATGGGCCTACGCACGGTGCTGCTGCTCGTCTTGCCAGCGGCCTTCGGGCTCTTGATCCTGGCGACACCTGTCATAGCTCTGATCTTCGAGCACGGCGCATTTCTAACCTATGATACGCTGCGCACCTCGCAGGCCTTGCGGGTTTATCTCATAGGGCTGCCCTTCGCCGCGATAGATCAAGTCCTGGTCTTTGCCTTCTACGCTCGGAAGGACACGAAGACTCCTGTCCTAGTGGGGGTTCTTGGAGTACTCATCTATCTAGGGGTGGCGTTGGTACTGATTGCCCCCTTGGGAATGCTGGGCTTGGTCCTGGCAAACTCAGTTCAGTTGACCTGCCATGCCCTGCTGATGCTATATCTTACCCACCGCCACTTTGATGGCCTTCGAGGCCAGGCCTTGATGCAAAGTGCTCTCAAGGTGCTCCTCGCCTCTATGCTGACCGGGGCTTTGGTATACTTGAGCCTACCACTGCTGGTCGGGATTGCCACTCATGTGTCAGTGTGGGGCGAGCTTCTGATTGTAGTGGGGGCCGGATTCCTCGGTCTGGCCAGCTACGCGTTCCTGGTGTGGGCGCTCCGGGTTGAAGGAGTTGCACAGGTGTGGGAGCTGATCTGTACAGGGTGGGCGACCAGGCTCAGGAGTGGCTCTTCATAGACGCACCGCTGCGCGGCAGAATGGTGCGGCCAGCAGACGATGCTTGACTATTGTCCAAACATGTGTATAATTTTACATAAGATTGATCCATAGACTGCAAGTGTCTTGGTAAAGGATCAACTCATGAATGAGAAGTCCTCGCCGGATGACCTGACGATTGAGCAACTGGAGGAACTCCTGCAGTCCAAGCGGAGGGTGCGGGCTCTGCAGCGCTTCCGACGTCTGACGGAGCGGGAGCCGCGCAAGCCGACGTCCTCCGGCAGTGTTGAGGACCTAGCCGCGTTGGCATCAAGGGGGACCGCGGAGCGAGGCAGGCCCCGACAGCAATCCGCGACTGGGGCTTCGGCACTACCTGGGAAGCGTGCGACATCGGCGGAGGACCTGACGGGAGTCGAGGGCATCTCGTTTGAGACGGCAAGGATCACACCGGAGCGCAGCCCCCCTGCGAGGGCTGTCACCTTTCTGGGCAGGATGAACAGGGGTTTCTGGAGGAAGGGATTTCCCAGGCTGCGGGACCGGCTCCTCCTGTTGCTGGAACTGGCGGCTCTTGCGGGCCTGATCTTCGTGGTTTTCAGCTCTCTCTCCAATCTGCGTCTTCTCAACAGAGAGGTGGCTGAGGCGCTGGAGGCCGGACAAGCAGCGACCCCCGCCGCCACGCCGGTGACGGTTCTGCCTGGCAGCAGTCTTCCGCCGGGTTCGGACGGTAGTGTACCCAACCCCTACCGATACCTTGTGGAGCCTGGGGCATCCATTCCCATACCTACGCCGGGGCCACGACAGGCATCCAGGATTGTCATGCCAGCGATCGACGTTGATGCGCCCGTAGTGGAGGGAGATGGCTGGGAGGAACTGAAGATGGGAGCTGGACACATGATTGGGTCAGCGAATCCTGGCGAGCGAGGCAATATGGTCATCTCTGGTCACAACGACGTCTATGGCGAGATATTCAGACGTCTTGAGGACATGAAGATAGGGCACGAGGTGGTCGTGTATGCGGGTGACACGCCATACAGATACGTGATCGTGGCAACGATGGTGGTCGAGCCAGGTGAGGTGAGCCTGCTGGAGCGGACTCCCAATGCCACACTGACGCTCATCACGTGTCATCCATATATGATTGATACCCATCGGTTTGTGGCAATCGCGGAACTCACCGACCAGTAGTTTGGAGGAAAGTGAGGAATGGCCAAAAAATCGCGCAGAGCACGTCGCAAACGACGAGCAAGTACCGCTCCCCAACCCGGAGGAGTGTCAAAGGCTGAGAAGGCAGGTGTGGTCGAAGCGCCCCGACAGGTAAGAGCGACGGGCGAAAGCCTGGCCGGGCAGTATGCCTACGTATATGATGACCTGAAGCGAATAGCTATCCTGGCGGTTGGCATGCTTGCGATCCTAATCGCCCTGTCGTTTGTGATCGACTAGGCCAGGCGACATGGTCAGAAACGATACTAGTCCGAACTGTATCATGAGGTGAATGGCCAGACATAGCCATGTACTCGATGTGAAGTAGTAGATGATGGAGATGCTGAAAGCTATGGTGGCGGTGGTGAGGCTCTCCCCTTTGCGATGGGCAATTGCCCAGCCTCTGCGGATCTCCGGGTTCAGCCACCACTCCAGGAGGACGAGAAGGAAACCGACGAACACCCCGTGATAGATCCCCAGCATGGGGATGGTGGCACTGCGGTAGAACGCCCAGTGCATCTCAAGGTACAGGACATCCAGCACGACTAGTCCCCAGCCCCAGGGTGTGATCAACATCATGCGCTCGGCCGCGTAGGGTCTCCTACCGACACCGTACCTCATCTGTACAGTAGCCTTTGCATAGTGTCGCCAGCCCCAGGCCAGTAGAGCAAGCGTTCCCAGGCCCAGCACCAGTCCCAAGACGAGTTCCCCGAACCATTGTGGTCCGAACCAGTGCACTGGCCAGAGACCCATTAGAGTTGGATTGGTAATCCCTTCCATCAAGGCTACGTAGGGAATGCCCAGGTAGTAACAGAAACGTAAGGCCTGAAAGAGCCACAGACTGTGCGGCCAACTCTCGAGGGATTTCAGGAGACGGCCAGCGCGAGTCGATGAGGCTTTGCGGAAGACGTGGAGCAGGTTGGCGGCAAGGGCATACAGAAAGATGGAACAAAGCACCCAGCCCATCAACTGCATCCTGTGGTCAAACAGGGCCTGTGCCAGTTCAAGGGTTGACATGGGGTACTATTCGATGACTGTGGGGCGAAGCTGAGGGACGGGTAGGCAGATAACTAAGCTAGCTCCTCTTCTCCGCTCATGGGTGCAATGAGTGTGACAGCCGTCCCCGCGGACGGCTTAGATTCGATAGTCAGTCGGCCGTTGATGAGTCGGGCGCGCTCACGCATGTTGACCAACCCCAGGCTGGTCCGTTCATCGTAGGAAGTCTCCACGTTTGCGACGTCGAAGCCCTGCCCATCATCTCTCACCTGGGCAAAGAGTTCAGTCTTACGTCGAGCGAGGCTTATCCAGATGTTCTGAGGCTCGGCGTGCTTCTTGGCGTTGTTGATGGCCTCCTCCAGGATGAAGAAGGTGGCACCTTCCACAAGTGCGGCAGGGCGCCTATCTAAACCCTCGGCATCGACGTGCACGTCAATGTAATCCGTTTCCCTTATCCGCTCCGCATACTGCTCCAACGCCGGGGCCAGTCCCTGAGTCTCGAGAATCATGGGTCGCATGGAGAAAAGCATTGTGCGCACTTCTTTCACAGCCTGCGCGGCCAACCTCTCCAGTTTGTCCAGCTCCCGTCTGGCTCTCACCGGATCTTGGTCCAGCAGTACCCTGATGAAATCGAGACGCATGGCGATGGAGGACACGGTCTGCGTGGGGCCGTCGTGCAACTCACGGGCCAGTTGCTTGCGGAGTTCCTCGTCGCTGAAAAGGATCCTCTTCCTCTCCTCCTTCAAGGTCTGATACAGTTCAGCATTCTGCAAAGCGATGCTCGCCTGATTGCAGAACGCGGTGATGAGTTCCATGTATGCAGCGCTATAAGCTTCGGCCTCGGGACTTCCGAATAGTGCCAATCCGTACATCTCGAGACCGGCCCTGAGGGGAACGCACAGCACCGAGCTACACCGACGTAGGGAAGAAAAGGTCGACAGCTCTGGGTCGGCGTTGGGGCGGCTACCTGTGACCGGCTCTCCAGTGGAGATGACTCGCCCGACCAAGCCCTCCTTGCCTGCGATGGTCTGCATTTCATCGGTCTTGCTGAGGTTGCGGGACGCACCGACACGGAGACTGCCCTCTTCATCGTCGAAGAAAAGGACCATACTCACGGGTCGCTGCAGATCCCTGTGCGCCTTCTCCCTAAAGTCCGCCAGGCTTACGTCCAACATCTTTTCCAAGACGAGCTGGTAGTTGAGCGTAGCGATGAGCTCGCTGGTCATGTCGTAGATGGCTCGGAAGCGTTCGCGGTAGGCTGAGCTTGGCGGACCTTCCTCTTCGACCCCAGTGGGCGGACGCGCTCGCTTCGACCTCTGGCCGAAAAGACTCGTGACCGTCGCGCCGACGAACAGCGTCACGATGGTAACGATGGTCGGAACAAGACTCTGCCCACCCGCCAGCCAAGGCTGGAGGAAGACGATGAAGAGGCCATAGGCTGAGGTTGCTGTGCTGGCGATGAGGAGACTTATCTCGATCCCGGAGCGCAGAGCAGCTATGATGACTGGGAATAGCAGGAAAAGAAAGTATGCTGGCTGTCGTGATACATAGGCGATCGCTAGGAGCAGTGCCGTATCGAGGCCCAAGCTCAACTCTTGAAAGCGGCGGGGGATCCTCCCGAAACGCAGTTGCAGTACCACGACCAAGTTGTAGACTACCCCCGCGAGTACGATCGCGTAGATAGATAGAAGGTTACCTCGCTGAGATGGGTCCTGCGAGCTGAGGACAAAGGTGACAACCTAGATCGCCCAACGTAGGTGGCTGATTAACCATTCGTCTTTGGCGTTTGGCTTCGCAGGCATGCCCACCTCACCGGCAGAACATGGGCGAGAAGAGAGAGTGGGCGAGATAGGACTCGAACCTACGACCTCGCGGATGTGAACCGCGCGCTCTGACCAGCTGAGCTACTCGCCCTC
>CAZBJW010000138.1:0-11734 GCA_964492135.1 uncultured Anaerolineales bacterium
GCGCAAGAAGATGGGCTTCAGGCCCCCTGCCGGGCGGACAAGGAGGGCCATGATTCTGCTCGTAAACAGTGCGCTGACCGCGGTGGCGGCTGCCAGGGCCAGCCCTGCTTTTATAGTACGGTGTCGCAACTCGACCAGGTGCTCTGTGACGCCGTACAGAAACTGAACGATTCCGTACATTGGGCTCTTGTCACGGCGCCAGTTGGCTCTAGCAGTCTCCATCTCTAAAGGTTCAAGATTCTGTTGACTCCTCCTCAGATTCAGTAGAGTAAGCCACAGGGCTTCGGCACCTTCCGGTAGCTTTTGGGGGCCCAGGACGATCAAAGCTGCAAAGAGGAGGAGCGCCAACCAGATCACGTCTGACATCAGGTGTCTTCCTCCGGTTCTTCTACCTTCTCCTCAACAGGGGTGGCTTCTTCCCGGAGAGGTGCCTCTTCCTGGTCGCTACGTCTCACCACTTTTTGGACGGAATCCTGCAGTTCCTTTTCCTTTGTGGTCGGAGCGAGCAACTGGTCGGGCGAAACATCAGTTACCGACTGTATTTCCGTCAGGGCCTGTCTCCACTTCCCAATAGTCCTGCCAAGATCTCTCGCTACCTCCGGGAGTCTCTTGGGTCCGAAGACCAGAAGGGCGATGATGAGGATGAATAAGAGTTCAGCGGGTCCTACCCCTGCGAAGTTCATTTGCCCTCACTGTGAGTTTCCCTGGGCATCTGAGTAGACGCCAGAGTGCCTAGAGCGCCATTGACGAAGCGCCGAGAACTCTCGCTGCCGAAGAGCTTGGCGAGTTCCACAGCTTCGTTGATGGCTACCTTGATCGGGATGTCGGGGTCAAGGGTCATCTCGAAAATGGCGATCCGCAAGATGTTTCTGTCAATGGGCGACATTTGATCAAGGGGCCATTCGGGGGCTATCTCCGCTATCGTGGGATCGATCTGGGAGAGGTTCTCCAGTACTCCCTCGACCAGATGGTCTGCGAACCGTGCGTTGTCCTCGTCCAGCTCGCAGTCAGCCAAGCGCTGCTTCAATACCAGAGAAGGGCCGTGGCCAGCTAGATCGACCTCGAAGAGGGTTTGGAGCGCCACTGCTCTGGCGCGGCGCCTGGCCTTCACTATTCTGCTTCCTCCTCGGCTTCGGTCTCGCCCGGCGGAGCGACCACATCTTCAATATGGATGTTCACCTCTCCAACGTGCATCCCCAACATGTCGTTTATGGCGCGCGCCGTATCGTGTTGAATCTGGCGGCCCAGCTTCAGGAGATTCACGTTGGGCTCTACAATGATGTGAAGGTCCAGGTAGACCACGTCATCTTCCACATGCATACTCAGGCCTTCAGAAAGGCGTTGCCGCCGTAATAGGCGACGCACGCTGCC
The DNA here is from genome assembly GCA_964492135.1 of uncultured Anaerolineales bacterium. Lineage (GTDB taxonomy): Bacteria > Chloroflexota > Anaerolineae > UBA7937 > B3-Chlor > CAYGAW01. The sequence goes on from CAZBJW010000138.1 coordinate 1,372, forward strand.
CGCAAACGTGTGCGCCATCGACGCGACCCCCGGTGTGGAGAGAGCAGTGAGCCTAGCTATGGTGAGGAGGACTTGAGGTGCTATCGTAACCTTGCCGAGCTTCTTTTCCATGCCCCGACTCCTGTGCTCAGAGCATCATGGACATCATACCTCCGTCAACGCCCAACACCTGACCGCTGACGTAGCTTGCCTCCTCGGAAGCCAAGAACGCAACTGCGTTGGCTATCTCCTCTGCTGTTCCAGGTCTTTTCAGAGGCGTCAATTCCAATATGTAATCGATCAGTTCCTGAGGCAGATCCGCCGTTTGGTCGGTTTGCACGTAGCCCGGAGCCACGGCATTGACTGTGATATTGCGGGTCCCCAGTTCTCTGGCAACGGCCTTGGTGAAACCGATCACACCAGCCTTGGAAGCAGAGTAGTTTGCCTGCCCTACCTGCCCCGCGACTCCAGAGACCGATGTGATGTTGATAATCCGCCCGTAGCGCTGTCTTATCATGGGACGCTGGGCTGCCTTAGTGCAGTTGAAAGTGCCCTTAAGGTTTGTCTCCATGACGATATCCCAATCGTCTTCCTTCATACGCATGAGCAGTGTATCACGGGTGATCCCCACGTTGTTGACCAGGATGTCCAGGCGCCCGAACGCCTCCAGGGCAGCGGCGACGAGCCCCTTGGCTTGTTCCGGATCTTTGACATCAGCCTGAACTGCTATGGCTTCCCCACCCCCAGACCTTACCTCCTCGACAACCTCTTGGGCTGCGTCTTCGCTACTGTGATAATTCACCACGACCTTCGCGCCTTGCCCAGCCAGCTTGATGGCAATGGCACGTCCTATGCCGCGGGAACTACCGGTGACCACGGCCACGCGGTCAGTGAGGTCCAGCATTTTGTGCCTCCTCGCCGTTATCCTCAGGTGGCGTGCTCCTCCTGCACGTCCCCTTTACGCCGCCATCCCTCGACGCCTGCCACGTCACCAACGTTCATGCGCGTGCAGCGCTGGTCAATGCGCTTGATGAGCTTGGTCAGTACGTCTCTGGGGCCTATTTCCACAAAGGTTGAAGCGCCATGATCCAGCATGTGACGCACCGAATCCACCCACAAGACCGGCGAAACCAGCTGCCTGACAAGCTCATCGCGGATGTCGTCAGCGCTCCGTAACGGCTGCCCGGTGACGTTACCCACGACGGGAACGGCAGGCTCTTGAAAGGTGACGCCGGACAGCGCTTCTCGAAGCCCTCGAGCAGCGGGTTCCATCAACGGGGAGTGGCTTGCGATGCTCACCCGGAGAGCGACAATGCGCTTGGCGCCTTTCTGCTTGAGCAGCTCGACCGCCCTTTCCAGCGCTCTGTGCTCCCCCGAGATCACGATTTGCTCTGGGGAGTTGTGATTGGCCACTTGGACGACAGATCCTGTTGCTTGGCCAGCCAGCTGACAGGCTTGGTGGACGGCCTCTGCTGCCAAACCCAATACCGCAGCCATCGCACCGGGGCTGCGCTCGCCAGCTTCCTTCATGAGGCGACCTCGCTCCCGCACCAAACGCAGAGCGTCGCCAAACGAGAGTTGGTCACTAGCTACGAGAGCGGTGTACTCTCCGGAGCTGTGCCCGGCAGCAAAAGCTATCTTTCCCAGGTCGTGCCTGGCCCTCAGCGCCCGCAGAGCAGCCAGGCTCATGGTCAGGATTGCTGGCTGGGTATTGATTGTGTCTAGTAGTTTCGTCTCAGGCCCCTCGAAGCATAACTCTGACAGCTTGAAACCGAGGATCTCGTCGGCCTCATCAAAAGTGGCTCGAGCTTCAGGGTATCGCTCGTACAGATCGTGCCCCATGCCCAAGTACTGCGACCCCTGGCCGGGGAAAACCATGGCCAATTCATTCGGCATATGGGCTATCTCACTCCCTCTACATAGCTGCACACCTGTTGGCCCTCACCGAGAGAATCATGACTGGCACAGGAGCGCTTCGGGCAGGACTGTGGGAGAAATTAAGGGGTCACTCCGACTTAGCTGCCGGCTTCACGACCTCCGCGCCCTTGTAGAACCCGCATGACGGACACACATGGTGGGGAAGGCGGGGTTCACGACATTGAGGGCAAACGATCAAATGGGGTGACGCCAACGACGCATGGCTGCGGCGGCCACCCCTACGTGCCTTCGATATTCTTGTCTTTGGTACAGCACCCATATCATATTCTCCGATGCTTGTGAAATCTGGGTCAGATGAACGCAGGACGCATAATCATAACAGCTGTTTGAGAACCTCAAGGCGATGGTCCACCACGTCGGGGGCACAGTCGCAGACACCCTCGTTGAGATTCTGACCGCACTGTGAGCACAGGCCTGCACAGTCTGGGGCGCAAAGCGGATGCATGGGGATTGCCAGGAAGAGCACCTGGCGTACCACCTCCGTGAGATCCAGGACATGCTGCTCATCGATGATGGTCGCCTCCTCCTCAGCCTGCGTCACCGGGAGTTGTGCGCCAGTCTGTATGTCAACACTGGGATAGAATTCCTCTTCGATCTCGAGTTCGACGGGCATGGCAAAGGATTCCAGGCACCGGCGACACGACAATCCCACAACCGTTTGCAGGGAGGCTGTGACCAGTATGCTATCCGTGCTGCGAATCATCTTGACATGGCCGGTGAGGGGGGACTTGATCTCCAATTCGTCGTCTATTCCGCTGATATCCTCTGATATGTCCGTTCGCCTGACCGTGCCCGTGGGTGCCTTGAGCAGCTGGGCAACGTTTATCTGTATGGAAGATCTCTCGTCTTGTGGCATTTTGCCTGTCTTGGCCCTCGTCGATGCCGCCCTAAGAATCTAGCTCAGCTTCTGCTGAAGTGTCGGTGTGTTCCTGTGAGTCGAAGGTGTCTGAACTGGCGCCCACAGTGGGCCTTGCCGTCCTTAGGTCCTGCTGCAGGATTTCAAGGCCGTTTCGAATAGTGGTCTGCAAGGCGATTAACTGATCTTCGAGCTGTCCGAGCACGGTGATCGCGTACTCGTCAGCCCCTCTCATCGTCTCCTCCGCCTGCCGACGGCTTTGCTCAATGATCGCCTCGGAGTGCTTTCGGGCCTCTTCCAGCAGCCCGCGCTCGTTGAGAACATGCTCTGCCTCTTCGTCGGCTGTCTGAATCAGCCGTTGCGCCTCTTCCTGCGCCAAGGCGAGTATTTGCTCACTGTCGTCCTGGATGCGCTTGGCCTCAGCAATCTGTTGAGGTATGGTCACGCGCATCTGATCAATGATCTCCAGGCATTCGTCTCTGTTCACAATGACCCCGGAACTCAACGGCATGCGCCTGCCCTTGTTCAGAAGGTTCTCCAGTCGGTCGATCAGAAACGCGATGTCTATCTTGACCACCCCCTCAAGGGCCTAGTTGTCGCAGCGCGCACTGGGCACTGGCTCGGAACCGTCTGAGACGCCCGCTACCCGTCAGTCACGCATGGTCGTGATCTTGATCCTGTCGATCACCTCGTCGCCGAGTTCCTCGATTTTTCTCCTCAGAGCACCGACCACGTGGGGCGGGACTAGTTCGCTGATGTCTCCATCCAGCTTTGCCACTTCTTTGACAATACTTGAGCTGAGGAAGTAGTATTCCTTGGTCGTTAGCAGGCACACAGATTCGATTTCTGGCGCCAACGTCCGGTTCATCAGAGCCATCTGGAATTCGAACTCGAAGTCGCCGACTACCCTTAACCCTCGCACTATCGCTTTGGCGCCCTTCCCTCGTGCGAAATCCACCGTCAGTCCGTCATAACACTCAACGCTGACGTTGGACCAGCCCTCAAACACCTTGTTGGCCATTTCTAGCCGCTCTGCAGTTGAGAAGAGCAGGGTCTTGATAGGATGGGCGTACACGGCTACGACAAGATGATCGAAAAGAGTAGCCGCTCTTTGAGCGATGTCGATGTGTCCATTGGTAATGGGATCAAAGGTGCCAGGAAAGATGGCCGTGTTCATTCAAGCAGTACCTCCATGATACATACGTCGACATGCGTCCTTGCTATTATAACATATTCTCCACGATGTGGAAAACCCGAACTCCTGTCGTCAACTCAGGTCGCCCTCTCCCCTCTGCCAGAACTCACTCACTCGGCGCGCAAGTAGCCGGTTCTGGGGCGATTCCAGATCGGGGTCCTGTTGCCATATCTCCTTGGCCACAGTCCGCGCTTCCTCCAGGACGCTGACATCACTCAGACGCGCCACCTTCAGGTCCGGCAGACCGCTCTGTCGGGTGCCAAAGAACTCGCCAGGCCCCCGCATGGCCAGGTCTTCATCGGCGAGCTTGAACCCATCTTGTGTGCTCTCGATGGCCTGGAGACGTTGTTCACCCAGGTCAGTGGGCGAATCTGCCAGGAGAAGACAATACGACTGCCGTTCTCCTCGGCCGACCCTGCCCCGGAATTGGTGTAGCTGGGCCAAACCAAAACGATCTGCTCCCTCAATGAGCATCACCGTCGCGTTGGGGACATCGATTCCCACCTCGACTACTGGCGTGCAGACGAGGATGTCCAGTTCGCCTCGGTAGAAGTCCCTCATCACGGCTTCCTTTTCCTCCGACGTCATGCGACCGTGGAGGAGGCCCAAGCGCAGGTCGGGGAATACCTGTTCCTGCAGTCGATGGTGTTCCTCTACGACAGCCTTGGCTTGTATCTTTTCGCTCTCCTCAATAAGTGGACAGATGATGAACGCCTGCTCGGATTCCGCCACGCGGCCCCGCAAGAAGTTGTAGGCCCGCTCCCTCTCCAGGGGCGTCATACAGCGTGTGATGATCTCCTTGCGACCTGGCGGGAGTTCATCGATTGTTGATATGTCCAGGTCACCATAGATGGTCAGAGCCAGGGTCCGCGGAATGGGTGTTGCACTCATGACCAGGACATGGGGGTTATGACCCTTCTGACGCAGAGTCGCCCTCTGAGCCACGCCGAATCGGTGCTGCTCGTCGATGATTACCAGTCCGAGATTGTCGAACTCCAGACCTTCCTGAATCAGGGCGTGTGTGCCGACGATGATCCTGGCTTCTCCGGAGGCGATTTCGTCGTAGATCGTTTCCTTCTCCGACTGTCTAGTGCTGCCGGTCAGCAGGCGCAGGTGGGAAGTCACTTTAGTCAGGCCGGGGAGCCACAATTCGCCCCACAGTCCCTCAAGGTTGGCATGATGCTGCTCAGCCAGGATCTCCGTGGGCGCCATGAGGACCGTCTGCATGCTGCTGGCTGCGGTCATGAGCATTGCTGCGGCGGCCACGACGGTCTTGCCAGAACCCACGTCACCCTGCAGAAGACGGCTCATGGGTTCAGGTCTCTGGAGATCGTCAAGTATCTCAGAGAGGCACCTCTCTTGAGCTGAGGTGAGAGCGAAGGGTAGGGAGTCCACGAAAGTCCGCAAGAGAGAGGAGTCTATCCGAACGGGCTGCCCAGACCTTTGTCTCCACTCATGTCTCTGTTTCAAGACCCCCAATTGAATCATCAGCAGTTCGTCGAAAGCCAGGCGACGGCGTGCCCGTTCCAGCAGCTCCCAACTTTCGGGGAAGTGAATCTGCTGGATAGCTGTCTCCAAGTCCAGGAGGGTTCTCTTTTCGCGTAGGGACAAAGACAGATGATCAGGCAAGCGTAGGGACCAATAGTCTGACGTCCGTTTCATCAGCCGACGCAGCCAGCGCGCGGAAATGCCTTTGGTGAGAGGGTACACAGGCACTATCCTTCCCGTGTGGATCAATTCCTTGTCCAACGGCTCCCATGTCGGTGATGAGAATGTGAGACGGCCCAGGTACTGGTCGACTTTGCCGCTGATGACGATTTGCTTGCCTGGAGGTAGTCTTCTTACTAGGTAAGGCTGATTGAACCAGGTGGCGTGCACCGTATCCGTGCCGTCGGAGATTGTGCTGGTTACCACGCTCTGGCCGCGCCTGCTCGTGCGATCACGCGTTTCTCGGACGGTCCCGACAATGGTCACCTCATCCCCATAGTGCAGCTTGTCTATGGTCTTGAGGGAGCTGAAATCGTCATACCGATGGGGGAACAGGTACAACAGATCCCGAATGGTAGTGACGCCCAGGCGACTCAAGCGTCTGGCGTACGCATCGCTGACGCCATGCAGCTCGCGAACCGACGAAGCAAGGGTAGTTCTAGTCTCTGGCGATCCAGCCGTAGGCGGTGAAGCAGGTGCTGGCTCTACGGGCACCGCCTTCTCAGGCCTTCTCTCAGTTTCCACCGCTCCCCACTGACGCAGGGCCTCTTCCACAATCTCCCGGCGTCTCTCGAGGCTCTGGTCCGCGTACTTGGAGAGCAGGTCGACGGTCTCCTCGATGAGCCGGATCAGGAAAGGATCATCAGTGCTCTGCCTGGCCTCCTCGTGCCAGAATGCGGCGAACTTCCCGAGGCCACCGATGACAGACTTGTCTGTGTAGCCCAGGTCTTTCTCCAGAACGAGTATCTTTTGCAGCGTGCCTAATGGTGGAAGTGTGGAGTTCATAACGCTCGAAGTGAGACGGAATTCACCGTCACAGACCCTCGTAGACGAAGACGCCGATCGCTTCAGGTCCCAGGTGAGTAGCCAGCACGGGACCATAAGTGATGACATCGATGTCCTTGTCAGGGTATGCGACTCGGAGCCTGTCTAGCAGGTCGGTCGGAGACATAACATTGGCACCCTTCAGAATAGCTATCTTCTCCAGGTGGGGAAACTCCGTGACGAACTCATACAGTTTGTCCATGCCCCCGCTCCTGGTTCGGACCTTTTCCAAGGGCAGAATCTCTCCATCCTCGATGATGAGCAAGGGTTTGATGCTCAGCATGGTGCCGAGAAGCGCCTCGGCCTTACCGATGCGTTCTCCTCTCTCCAGGTACTCCAGATTCTCGACAAAGAACACCAGATAGACGTGAGGAATCATGGCCCTGACTACCCTAACCACCTGGTCCAGGCTTGCCCCTTTGCTGGAAATCGCGTTAGCGCTGAGTACCAACAACCTCAGCGCCAGAGACGTGGTTAACGAGTCCACCACGGCGATACGCCGTTGTCCGATGAGGGACGTGGCCGCCTCCTTGGCTAATTGGACCGTCCTACTAAGCTTGGCGGAGACGTGAATGGAGATCATGTCATCTGTCTCGCTGCCAACGCTTCGATAGATGTCTTCAAAAACCTCCAATGGCGGAGGGGTGGTGAAGGGAAGGGAATCAGAGGTCTCAAGCCTCCTGAAGAACTCCTCGTTATCGATGTCTATTCCGTCCCGGAACCTTTCAGATCCCAGATGAATGTTCAAAGGGATGACCGTGATTCCCAGTTCATCAGCTGTGTCCGAAGACAGCTCTGCCGTGCTATCGGTAACTACTCTTACTCTTCCTCTTACTCTTCCCATCTAGTGCCCTTGCGTCTCAGTGTATTCGACGTTGATAGAACAAATCCGACAGCCTCCCTATTCGGCGGAGATAATGTAGTAGTAATGGGGTTGTCCGCCGTCGATAATCTCCCACTCCTGATCTGAGTACTTTCCTCGCACCTTCTTGACCAGATCCTCCGCTTGACTCTGGGTCACGTCCTCGCCGAAATAGACGGTAATGATCTCGTGCTCCCCGGCGTTCATCTGCTCCAGCATCGTGGACACGACCTCAGGTACGGTCTCACCTGAAGCAGTCAGGTCTCCGTTCAGGAGGCCGATGATCTCTCCTTCTTCCACTTCCAGGGAATTGTACTTCACCGAACGGATCGCCTTCGTGATCTCGGCTGTCTCGACCAGCTTTGTTGCCTTTTCCATAGCTTCTGCGTTCTTCTCCAGGTCTGCTTGATAGTTGAAGGACAGCAGAGCGCTGATGCCTTGGGGAATAGTTTCGCTCGGCACCACAATGACGTTCTTCTGCGAGAGCTCCTCGGCCTTCTGAGCGGCCAGCAGGACGTTGCCATTGTTGGGCAGAACTATGACATCCTTCTGCTTTGTCGATTCGATGGCCTCAAGCAGCTCTTGAGTGCTGGGGTTCATCGTCTGGCCCCCGGGAACGATAGTGCGCACACCCAGGCTGGTGAACACGCGATGAAGACCTCGGCCTGAGGCCACAGCGACGATGGCGACACCATCAAGCTCCTCCGCCTCCTCCTCTGCTACACCCTCGTCTCCCATGACCAGGAATTCGCGATGCTGATCTTGCATGTTGTCTATCTTGATGTTGTGGAGGGAGCCCTTGCTGGACGCATAGCCGATCACGTCTCCTGGTCTAAACGTGTGCACGTGCACCTTGACGGTGCTCTCATCTCCCACGACAAGCACCGAGTCGCCGTACGCGGCGATGCGCTCCTGGATCTCCGCCACATCCAGCTCTTGCCCTTGTAGGATGAATTCCGTGCAGTAACCCCATTCCATATCCCCTCCAGCGGGGGCGGGTTCCACTGCTGCGGGGACCGGTTCGCCAAGCTCAACCTTCTCCATTGGTTCTCCCCTCATGTATTTCAAGGCTCCTTCGAGGATGACAAACAGGCCTTGGCCTCCTGCGTCAACGACGCCCGCTTCGCGCAGTACACTCAGCAGAGAGGGGGTCCTGGCCACGGAATCCCTCGCGCCCGCGACCACCCTCTCCATGACTGGCAGCAAATCGCGAACCCCGTCGTTCACCGCTGACTGCGCGGCTTCGGCCGCCTCACGGCCGACCGTGAGGATTGTCCCCTCCACTGGCTTGATGACGCCTTTGTAGGCAGTGGCAGAGCCCTCGGCCAGCGCTGCCGCGAAATCCACGCCGTCGAACTCGTTCTTGCCGTTCAGACTACACGCTATTCCCCTCAACAACTGGGACAGGATAACTCCCGAGTTGCCTCGTGCGCCCATGAGAGCGCCGTGGGCGGTCGCCTGAGCCACGGCGGCGGCGGACTCGTCCGGGGAGGCACGGATCTCCCCCAGGGCAGCCTGCATGGTGAGGACCATGTTCGTGCCCGTGTCGCCATCGGGCACAGGGAACACATTCAGCGCATTGATGTGCGAAGCGTGTTTCTCCAGCCACGCAGTGCCCGCCTGGAGGAGAAGTTTGAGCTCTTGACCAGTGCACGAGGTCGATATCGAGGTCGTGGCTGGCGTTTCTTCAGTCTTCTGTGCTGTCAATCAGCGGAATCTCCAACCTGCTCTGGCTTCGGTCCTTATGAACCACGGTCACTTATCCGTAGACCCTGGACGTGGACGTTGACCTCCGCCACGGGAACGCCCAGGGCTTTCTCCACGTTGAACTTGACGCTCTGCATGATGTTGTGGGCTACCTCGGAGACTCTGACACCGTATTCCATGATGACGTACAGGTCGATGGCTATCCTATCATCCTCGAGCTCTACCTCGACGCCTTTTCGAGGGGCTTCCGTAGGGAGGAGGATCTCTGCCAGTCCGTTGCGCAGCGTGTGGGAGGCCATGCCCACGACGCCGTAGCACTCCAACACTGTCTGGCTGGCGATGCTGGCGATAGCCACAGGAGAGATCTCTATGCTTCCCAGTCTCCGCTCTTCAACCATCAAATCCACCTTACGGGTCAACTTCCTGGGCTTCGAGGGCTCAAGCCCAAGGCCTGCGTTCACTATTTGACAATGCCGTCGAATTATGATAACCTATGTTTCAGTAGTGTTGATCTGAGGTATGGAAGAATGGCAAGAAAATGTGACATCTGCGGTAGAGGAGCTCAATTCGGCCACAGTGTCAGCCATGCTCATAATCGGACCAAGCGCAACTGGCAGCTGAATCTTCATCGCAGAACGATAGACGATGGCACGAGTAAGCGACACATCCGCATCTGCAGCCGGTGTCTGCGAACCCTGAAGAAGAACCCTGCTCCTGGCTAGTTGTCTCTGTGATTGACTGATTCATGGTCTGCACCGTGAGCCAGTCCTCGTTCACCAGGACTGGCTCTTGTCTGTCTACCGCGCTTTCCCCACTAGGATAACCCCGCGCCCTTGCGTCGGTTACCTGGCCCCAGCGTGGGTCGCCCACGGGGGCAGGATCGCCACGGACGGGCTAGGCTCCCCAAACAATTAATGATACCCATGCTGAAGCCAAAAGGCAATTCTAGCCGCCATGTCCCCCCCCTTACCTGGAGCGTAACTGACCGCAGCCTGCCTCGATCTCTATTCCCCGACCCAGCCTGATGGTGCTGTTGAGGCCCAGGCGGCTCAGTTCCCGGTGAAAGGACGCCACGCGTTCCGTGGGACTCCCTCGCCAGGTTGACTCCGGCACGGGGTTGACGGGGATGAGATTAACGTGACAGAGCAGTCCCTTGAGCAGCGTGGCCAGTTCCCTTGCCTGTCGGGACGAATCGTTAAACCCGTCAACGAGGGCATACTCGAAAGTGACGCGGCGCCCCGTGCGCCTGACATAGTGGCGACACGCCACGATCAACTCCTTGAGGGGATAGCGC
>CAZBJW010000139.1:0-362 GCA_964492135.1 uncultured Anaerolineales bacterium
GTACCTGGAGGATGCCTGGGCACCTGGGCTGAACACTATGTTCTACAGCAACCCCGAGCTCGAACAGCTCATACCCGCACAAAGGGCAGCCACAGACCCCGGCGAACGCTGTGAGATCGTGAAGTCGATTGAAGAGATCGTGATGGAGGATGCCTCCCAGATCTTCCTCTATTATGAACCGCAGATCCATGCCAAGAGGGAAGAGGCCAAAGACGTGACCATCTCGGTGACTGAGAGGGTCGATCAGATGCATAAGGCATGGCTTGACACCGAGTAGAGACTAGGGGGCCCCCCCCCCAAGAGGGGGGGGGCCCCCCATAAAAACGGGAAAGGGAAAGGGAAAATGGGGGGAAAAAGGTTAA
>CAZBJW010000139.1:372-9998 GCA_964492135.1 uncultured Anaerolineales bacterium
GTCGTACAATCCCCCCATGCCTGGGTTCCACCCCTCTTACACACGGGGGGGCCCCCCCCTATGGGGGGGGGGGCCCCCCTTTCCAACGGGAAAGGCTATCGGAAATGGGTCGCTACATCGTATACCGGCTGGTCTTGACAGTCTTCGTACTACTCGGGGTATCAATAGTTGTCTTCTTCATCATCAGGCTTATCCCAGGAGACCCCGCCGAGCTCCTGGCTGACCAATGGGCGACAAAGGAAGATATCGAGCAACTACGGAGAGATATGGGCCTTGACAAGCCAGTCACAGTCCAATACCTCCGTTTCATGGACAGAATTCTGCACGGCGACCTGGGCAACTCCATCATAACCAAGGTACCCGTAGCCGAGGAGATAGCAGCAAGGTTTCCCAGTACTCTGAAGCTGGCGGTAACAGGCACCATCATCGCCATAGTCATAGGCACCCTGGCGGGGACAATCTCGGCTGTGAAGCCCTATTCCGTCTTCGATAACATAGCTATGATAGTTGCCCTGCTGGGAGTGTCAACCCCCGCCTTTTGGCTGGGCCTGATGTTCATCCTTGTCTTTTCCGTGCACCTGGGTTGGTTTCCAGCCATGGGAGCCACCACTCCCAAACATCTGGTTCTCCCCAGCCTGACCCTTGGCTTGCTTACGGCGGGAGTAATCGCCAGGCAAAGCAGGTCAAGCATGTTACAGACCTTGCAGGAGGACTACATAGTCACAGCACGGTCCAAAGGTTTGCTGGAACGAGTCGTCGTCTACAGGCACGCTGTGAAGAATGCCCTTATCCCCGTGGTCACCATCGTGGGACTTCAGTTCGGGCGCCTCCTGGGAGGAACGGTGCTCGTGGAGAGCGTATTCAGTTGGCCCGGGATGGGGAGGTTGCTGGTGGATGCGATATTCACCAGAGATTATCCCATCATTCAGGGGGCTGTGCTGATTTTCGCCATGACCTTTGCCTTGGTGAACCTTGGAGTGGACCTCCTCTATGGCTCCATAGATCCCCGGATAAGGTATGAGTAGGGCAGGACCAGAGCAGGGCCGCAAAGAGGATCATCACTAGAACGCGATGGACGGATTCGACCTCGAACAGCGCCAAAGTGGATCATCATCGGTGCCAACATCCCAGCAGACCTATGGCGAGGTCCAGGCGACAGAGAATGCGTTTGACAGACGTGAACTAGAAGCGACAGGCCGCGACACCGTTGTCCCGTTTCCCGCACAGTTGCGCTTTGGTCACCGCGGCAAAGAAGTACTCGTGGCGCTGACACAAAGCAGAGCGTTGCGGAGTCTCCTGAGGAACAATACCGCAAAGCTGGGCCTTGCCATCATTGTTCTGAACATCATAGTGGCCGTTTTCGCTCCCTTCATCACCCCCTATGACCCTACAGCAGCAAGCCTGGGTGAGATTGTGCAACCCCCTTCCCGCAGCCACCCTCTGGGGACGGACGAGTTGGGACGTGATATCCTGACCAGAATAGCCTACGGCAGTAGGATCTCGCTGACTTTGGGGACGATATCTATTGGGATAGCGTTGCTTGGAGGACTGTTTCTGGGAACTCTCGGGGGATATTTCGGGGGCTGGCTCGACCTGACAGTCATGCGCTTCATTGATGTGATACTGGCCTTTCCTCCACTATTGCTGGCCATAGTTGTGGTGAGCATCCTGGGGCCGGGAATTCGGAACGCCATGATAGCCGTGGGGATAGCACAACTGCCCATCTATGCCAGATTGGTGAGGGCAGAGGTGCTGTCCAACAAGGGGCGTGAGTTTGTGGTGGCTGCCAGGGCCGTTGGGGCAGGCGACCTCAGGATCATGGCCAGACACATTCTGCCCAACTCCATAGCTCCCATCATCGTGCAGTCCACACTCAACATCGCCACAGCTATTCTTTCTGCGGCCGCCCTGGGCTACCTGGGCATGGGAGCCCAACCCCCCACACCCGAATGGGGGACCATGCTTACCAAAGGGCGATTATATCTCCGTGTAGCCCCACATGTGACTACCTTTCCTGGGCTAGCCATTGTGATAACCGTGCTGGGCTTCAACCTGTTCGGCGACGGCCTGAGGGATGCCTTGGATCCCAGGATGATGACAGTTCGCAAGTAAACCCAGCGACAGCATATGAGAGAGGAGAAAGGCTGTGTATGAACGCTCCCACCGTTGAGCAGGTGTGCCAGAAGGTAGTAGAGGAATGCACCAACTTGGATGGGGGTGAGTTCTGCCTATTGATCAAAGACCTCGAAACCTCTGATCTGCACCGTGGTCTGGAGGCCGCCATTCGCAAGTGCGGGGCCGTCCCTCTTGTCTTGAGCCTCCCGGAAGAGACCTATCTCAGAGGTCCTCTTCCCAGCAGGCTGGAGACCGCCATGACGTCTGGTGACGTGGTTCTGATAAGCACGAGGGAGATCTTTCCCCATGCGCTGCGAAGGCGCGCCACGGAGACCGGGTCCAGACTTCTCTCCATGTGCACGGTGACTGAAGAGATGGCCCTCAGGGCTCTGTCCGTAGACTACGATCAGCTATCCCAGGTCAACAGACGCGTAGCGGATCTCCTCTCCCAGGCTTCAGAGGTGCTCATCAGAAGCCAACTGGGGACGGAGTTTCGTATGCAGATAAGAGGCCAGCCGGTCACCCACCTCGACGGCCTGGCCCGAGAACCCGGGAGATCCACCGCACTTCCAGCTGGAGTGGTCGCATTGGCACCCTTGCCGGATACCGCGGAAGGCAGAGTCGTGCTAGATGGAAGCATCCATTCCATTGGACTGTTGCGAAAGCCGGTGGCCCTAACGGTGAAGAAAGGGAGGATCGAGGCCATAGAGGGAGGCGAGGAGGCAGCAGAGTTCCTGGGGATGCTGGAGACCGCTGATGACAATGCCTGGTGTATTGCAGAAGTGGGCCTCGGCACCAACCCAAGAGCCACCTACACAGGCAACCTGGTGGAGGATGAGAGGGTCAGGGGCTCGGGACACGTCGGCTTCGGCAGGAATACTCACCTCGGCGGAACGATCGAGAGCGCACTCCATGTCGACGGCACCATCAGAAAGCCGAGCATCTATCTGGATCATAAGATGATCGTCAATGAAGGGAGTTTGATCGTTGAGCGCTAAGAGCCAGAAGATGTGCGAACCGGAAAGGCAGGTCTTGAGGGAGATCGATGAAGAGTACGTGGTAGATCTCCTTCAGAGGTTGATCAGGATCCCCAGTGTCGCCCCTCCATGTCAGTTGCAGGAGGTAGCCTCCTTCGTGGCTGAGGAGATGACAACCTCTGGACTCAAGGTACTGACGGTGGGGGACCATGGCGACGGTTGGGAGAGGCCCAATGTCCTGGGAACGCTGGGCCCAGACCAGGAAGAATGGGGGCTCATTCTCACCGCACACACGGACGTCGTCCCTCCCTATGATCTCTCTCAGTGGAAGGTCGACCCGTTCGCTGGCGAGATCATCGATGGAACCATCTATGGGAGGGGCACTGCAGATACCAAGGGCAGCCTTGCGGCGATGATGGCAGCCGCCCGCGCCATCGCTCGATCTGGCGTCAATCTCAAGCGGCACTTGGCCGTGCTCGCCTGGGCAGGCGATGAATGGACACCGCCCGATGCCCAGTGGTTCAACGGCGAGACTTACATGGCTGCGCACGGACACCTCAGTCCTGCCCCTTATATCGGCGGCGAACCCTACGATCTCAAGATCTGCTACATCTCCAGAGGCAGGATATGGTTCGACTTCGGAGTTGGAGGAGAGGCCACGCACTCGGCTACTGGCAAGGGCGTCAATGCCATCCTCAAAGCCATGAAGCTCATCCAGGGGGTGTATCAAATCAAAGTGGGCAAACACCCGATTCTAGGAGCCGACACGATCAACGTAGGGACCATTAAGGGAGGAACTCAAACCAATATGGTGCCCGATGAATGCACGATGACCTTCGATATTCGCTTTGCCCCTCCTCTCACCACAGCGGCAGTGGAGCGGATGGTCCGTGAGCTGGTCGAGGACCTCCAGAAGAGCGATCCCGATTTCAGGGTTCTAGGCACGCAAATACCGGAAAGGAGGGAGCCCATAGAGTTTCCTAGCGATGGGATTCTGGTCCAAGCGATGCGCAGAGCCGGCCAGGTTGCTCTGGGACAGGAGCTAAAGCTAGGCGGGGCCCTTTCCTTTGGCGACATCGCTGATTGGAAGGACGAGGCGGGCATAACAGAAGCGTGCCTGTTTGGACCGGGCGAGACCAGAGAAGCTCATGCCATAAATGAGCACGTCGACATAGCCGATCTCGTAGCTGCAGCCAAGGTATATGCCCTTACTGCCTTGTATTGCTGTGGGGACGCCCCTTGAGCGACTCTGCCAGATATCACCATGCACCAGATGTGAGGAAGCACAAGGTACAGCCAAAAGGAATCAAGTCGACCCTCATCTAGTAAATAGACAGCATGACTGGAAAGGAGGTGGATGGCTCACGTAGCGCGGTGAGGAAGAGTACATGTGACTATCTCAGTCAATGAGCAGACAGAGTCTACATATGGGGACTGGAGGAGCAATGATATCCAGGGATGAATATCTGAAGATGCCCTTGAAGGAGCGCTTCATAAGACTGGACAAGGACGAAGAAGCACGTGCGGAGGAACTGCACAAGAATTCTCTGGTCATCGACCTGCATACTCATATCCTGCACGAGGATTTTGCTGCGAACGTAGCCCCAATTCAGCGTTCCCAGGTTGATGGCTTGTTTGAGGCCGTGCCTGCGGTTGAAGAGGACTTTCCACTGTCCTTGAGCCACCTTGGCCGGTACATCAAGGAGATAGAGAAACACCCTGACTTCGTGCCTGCGTTGGCTGCCCAGGATTTCCGGGAAGCGAAGAAGCAGGGCAAGCAGGCGGTGATGTTCCAGGTGGAACCCCAGAGCTTCGGCAGAGAGATCGACCGCATAGAGATTGCCTACGGATTCGGAATCAGAATGGCGCTCTTGGTCTTCAACACCCGGAACTACGTCGGGGATGGGTGCGGCGAAAGGACCAACGCCGGCCTCAGTTATCTGGGCCTGGAGTTCGTGAAACGGATGAACGAGTTGGGGATGCTGATCGATCTGTCGCATTGTGGGATTCAGACTACCCTTGATGCCATCGAGGCCTCTGAGGATCCCGTGATGTTCAACCATGTCGGAGCCCGTGCCTTGTATCCACAGATGAGGAGACTGAAAACCGATGAGGAGCTATTGGCGCTGGCCAAGAAAGGCGGTGTTGCGGGTGTCTCGGCCATTCCCAACCAGTTGAGCGGGAATGCGGAGCAAGGAATCGAGGACATGCTGAACCACATTGACTACGTGGTCAACCTAATAGGTGCGGAACACGTAGCCATTGGACTGGACATCGTATTTGGGGATCACGTCGCGTATCACAGGAAGTCCGCGGAGACGACCTTCAAGCTGTCCTACATCGGGCAAGAGCTGAATGCTCCATACATGTATGGCATTGAGAGCCTCGAAGAGTGGCCCAACATCACCCGTGGTCTGGTGTCCAGAGGGTACTCCGACGACGAGATTAAGAGGATATTGGGTGGCAATGCCCTGCGGGTGATCGAGGAGGTCGTGGGATAGTCTGCGGCGAGCGAGTCCAGCAACAGCAGGGAGGTGATTCGTCACAGGAGGCTGAAGCCAAGTAGGCACATAGGGGCTCATTCAACCGGGCCGCCGGTCCCGGCTTCTTCACCGATGCCAATGGGGCCAGCGGCCCAGCCCTGTAGGGCAGGTGACGGTCCTGTTTAGTCTGCTAATCGCTGGTCAGTGATGTGGCGCCAGGCTTCCTTGAAGAGGCCGAGAGGCGCGCCTGTCAAGAGGTTGTCTTCTCCCTTTCTATGCGGGTACGGCCGAGACATCTCTGTCTCGGAGGCATTGTTGCTGGCAATCTTTGAAATGCAATTAGATACAAGGAGGTCTGAATGTTGTCGAGAGAAGAGTACCTAGAACTCCCTCTGGAGGAGCGCTTCGTTCGGCTGAGCGATGAAGAAAGCAAAAGTGCGTACAGTCTCTTTCAAGAACTGGTGACGGTAGACATGCACACCCATATCTTTGGCTCGGTACATTTCTCCTTTGATTACGAGCTAGTTCATCAATCTGGCATCACCTGCTGCTTCGAGGCCGTGCCCGCCCTCTCGGAAGCCTTCGATGAATCGATGGAGTTGCTCGGAAAGTATCGGAGTATCGTTGAGGCCGAACCAGGACTGGTTTCAGCGGTCCGCGCTGGGGATATCCGACAGGCCAAGCGGGACGGTAAGCAGGCCGTCATGTATCAACTGGAGCCCCAAACCATGGGTCGCGAGCTGGATCGGATCGACATAGCATACGGATTGGGTGTGCGCATGATGCTGCTGACGTTCAATACCAGAAACTATGTTGGTGACGGCTGCGGCGAGAGGACCGATAGTGGGCTGAGCTACTTGGGCATTGAGTTGGTTCAACGCCTGAACGACATCGGCATACTGATCGACCTGTCTCACTGCGGCGTTCAGACATCCATGGACGCCGTAGAGTTCTCCAGGGATCCGGTGCTCTTCAATCACACCGGCGCCCGCGCTCTGAACCCTCGCTGTACCCGCTTGAAAGCGGATGAGCAACTCCGTGCAGTGGCCGCGAAGGGCGGACTGATCGGCATTTCGGCCATCCCAAATCAACTCTCCTGCGAGCCCGAGCAAGGCATCGACGATATGCTCAACCACATCGACTATGTGGTGGGGCTTGTAGGGATAGACCACGTCGTCATCGGCCTGGACAACACCTTCCACGACCAGGTGGCGTTCCACCGCAAACTCGCTGCTTCGAAGTCCGTCGATCTTGAGAACGCGGGCATAATCCTGGCTGCTGACTTCATGTATGGTATCGAATCCCCCCTGGAATGGAGGAATATCGTCCGTGGACTGGTTTCCAGGGGATACAGTGACGAAGAGATAGAGAAGATCGTCAGCGGTAATGCCCTGAGAGTTATCGAGGAGGTCGTAGGATAGCCCTACGCGGACAGGAAGCCGTTCTGCTGATGCCTGAGGGAGGGAGCCTTGAACGCAGAAGGAAGATATACACGCTCGATTGCAGAGTACATCATGGCAACTGGATTCGAGGACTTGCCCCTGGAGGCCACAGGCGAGGCGAAGCTCCACATCCTTGACGCACTGGGGATCAGCTTGGGCGCCTATGGCACCGGGCACAGGCTGGTTAGGAAGCTCATTGAGCTCTCGACGGAGATGGGAGGAACAGAGGAAGCTACAATCTTGGGAGACGGACGCAAGCTGGCGGCTCCGGATGCGGCCATGGTGAACAGCGTCATGGCCAACTTCCTCGACTCCAGCGATGGGCACTTCATGGGAGGGCACATCAACGACCGGCTGGTCCCCGTGGCGCTTGCCACGGCGGAGCGCGTGGGGGCCTCCGGCTCCGAGTTCCTGACAGCCGTTGCCCTCGGATATGAAGTCTACATCCATCTGGCCTATGCCCTGTTCGCGGACGTGGAGCCGGCCTCGGTCAGACTTCCCTACTTCGTCATCCTGGGCACGCTTGCCGGAGTGGCTCCCGCCGCTAAGCTCTTGGATCTGGATGAGGACCAGCTGGCCGGCGCAATGGGGCTAGCCTGCTCCCTGCAACTGGCAGGGGCACAGTACGTTCTGAGTGGCGGTCATGAGAAGGATCTTTGCGCGGGGCACGAGTCCCGGCGCGCTCTCTTCTCCGCTCTCATGGCCCAGAAGGGCATCCTTGGCTCGACGGACATACTAGAAGGGGAAAGAGGGATCTTCAAGGCCCTTGGAGCTGAACCGAAGGGTAGCGCCAGTTTGGGTAAGGAGTACAGGATCACCGAGTGCTACTTCAAACCGTACCCGGCCTGCCGCTACCTCCACGGCTCCATTGAAGCGGCCCTGAATCTGGTTAGGGAGCACGCGATTACCGCTCAAGAGGTCGAAAAAGCGGTCGTGACCACGAACACCTCCTCAGCAAGCAGGCTCAATTACGATATCAAGTCCCACGTCAACGCCATCTTCAGCCACGCCTATCAAGTGGCAGCCGTGCTGAGCGACGGCAGAGTGGACTTGCCAATTGCCTGGGAGGACAAGGTGCGCGATCCCGCATTCGGGCATCTGATGAACAGGGTTGAGCTCAGGACGACCCCCGAGTATGACAGAATGCATCAAGAGAAGTCCCTTGCCCAACCACCGTGGCCCGCGGAGGTAGAGGTTCTTACGCAGGATGGCAGCAGGTATGTGTCGATAGTGAAAAGCCCCAAGGGTGATCCCGGCAACCCCATGAGCCCAACGGACGTGCAGCAGAAATTCATCAAGTTCACTGAAGACATACTTCCCAAGGCACGCGCCACCAAGGTGATGGAGCTCGTTGACTCGTTGGAAACCGCTCCAACTCTGGACGGCCTCATCGAGCTACTCGTGGTCAAGTGAGGTTACCTGCGACAGAAAGAGAAGGCGGATAATGCGGATATTGATTATCGGAGGGACCCGCCGGTGTGGGCCCTATCTCGTTGAGGAACTCTTGCAGAGAGGCCATTCAGTTGTCTGTTACCACCGGGGGCAGCACAATATCTCCTTCTCCGATGGAGCCGAGCACCTTCACGGAGACAGGCGTGACTATGCGCACTTCAAGGAGCAGATGGCCGGTATCGAGGCTGACGTTGTCATCGACATGATGGCCGGTGACGATGCGGACGTACAAGCGGTTGTCGAAGCCTTCAGTGGGCGGATTGAGCGCTACATCTGCATCGGCAGCTTTGAGGTCTACGAAGCGTTTGAGGCTGCCTGGAAGCACGTCCCCAGCTGTCAGCCGGTTCCCATCCCCGAGGATGCGCCTCAGAGGAAACAGCTGCATCTTTATGGTGAGGAGCTGAGATACGACAAAATCCTGGTTGAGGCAGAGGCTTTGGAGGCCCACGAGAGGGGAGATTTCCCGGTCACCATGCTGCGCTGGCCAGCCCTCTATGGCCCCAGAGACACCACGCCGCGTGAATGGTACTACGTCAAGCAAGCATTGGACGGACGCAGACAGATTCCCGTCCCCGCAGGAGGGGAAGCCCTGGTTTCCCGAGGGTACTTTGAGAACATGGCCCACGGTGTGGTGCTGGCCGTGGAGAACCAGGCGGCTCGCGGTCAAGTCTACAACGCGGCTGATGTTGTTACACTGAGCCTCAGGCAGATCGTGGAGATGGTTGGGGAGATCATGGCGCACAGCTGGGAGATCATCCCGGTGCCGAGAGAACTGATGCCACCTGCGCCGCAATCGCAGGGACTCCCCTACTCGTGTGATCCCTATGATATCGAGCCGCACTTGCTCCTCGATCTGACCAAGATCAGGGCTGAGTTGGGCTACCATGACCTGGTACCGATAACCGAGGCTATGGAGAATACTGTCAAATGGCTTGTCGACAATCCGCCATCGGCTAGCTGGCTCTCGGTCGACTATCCAGCACAGGATGAGGCTATTAGAAAGGCTCAGCAGATTGCCAGACTCTGAGGCCCCATTACGCGCAGAAGCCCGAAGAACCCCGCAGCGAGTTGTGGGGTTCTTTGTGTAAGTTTGGCTGAGCACCAAATGCGGAATCACATACCCAGATCGGCCACGCCCAGGGCACCCTCACCTTCCC
>CAZBJW010000139.1:10098-11715 GCA_964492135.1 uncultured Anaerolineales bacterium
GCCCCCGCATCAAAGCCGGTATCCTTCGCTTGCACGGCCTCGGCAGAGCATCATAGAATGATCCTGCTAGAATCAAGACGCAGAGGACACTTCTATGAACATCATGGCGGCTCGAGTGGTCATCGTACTGCTTTCCGTGTTATCAGGGGCGGTGGCTTTCTGGCGCGTCCGAGAACTAGTTGAATCGTATCCGTCACCGGTCAAGGAAGCGCCAGCCAGGATACTCATGGTGTTGGTGTTCTTTGTCGGTTGCTTCATCTTCGGGTTGGTAGCTGCTTTCGTATACGCCTGGCTGGCCAGCACTCGGTCTCATACAGCGCCCCAGATCTATCTGGGGTTGGGTGCCGGGCTGGCTGTCCTATTCACCATCGCAGGACTGATCGTGCGCACCATCCTCAAGAGAGGGGCGCTATTGGCCTGGACCGTGCAGAACTTCCTTTGGGGGCTGGGATACGGCCCGTTGCTGCCAGTGCTACTGCGTCGCTAAGCACGACTGTGATGCCTTGCCTGATTTGACGAAGAATGCCTCCTGATGAAACGAGGCCCTTGCTCTCCACCTCGCAGTATGTTAGACTCCTGTTGACTCCAAGGGAGGAGCCAACATGCTGGCCAAGGTCTTCAGTTGCGCCGTCATTGGGCTGGAAGGAGCCATCGTCCAGGTCGAAGTGGACATCTCCAGGGGGCTGCCCAGGTTCACCGTCGTCGGCCTCCCCGATACCGCCGTCCAAGAATCGCGCGAACGCGTCCGCGCAGCCATCAAGAACTCGGGCCTGGCTTTCCCGGACACCCGCCTCACCGTCAACCTGGCCCCCGCCGATCTCCGCAAAGAAGGACCCGCCTACGACCTGCCCATCGCCTTGGGCATTATCATGGCCAACGACCAGGTCTGGGCCGACGTTTCCGACTCGCTCTTCATCGGTGAGCTCTCCCTGGACGGCACCGTACGCCACACCGATGGCATCCTCCCCATGGTCAGCGTGGCCAAAGACGAGGGTTTCGAGCGCGTTTTCGTTCCAGCCGTCGACGCTCCGGAAGCATCCCTCTTGCGAGGGCTAGAGATTTTTCCCGTCGAGAGCCTGGGCCAGCTGGCCATGCAACTCCAGGGCCTGGAGGAGATGCAGCCCTATCAACCGGACTTCGACATCGAAGACGAGGGCGCTCCCAAGTACGTTACCGATATGGCCCACGTCAAGGGACAGGAACACGTCAAGAGAGCTTTGGAGGTGGCGGCCGCTGGCAGCCACAACGTGCTGATGACCGGCCCGCCCGGCGCCGGTAAGACCCTCTTAGCCCGGGCCATGCCCTCTATCCTCCCCAGCATGAGCATCGACGAAGCCCTGGACGTCACCAAGATCTACAGCGTCTCGGGCCTTCTGCCGCCTGAGACCCCTCTCATCCGCCATCGCCCCTTCCGCGCTCCGCACCACACCATCAGTCACGCCGGGCTGGTGGGTGGAGGCCAGTGGCCCAGACCAGGGGAGATAAGCCTCGCCCATCACGGCGTGTTGTTCCTGGACGAGGTGCCCGAGTTCGGAACCCGCGTCCTGGAGGTCATGCGACAGCCCATGGAAGACAAGGTAGTGACTATCAGTCGCGCCCAGGGCACCCTCACCTTCC
>CAZBJW010000140.1:0-778 GCA_964492135.1 uncultured Anaerolineales bacterium
GCATTTACCTGTCTGTGGAGAGCTTCGAGGACTTCCGGGAGTGCGTGGACGCAGGGGCCATCAAACGGGCTAATACATTGGAGGAACTAGCAGAAAGACTGCGCATCAACGCCCTCAACCTGTTGAAGACCGTTGAGGATTACCACCGCGCCATTGGCGCGGGGGTAGACGAGTTCGGCCGCCACGACTTTGGCCAACCACTGCGTCCCCCGTACTATGGAGCTCAGGTGACTGGAGCGTTGTTCCACACTCAAGGGGGTCTGATGATCAACAACAAGGCCCAGGTGCTCAGGAGGGATGGTGTACCTGTTCCCAACCTCTACGCCGGGGGTGGTGTCGCGGTGGGCGTCTCGGGCAGCGGGGGTGATGGTTACCTGTCCGGCAATGGCCTGCTCACGGCTCTGGGTTGGGGCAAGATCGCTGGGCAGCACGCGGCGCGGGGCGTACCCCAGTGGCACTGACGGCAGAAAGGGCGCACGTTGCTGGGCGGATCTCAACCTGCGCATGAGCAAGCGGATATCATAGTGCTTGGAGGAGGCTGATGTGCGTCGATAGGCTTGGGGGCGGGTGCGCAGCGCGGCGGACGGGTGCCCCTAGGTGGAGAAGGCGTCGCGGATAGGCCGAGGCAGCGCCGTGATTGCAGAGCTGGTTGTCGCTGCCAATGCCAAGCTGTAGATGGCTAACGGCACCAGACGCACGACAGTACAACCCGCCCAGGGCATCTTCGAGAAGGATAGCCAACGAAGTGACCTCGAAATGAGACTCGTCCGCTGCCAAG
>CAZBJW010000140.1:788-6744 GCA_964492135.1 uncultured Anaerolineales bacterium
CATGCGGCCGCGAGTGACAGAGGGATCGACTGGCTGGTGCATGACGTGGTAGTCGAGACGGGAGAGGTTGCCGAGTATCCCTTTGGCTACCACTGCGCTCTCAGGTTGCGTAACTCACCCGCTCGCTATGGGTTCCCCATGCTGTAGCAATTGGGGCACCAGCTTGAGAAGCACAATAGGACTGGATCGATGGTGAACACTCCGCTGAAGTCGTCGATTACCAACGACCGGGCCCAGATCACGGGTGTCTCGGGAGACGAAAGCAAGCTGCGCTCGATGCGCGTCACCACTCGACAGGTCCTATCGAATGGTGGCGCGTAGGCTGGGAACTACGACGTGCTGCCGCGTTTCACCGCCCGTAGCCGAGGCACTCTACTAGCAACAGTAAGGAGCGTAACATGTCCCACAGCCCTTCGCTTGACAAAATCATCAAGAATGTGCGCGTCGTCCGCCCAAACTGCCGGAGGGTGGACTTACTGGATCTCGGGATCAAGGACGGCAGGTTCGTCCTAATTGAGCCGGAGATTGACCCGCGACGAGCAAAGGAGGTGTTTGACGCCAAGAGACTGTTGGGCTTCCCAGGGGTAGTGGACAGTCACATGCACATCGGCATCTATCGGCCATTGGTGGAGGACGCGGTTTCAGAGACCAAAGCGGCTGCGATTGGCGGTGTCACCACCAGCCTGAACTACATCCGTACCGGGCACGATTACTTCAACACCGGTGGCCCCTATGAGGATTTGTTGCCAAAGGTGTTGGCACTTTCGAAGGACAAGTTCTTGGTGGACTATGGCTATCATCTGGCACCGCTAAGCGCGCAACACATTAAGGAGATGGAAAAGCTCATGCACGAGTTTGGGGTTACCTCCTTCAAGATATTCATGTTCTACGGCAGCCACGGACTGCACGGCCGGTCGGACCACCAGAATGAATATCTTATGATTGGCCCGGACGCGAAGTACGACACCGCCCATTTCGAATCCATCATGCGCGAGCTGGCCAAGGTGATGCAGCGTAACCCAGAGATACAGGACTTCATCAGCCTTAGCTTGCACTGCGAAGCGCCTGACATTCTGACGGCCTATGCGAAGGCCGTCGAGGAAGACGGCGGGTTGACCGGCCTACCCGCATGGAACGCTTCACGCCCGCAGCACTCGGAGGCCTTGGCCGTCTTTGCGGCTGCCTACTTGGCCTATGAAACCGGTTGCCGGAACATCAACTTGCTCCATCTCAGCTCACGTAGGGCAATCGAAGCGGCCCTGATGATGCAGGAGGTCTTTCCGGACATCAACTTCAAGCGGGAAGCGACGGTGCACCACCTGTTGCTGGATGTGGATGCCCCGTCCGCCATACTGGCCAAAGTCAATCCCCCTATCCGTCCCGCTGAGGATGTCGAATTCCTGTGGCAAGCCGTGGTGAATCATCAGGTGGATTGGATTGTGACCGACCATGCTTGTTGTCCGCTGCAGAAGAAACTCGACCCCGAGAAACCTGATGATGTTTTCGCGGCCAAGGCCGGCTTTGGAGGGACTGAGTACCTGCTCTCTGGAGTGTTCAGTGAGGGCAGCAAGCGGGGAATGTCCTACAACCACATAGCCGAACTCCTGTGTTGGAATCCAGCCCAACGCTATGGACTGCTAGCCAAAGGAGACATCGCGCAGGGCTATGATGCGGATTTGGTTCTGTTGGACCCCAATGAATCCTTCGTCGTTCGCGCGAAAGACTCACCCTCTGCCCAAGGGTACACGCCGTTTGAGGGTCTGGAATTGACCGGCCGAGTGAAAAGCACATTTCTGCGCGGCAACCTGATCTGCGACCACGGCGACATCGTAGGCTCGGCGCAGGGCCGCTATTTGAGCCGTCCCTACGGCGTATCCAAGCCCCTATCTCTGGCCGAAGAGCGCGGCGACTATCTGCCTGGCGACTAGAATAATGCTTGCGTCCCCGAGCCCCCTCATGGGTGCGGGGCACCCGAACCCAGAGTCTTTGTAGAACGCCGGATCGTGTTCCGGCGCCTCGCAGATCGCCAACCCCCACCTGCTTGCCTGGCCACCAAGACCGACCACCTTTGCCACAATCCTCTCGACCACCAAAGGAGCCGCCATTGACAAAGCCCGCACCCACACTGTCACTGCTCCTCACCCTTCTTTCCGCCTGCACCTCACCTTAGCCCACCAGCATAGTCGCCTTCTCCTCCGATCGCGACGAAAACCTCGAGATCTGCGTCATCAACGCCCGGGGCACGGGGGACGGCTGGGCTATTCTGGGCGGTGTCGAAGTGATGCGATCAGGCACAGCCAGGCACGCGCCGGCGGCGAGGCGGCTTTCCTCCGTGGCCGGGATGGTGCTGCAGAGGGTGGCCGCGCTCGCTGCGGGGATGGCGACGGCCCGACGGTCCGCCCGGCGTTCTGGCGGCTGTAGTCCTGGTCTGGCGCGGACTCGAGATCAAGGAAGTGATGGGCGATTTGGGCACGCTCGTCGTTGTAGGACCCATTGTCGTTTGGCTTCGGCTGAACGCGAGTACGCCACTCGGCACACGCTGGCTACACACGGCGTTCTTGGTGTTGCCTCCCGTGTCGGTTCCCTGGCTCAGCATTATCGCTGCTCACCTGGTCCCAGCCACTCCGGAAATGTTGGATGGTACCACCGTCAAATACGTAGAGGAGTTCAAAGGCCTGGGTCTACACTTGGACTTGGGCGCCGTACTGTTAATCGAGGTCGATGGGCGTGAAGTGGAGGTGGAGGAAGAAGCTTCACAAGTAGCGGGGAACTGTCCCCGTCTGGGAGTCGATGAGGCAAAGGTTGCGTCCAGCGAGGAGGAGGCCGTGGCCCTTAGAGAGGCGCAGAAGGCCGCCTCACCGGCCTTGGCCCGGGTCCGCCCGACGACTATTCTGGAAGATCTCACCGTGCCTCCCAGCTAGTTACCATCCATGGCGAACAAAGTCAGAGAGATCGCGGAGCGCCACGACGTGTTGGCCACATACTCACCAGGAGCGGGTTGAACATGATTCATGCCTCCTTTTGCTGTGTTGTCATTCGCCCAGGGAAGTGGAATCCCTGTCACCCGATGAGGTCAACAGCCTCGCGATCAATGAGAACTTCCGCGGCTGTGGGGACACGCCGTGGGTCTGCTGCCCCCAGGATACCAGGGATTGCTAAACTGTGAAGCGTGTGGTGGACTGTCCCCCCGACGCGAAACATATCATACGCGGAGATAAGCCATGAAACTGAATTCCAGGGAAGGGGCATGCGTTAATAGACTAACCTTAAACAAACGAGGTCACTATTATGGCTAAGCAGATTATTCTCTACAACTTAAGAGACGACATGAAGGAGGAAGACTATATAAGATGGTGCCATGAGTTCAAAGGTCCCCTTTTGATGGGACTGCCCTCGACCAGAAGTCTTACACTTCTGAGAATGTTGGGAGGGAGGAAGGGGGATGGTAAGGAGGACATCCCGCCGGAAGAAACGAAGCCCCCGTTCAGATTCATTGGGATATTGGATATCAGTGGCAAGGAAGACTGGATGAAGGACATGGGTACGAAAGCATACAAGGAGGAGTTCTTTCCACAGTTCTTCACCAAGTGGGTTGGGGATTTCTATGCCATCCTCGGTGACGAGGTCTATCATACGGAGAGCGACTAGAATAGCAGGAAGTCCCTTGAGGCCAACCCCTTGTCACAATAGCGAAGAGCATTGTACCGACAGTGGTAGAGAGGTCTGCGGAGATCACCTGAAGGGCAACGAGGCAGACGGTGATCGGGCCCTTGTGACTGTAAGAGACTTGGCTGAACGCACCGGCCGGTGAGGGCAGTGCTGGCCCGAGTCGCTGCCTTTGAAGGCTTCACTGACTCAGGAGTTTCTCCACGATAGTCTCGTCCTCGTATTTATGGTCGATTCTCACTTGCCTTTGGGCAGTTCCCACAATTCGAAAACCGAGTGCACGATAGAAGGCGAGAGCTTCCGTATTCCTCGCGCGGATGTAGGTGAGCACCTTTTCAAAGCCCTTTCTCTCAGCCACTTTGAAGGTTGCGCTGGCAAGACACTTGCCGATGCCCCGGCGTCGCAGCGAGAGATCCACGTAAGTTCCCATCGTTGCTGCATGGTCAAACACATGAGTAGATGTAGCAAAGGGCTCAAGACTCAGGAATCCCACGATTGTGCCATGCTGGCGCCGCTCCGCTACATGGAATACCCCTCTGGCGGGAAGGTCTGCTATGAATTCCCTTTCCTCCTCCGCGGTCAGTGGTGCATCAAGCACCGTGAATCTCCCAGCCTCAATGATGGGATTGAGGATCTTGACAATCCCTTCCGCATCCTGTGGACGGACTTTGCGTACCGAGAGTTCCATGGCTCATTCCCCCTTTGAACGGCGAGGATTCTGGCTGATATTCGAGGAATTGGGCTAGCCTACCCGGGTGCACGCGGTACCTGAGCGAAGCGGTGCATAGGGCACCTCAGCTGAAGCTGACCTTCGAGCAGGACCAGAAGTATCTGGTGAACCTCACTTCAGAGCAGCAGGTCGAACCCAGTGGCTTGCGAGAGCCTCAGCCAACAGTGGAACATTCGAGTATTCCTGGCTGGACTGAGCCTGTGGCGGACGCAATCAGTTGTCCGTGTCTGCCGCCAAGTTTGCCAAGGCAATGCAAGACTAGCATGGTGCCGGGTGGAGGGCAACAGCCCTGTTTGAGGCCTTCGATCGCATTCGCGCAGTCTCTGGAGCCTGGAATGGTGATATTCTAGAGGTGGTGCCGTCGCATACTCCTGCCAGACGCACCGCTGCAGGCTGGCGGCCATGATACCTGCTCCATCTGGCCTGATGGGTCTGGCAGCCTAGGCTACCATCCTGTGGAGGACGAGAGGGTAAGCGCAACAACTCAGCTACTGCAAGGGCCGTCCCTTTGCGGGACGGCCCTTTTGCACGTCGGCGGAACGTAGCAGCCACATAACGAGGCCGCGGCAGCGATGAGGAACGTGTCCAAGGGCGCGACGAACCCTGGAACATAGAAGCGCAGCATCGCGGGCAGTTTGCCGTCACACCGCTACGAGTGGAGTGTGCTCTCGTACTGTTTGCCTGTACCATGGCGTGCCGGGTCTGGTCCGACAGGCTGACCGGTAGGACCTGAATGCCCTGCTTCGCCGGTATTCAGCCGACTGCTTTACCAGGCCCGGCTTCCAGGATCTCCTTCAGTTTGGCGAGACTGCCTTCCAGTTGTTTCCGCATCGCGCGGTTCACAATCGGCCCGGCCACTTTGAAGACGCCCGCTGTCTCCCCTTCACCGACTTGGGTGTACCTGGTTCCGCCCTCAACAGGGTCGAAGCTCAGGGTCTGCTCCATCGACATAGGGCCCCAGATGATCTTCTGCTCCACTCTCTTGCTCGGTTCGTAGGCCGTGACCTCTGAGGTCCACTCGTCGCGCCGTCCCATGAACTCGCTCAGTCCTCGGAACGTCGTACCCACACCCACCGGGCCCTCGGAAGTCTGCTCCACTTCCGGGAACCCGGTCCACTGCGGCCAATTGGTTACGTCGGTCACATAGGCAAACACATCGTCAACGGGTCGGTTGATCACGACACTTGCTTCGACTCTAGCCATCCCAGCGTCTCCTTTCATCACTTCGTACAGGCCAGCGTTCACCGGATATTCCCATTGATTCGGCCACGCTTGCCATCGATGTCCGCCCCGTCTGGTGCCGTGAGATCCGAAGCCCACGCTCTTCTGTCACTGGCAATCATCCTCAAGGGTCTTTGTCCATCACGACGGAGAGTGGGCGGTCCAGGGCCGACGCCTCCGTTGCTCTATAGAGTCTGACCCCTCTTGACAACTCAGGCCGTGTGAAGGTGACTCCTCTTGGGGGTCGCGACATCATATCTGCCGAGTTGGCGAACCGTTTGTCCGCCGCTCTCGAGACTGGTCTGATTCTTGCGAATCAGCGGCTCACACTGTCGGCTT
>CAZBJW010000140.1:6844-11668 GCA_964492135.1 uncultured Anaerolineales bacterium
GCCGCTCTCGAGACTGGTCTGATTCTTGCGAATCAGCGGCTCACACTGTCGGCTTGGGCCACCTCCAGGCGTACCAGACGATCGCGGCTGGGACCAGGATGGTTAACAGACAGAACACGAGGGCCTCAACGGGCAGGTTCCCCTGTACGATATGTCCCAGCAGATGGAAGACGTAGAAAACCGCAAGGACCAATCCCATGACGACGTTGGTCCAGCGGTTTGCGGAGTCCCTAACGGTCATGGTGATGAAAGCCATGGCCAGGGGAATCAGCCAGAAGAGCGCCATGAAGAGCAGCGACGCCGAGTTGATCGCAAGGCCCTCCATCCGGCCCGCCATGACTTCTTCTATCGACCCGGGCTCCAAGAAGAAGATCGACATTGAGGCTGACATGATCACCGCTGAGATCAGCCAGAGCACGGTAAGCCTTACTTTCAGAGTTAAGATCTCCATCGTTGATTACCTCCTTGCTTTAATGGCCAGCGTTTGCGTCTGGCGGTCACTCTCCCCAGTGCAAAGTGCTTCACGCGGATTCTACATGCCCGGCGAAGTTCAGGGATGCCCTGACTCTATGTTTGACACTGCATAGTCACCTCCCTTTGCCAAACCTGCCACATCCCGGTCGCGACTGCGAATCGCGGATATGGGGCAAGGCGCTCTGAGAGTGAACGGGTCACCGACCGTCTGGGCTGGACCCCCAAGGAGTCTGTGCCGTGGAGCGAGCGTTGTGCAACCCTGCCGAGGCATCGTGTGACTGCTGGCAGGACACCTATCGCCCGGGTTGGTGGATGGTTCTGCAGCTCTTGGGCAGACGGGTTTGCCTTACATGCTCGCCACCCCCTTCAAAGCACGTTCGGGCTCGGTGTGTTGCCCGGTGCGAGTCGCTGTGCTAGAATGGAAAACGCACAAAGGGTGCTGCGCGCCCCGAATGCACGGTCTCGGTCGGCGGCATCCGGCCGAAACCAACTTCTACTCGCAACGCAACAAAGAAAAAAACCGGCTGAATCTCCGGCCGGTTTCACTATTGGCTCCGTGAGGGCCAAGTGACCATCCTACAACCCTCAGTTCATCGCCGCCGGAACTGTACTCGTCTTGGCAAGAGAGAAGCACCGATCATGCGCTTGCATAGCGACAACGATCAGTGCTCTCCATGACCCCCATTCCTCCCTTGCCACAACCTGCAGCGGGCAAGAGACGATAACCCGACGCACAAACTATGCCGTTGAAGACTGGGAACTTGTTTGCAAATGATAATCTTTCCCAAATGATACACCAAGATTGATTGTTTGTCAAGTAGGCACCCCTGTGCGATTGTGAATCTGTGCTTATCGAAGGACTGTACCACATCTTCAACCCAGAGGATCACCACAGGCTATGGATCATGGTGCCAACGAGTTCGCGCACGCTTTGGTCAGACGCGCGAGCTGTGGTAGAATAGCGGACAGGGCGACGAGGGCCGGGAGCGCG
The DNA here is from genome assembly GCA_964492135.1 of uncultured Anaerolineales bacterium. Classification (GTDB taxonomy): domain Bacteria; phylum Chloroflexota; class Anaerolineae; order UBA7937; family B3-Chlor; genus CAYGAW01. Next base: position 8,310 of record CAZBJW010000140.1, read on the forward strand.
GCCTTCCCGCGCTGAGCCCGTTTTTGTCGCCGGGAGGCAAGAATGGAACTGAAGCAATATGCCAGAGTACTGAAGGGCAAGTGGTGGATCATTGCGCTGGCCTGTGTGGTCGCCGTGACCAGCGCAGTCGTGTTCAGTGAGGTGCGTCCGCCCATCTATCGTTCCACGGCTGTGTTGCAGGTGATCCCTGCCAGGTACGAGTACGGGCTTATCCTGGCTGCAGAACAACTGCTGAGGCAGTTCGCCAACCAGATCCACACCACCAACATGGCCCAGCAGGTGATAGACGAGCTGCAGCTTGACATCACGACCGACAAGCTGCTGGCTGATGTGAACGTCGCTCCTATACCGGAGGACTTCTTGATCCAGATAGATGTGGACAGGGCCAGCCCGGAAGAGGCTCGCGATGTCGCCAGCACGTTTGCCCACGACTATGTGGCCTTTCACGCGGCGCAGATACTGGACATAGACCGCGCGGACCGCGTTCAGATACGCATACTGGAGGACGCCAGGTATGGTTGGGTGCACTGGCCCAAGACCAAGACGCTAGCTCTGGCGGGGGCCGTGTTGGGAATTCTCATTGGGCTGCTGCTGGCCTTCGGCCTGGACTATCTTGAATCTGACGTGTTGAGGTCGTCGGAGGACGTGGAGCGACACGTCGGAATACCTGTGCTGGGGGCTGTGCCAACCTCAAGTATGAGTGGAGGGCCGGGGCGATCAGGGGGGAGGGGAAGGCATTTCGTCCTGCCCTGGGCTAGATAGGCTTCGCGGGTCCTGCTGCTTTCTTAGGGCGAGAGCGGCAGCCGAGTTCCACCGTGGGATCAATCGACGGCCGCGTCGAACTCAAACATCGCCTTAACGGACCGGCACCTAGTCTCGGAGTGCCACAGCAGAAACGCCTCCTGGAAGTGCCCCAGGCGCAAGGGGTGTGTGATGAAGGGGGTGAGGTCGACCCTTTTGTACCCATTGTTCGGTGCCGTGAACTGGGCTCGCGCCCGGCTTCGCAACCCTTGTCGAGTTCGCTGTCCTGGGTGAGCAGCATTGGCACCTCCGGCCGTCGGACGGGGAACTCATTTCACGAGCGGGAGTGTAGCCCTGAACTCGTCGGTTCCGGCCTGCTGGAGCAGCTCGAAGATCAGCATCTCAGTGGACGTGATCACGGCACCGGCCTGCCGCATCCTCTGCAGGCCGATGCGCCAGTTGTCCTCGGTCCGTGACCCCACAGCATCGCTCACCACGTGAACTGCGTAACGGGGCATGGCATGGAGAGCGCTCTGTGCGACGCAGACGTGGTTCTCCACTCCGGTGAGGATCAGCGTGGCTCGGCCGGTCTTTCGCACTGCGGCCTCAAACTCCGGCTGGCAAAAGCAATCGAAGGCCAGTTTGCTGATGGGGTGTACATCTGGTATCTCGCCCTTGACCTCTGAGACCGTCGCACCTAGCTTCTGCTGCTCGGTGAGAATGATGGGCAGTCCGATGATCTTGGAAAACTTGAGAAGGCGGACGATGTTGTCAATTACCGTCTCGCTGTCGCTGATGGCGGGCATCAGCTTCTCTTGAACGTCGATGACAACCAGGACACTGTCTTCTCTCATAATCAGGTTTCGGATCAAGGAATCATCGATGTGCATTGAGATCTCCCTCCCTTGCGCTGATTCTCTGATTGTACATATGAGGGCTTGAAACGCAAGACCGGCGCAGTCTCGGACAGATAGGATTGCACAAAGCGGCAGAGGTAGCCAGAGGTCGCCGCGTGAGCGTGCAGGGATGCCGCAGCACTTAGAGATGGTACCGAGGTCCTGGCGCGGGTTGACCGTCTCCTCCCACTGAGGTTTAATCGTTGCCAGGTGAAACAATTAGCCGTTTCTTGTATAGACACACCACGGCCGCAAAAGGAGGCTGAAATGTCTGAACTCGAAGGATCCAAGACCTTGGAGAATCTAAGAGAAGCGTTTGCAGGCGAGTCTCAGGCCAACAGGAGATACCTGGCCTTTGCCAAGCAAGCGGACGCAGAGGGCTATCCCCAGGTGGCGAAGCTGTTCCGTGCCGCGGCCGAGGCGGAGACTGTCCACGCCCACTCCCACTTGAAGGTCATGGTGGGCGTCGCTTCCACCGAAGAGAACCTCAGTGAGGCGATAGGGGGCGAGACCCATGAGTTCACGAGCATGTACCCCAGCATGGTGGCTGAGGCCAAGGAGGAGGGCTTCACGAGGGCGGAGCGCAGCTTCGACTACGCGAATCAAGTGGAGGAAATCCACGCGGGGCTCTTTCGGAAGGCCCTAGACAGCCTGGGGAAGGGAGTCCAAGCCGTCGATTACTATGTGTGCCCGGTCTGCGGCAACACCTTCGAGGGCGCACAGACGGATCCCTGCCCCATCTGCGGCACCTCTGCAGATAGGTTCGTGAGGGTGGAGTAACCGTTTCCCCCTCGACCGATCCACCACTTAGAGGTGAGAATCTCGCCGACCGGTCCACCGTGGCGTGGCCGTCAGACCCGGCGGGTCGTCACCAGTGCAATTCAACGGGGGATGCCATCTGGCATCCCCTTACTCGTTCTGCTGCTGGGAGGTTTCGGAGGGTAGCTTGAGGAGTCGTGCCGTGGTCGGCAAACCATCAGTCGGTGGCGTAGCCTCCCACCGGAGTATCAGTCGCATCGGTGAAGTTGTAAGGTCGCTTGAGGCGAGAGAAGAATACCTGGTCTTCTAGGAGCTCGTAGTTCGTCTCGAAGTAGGCGTTGAAAATCACCCGGAAAGTATTCACAGGCGTGATGGTTTCATAGAGCAGCTCGCCACCGTTGACGGGCAGATAGTAGGCGTTAAGTATTCCAATGCGCTCCATGAGCGGTCTTCCACTGGGCTCAGCCTGCGCACGCCGGCTCCTTGAGCCGTGATCCGCCTGCAGGATGATGATGGGCGGATTCTCTGCTTCTGACAATATCTTGTCAACCAGTACCTTTACTTTCTTGTTGACGAACTCCAGTTGGCCCAAGTAGTAGCGATCCCAGTCCCTGGAGTCAAAATCAGGGTCTGTATCCATCGGCTCACCGTTTGGGCCGAACAAGAAAGGCGGATGGGGAACGAGAATGTGGGCGAAAATGAAACGCGGCCCTTCGATAGTCTGTTGTACCTCCGATAGCGTCTCAAAAGTGCATAGCACTACCGTCCTCCGGTCATCTGGAATGAAGCGATTAGCCAGCGGCCTCAGGACGGTTGTTCTGACGAGCACCTGCGTGAATTCTGTAACCACGCCACACCTGATATCTCGGTCCGCATAAGAATTCCTCCCTGTGGCCCCCCAGCCACTCTGGAAGTGTATGAACTTGTAACCTTTCGATCGCAGGAAGCGGACCGCTTCACTGT
>CAZBJW010000141.1:0-11616 GCA_964492135.1 uncultured Anaerolineales bacterium
TATTTGAGCAACTCCGTCATACTCACTACGCCGTAGGCTTCACGGTCCCAATTCATGATCACATGGCCGCCCACGTATATCCGGCCCTCATCGTAGTAGGTGGAGTATCGCCCAACAATGCCGGCATCAAGTGCTGCTGCCATCGTGACCACCTTGAAGACCGAGCCCGGTTCAAAGTTGCCGCTCACGGCTGGATTGATGAAGAGTTCCTTGTTAATCTGTCGATCAAGGTCAGGGTTGGGATCATAGCAGGGATAGCTGGCCATGGCCAGAATCGCTCCGGTGCGGGGATGCATGACGATGACGGTTCCTCCCTCCGCTCCCCATTCACTGAGACCTCGTCGCAGTGCCTCCTCTGCCAGTGCCTGTATGGTACGGTCCACCGTCAGCACGATGTCCCGGCCGTCTTGAGGCAACACGACATTTCTGGAACCGATCCTGATGCTCAGGTTGAGGGCATCGCCTGTGCCTCCCCAAGAACCTCTGAGGCCCCGTAGCTCTTCGCTGTAGAACTCTTCAACTCCGTAGAACGCGTCGTAGTCGACCTCATGGTCGTACGTCACGAAGCCCAGGAGGTGACAAGCCATCTCCTTTTCTGGGTAGACGCGCTTCCTAGCTGGACTGATGCCAATAGCCGCCGTGCCCCGTTGGTCCGCGATCGCCTCCACCTCCCTCGCCACCTGCAGTGGGGCATCCCAGAGCAAAGAAACTGAAGGCTCGTTTGCCTGGGACAGCAAGGACACGAGCGTGTCCTGATCGCTGTTGAGAACTGGAGCCAGGTCAGCGGCCAAGCCCTCGGGATCGTGGATGTCTCTCGGTGTAGCGAAGATCTCGAACTCATACTCATCCATGGCCAGGACGAAGCCGTGACGATCCATGATGGTTCCGCGCAGGGCGGGAATCGGAACGTCCACGAGCTGCCACCGCCGTCCGACTTCCTTTAGGTCTTGGTGGCGCATCACCTGCCAATAGAACAGCCTTCCCGTTAGGATCAGCACACCCACGACTGTGCCCAACCACAAGACGATAAGTCTCCTTCTTGATCCGCGCCCTTGCCATTCACTGCCTATCATCAGGATGATGTGGCCTCCAACTTGCGCCCCCAAGGCAACCAGTTGACCCTTCATGGCGAAACATTCTGGTGCCCGTCAGTAACGTGGGTGCTGATTTAGCGTCGCACGTCCATCCAAGATTCAAACTGGAGCATCAGCTCCTCCCACCACGCCACCTCATCTGAAGCTAGCTCGTTCCGGCTTGCCTGCTCCCTGCTGCTGGGAGGTGGAGCCTTTTGCTCCGGGCGCTCCATGGGGAGATTCTGAACCGTGAGGTATTCCACGGCTTCGGCCTCGACAAACCCAAGCTCTTTGGCCCTCCTTTTCACGTTGGACAAGGCCTCCATCTCACATATCAGCTTGCGCAGCTCCGCATTGTCCTGTCGCCAGCGCTCCCTCTCCCTGGTGAGGCGCACAACCTCCATCCCAGCCGCCGCAGTGTGACTCGCCTGGTTTAGGTAGAAAGAACCTACCAGACTGCCCAGCACGAGGAGGAGGACGAGAATTCCCATAGTCTTCCCAGTGAAGGGCCAGGAAGGCCGCCCATCGGCTTGGCGGTTGCGGTGAATCCTGGGAAGATACACAGGCTCCCTCTTCATGGCAGTGGGCTCCTCGATTAGAGACGAAGGGCTACTCTCAGCTTGGCGCTCCGAGACCGGGGGTTGGCCTCGATCTCCTCCGACGACGGGCGAATCGGCTTCCTGGTCAAAATCCTCAGAGTGGCACGATGGTCACAGGTGCAGACTGGCACCTCGGGAGGGCAGATGCAATCTCTCGACTCTCGGACCATGAAGGTTTTCACCAGGCGATCCTCCAGAGAGTGGAAGCTGATCACCGCCAGCCGCCCGCCTACGCCCAGGACCTCTGGTATCTGCGGCAAGACGTTGGACAGTGCTTCCAGTTCTTTGTTCACTGCGATGCGCAGTGCCTGAAAAGTGCGCGTCGCTGGATGCAGTCTTCGCCGGCGCGGGATGGTTCGTGCCACCAGCCTTGCCAACTCCGTGGTTGTCCCGATGGGTCGGTTTCGCACAATGGTCCGAGCTATTACCTTGGCTTTGGGCTCCTGCCCGTACTTGGCCAGTATCTCAGCCAACTGCGATTCCTTGAGTTCGTTGACCAGATGGCTTACCGTCACCCCTCCGTCGGGGTCCATCCGCATGTCCAGGGGGCCTTCCTGTTGAAAGGAGAAACCCCGCTCCGCCTGCTCCAATTGCAGGGACGATACGCCAAGGTCCAACAGCACGCCGTGAGCGGGAATGAAACCCTCGCGTGAAGCTGTCTCCTTCAACCGGGAGAAATCCTCATGGACCAATTTGAAGCGTCCCTCATACATCTTGAGTCGTTGCCGCGCCACCTGAATCGCTGTGGCATCGATGTCCATGCCCAGCAATCTGCCATTGGGGGCTGATCTGTCCAGGATCCCCTTTGCATGTCCCGCGGTTCCGATGGTACAGTCTATGTACATCCCGCTTGGTTCGATCTCAAGTCCATCCAGGACCTCTTGCAGGAGGACAGGCTTATGAATATGCGGATCGATCATCATAGTATGCCAAGCTCGGCAAGGCCTTCGGCAATGATTTCGATCTTCTCCTCCATGTCTTTCTCAGCCTGACGCCATTGTTGAGGGTTCCATATCTCCATATGCTGGTCGAGGCAAACGATCACTGTCTCACCGTCAAGGTTTGCATATGTGCGCAAGTTGGGTGGCAGAAGGACGCGGCCCTGTTTGTCTGGAACGCACTCACTGGCGCCGCCAAAGAAGAAGCGATTGAAGATGCGGGCGTCTTTCCGCGTGAAGGGTAGGCTGGTGATGTCGTTGGCGAGGTTTTCCCACGCGTCCGCAGGGAAGACCAGGAGACAGCGTTCCACTCCGCGGGTGATTACCACACCCTTTGCGAGGTCCGCCCTGTACTTAGCTGGAAGGGTCAGCCTTCCCTTGCTATCAATGTTGTGGACATATTCGCCAAGGAACATTTGTGCTACGCTGCCCCACTTTGGCCCGGTTGCTGAGCTATTATCAGCCCAGCTGTCCCACTTCGCCCCACATTTTCCCACAATTATACACTATAATTCACCACTTGGCAATAGCAAAAGGGTGCCATCCCACGGTCCAAGGCGAAATTTAAGGTTTGGGAAGGCAAAGTTGCGTGCCATCATCGGGGTAGAGGGCACGCCGCGCCGAAACCGCTGACAAGCCCGCTTGAGTACGCTATAAGGTCCCTTTGAGGACAGCGCATCGGGGGCGCTATGGAGGATTCCTTCTTCTTAAGACCACATCCAGAGGGTGACAATGGCAGCGGCATCAGAGGCTGAGAGGCTGCTCAGGCAGGGGATACAGGCAGTCAAGGACGGAAGATCGCAGGACGCACTGAAACTGCTGTCTCGGGCGATCACCCTAGAGCCAGAGAACGAGAAGGCGTGGTTGTGGATCAGCGCTGTGCTACCTGAGGAAGAGAGAATCGAGTGTCTGAAGAGAGTGGTGGCCATCAACCCGCAGAACGAACTTGCTTCGAAGGGGCTAGAGTTGCTGCTGGCCGACACCGCGCCGGCGGACGAGCCAGCACCAGCAATGTTGGCGGCGGAAGCATCTCCTGAAATCACCTCGGCTGAGGTGGAGCGAGAGACGCCTTCACAACAGGTTGAGGGTGCGCCTGGCGGCGCCCATCGCAACTGGCCGCTCTACGTAGGCGTAGCGCTGCTGGCCGTCGTCGCTTTTTCCATCTCTGCGGTGGCGCTGATGATGGGCGCAACTATGCTGACTGCGCCGTCCTCGCCGGTCGGGCCGGCCAGCGTGATAGCCCAGCTCCCGACGGAGACAGCCACTCCGGTGCCTCAGTCTACGCTGCCACCGACCTCTACTGCCACCGCCACCCGAAGCCCAGTGCCGACGAATACGCTGGTCGTTCCGGATGCGCGGATTCCTGGATTTCCAATCATCAATGAGGGGGCATATGATGAGATCGAGGCAAGAGTCGGCGAACTGAGGGGACTTCAGCCTCTGCGCGAGACCCGAAGACAGACGTTGACCCGCTATCGTCTGGAAGAGTACCTGACCGATTTGTACCGCCGCGAGGAATACCTGGAACAGACAGAGATTACTGGGAGAATATACCGAGTGCTGGGCTTGATAGATGCGGGGTATGATCTGGTCGAGGATCAGATCGAAATGCAGCGGGAGTACTTGGCCGGTCTTTACGACAGCGGGACAGAGGACATCTATCTGGTCCTCGATCGCTATACCAGTGACCTGTGGCTGGAACTCACCTTTGCCCACGAATTCACACACGCTCTGCAAGATCAGCACTTCGATCTGGACTCACTTCAGGGACAGGCCCAGACCACCGATTCGCTCTTGGCCCTGGAAGGTCTCATCGAGGGAGATGCGACCCTGGTGATGATGGAGTACGCATTCCAGTACCTGTTCCAGGTGCAATTCGATCGTGCTGCTCTGTTAGAGGCTATCCGAGAAGTGGAGCACGGCGAGTACGAACACGCGCCCGGTGTCATCCGTGAGACGGCGTCGTTCCCGTATGATCAAGGGCTCCTTTTCGTTGCCGCGCTGGCGGAGCAGGGCAGCTGGGATCTGCTCAATCAGGCCTTTCGCGATCCGCCCCAGACCACCGAGCAAATCATGCACCCCGACAAGTACCTGGCCGGTGAGGCGGGTCAGATCCCTGACGTGGGTGATCTGCTTGGTGCACTGGGTGTTGGATGGTCGGAGCTGAGACGAGATGTCTTTGGTGAACTCTTCATCCGCATCTACCTGGAGAGGGAGCTCGGGAGCGAGGAAGCGCTGATGGCAGCCGAGGGATGGGAAGGGGACCAAGTCGTCTTCTTGGCCAACGACGACCATGGCAGATACCTCCTGCTCCTCCGCATGAGCTGGGACAGCAGGGACGACGCCGAGGAGTTCTTGTCCGCATATGCCACTTTCATGCAGCGGGCCGGGGCGGGTCCTAGTCTGATGGACGATCCAGCGCGGGGGCTGTGGCGCACTGAAGGTCAGGCAACGTACCTGAGTCGGGACGGCGAGGAAGTGCTGCTTGTGTTGGGCTCGGACGAGGAGGCCCTCGACCTGGTATTGACCGAGCTCCCGCGCTTCTAGGGAACAGACAACGGCTGCAAAGAGATTCGAGCGCTGGTCGGTCGTACGCGGAATGTCGGCGGCTCAATAGTAGTCTATCTGCAGCTGACAAAGGCCCCCCCCACCATCGTCTCTTGATGTCACTCTTCGAGTGTCTGACCAGGCGCACTCACCATGATTTCGCCGAACAACTCTTTTTGTTCCACGAATGCTTTGCGTCTCTTGATTAGCTGCAGCAAAGCCAAGAAGATGACGATAATCTCCATACGAGATGTGGCCCGTCCTAGCAGCTGGTTGAGACTGAAGCGGCGCTCCTCAGCCACTAGGCCCTCCAACTGGGCGATCTTCTCGGGGAGGGAGATGTTAAGAGGGGTCACCACTTCATTCGCCGATGACACGGGCTGGGCGAGCATCGCTTGTTGAACCGCCTCCAACAAAGCATCCAGGGTCACCCCTTCCAGACGGAAGCTCTTCTCCAACTCTGGTAGCGGCAGGAGACGGGCATAGGCCCTCAGACCTTGTTCCTCCCTGGCTTTGAGTTCCTCGGCCGCGATTCTGAACCTGCGGTACTCGATGAGACGTCTCACCAGCTCGTCACCTACGTCTTCCTCTTCATCCTCGTGTGCCACCTCCGGCGGCTGGGGGAGAAGCATGCGGGACTTGATCAGGATGAGCTTGGCGGCGATGACTAGGAAATCGGCCAGCTTCTCGGCCTCCAGTTTCTCCAGCGTGCCGATGTATTCGAGATATTGGTCCGTCACCGCAGCCAGAGAAACCTTGGTGATATCCAGTTCTCGCCCTTCGATGAGATGCAGCAACAGGTCGAGGGGACCCTCGAAGACGGGGAGTGAGACGTGATACCTCGTCGACAAGTTCTACGATCCTCGAAACACTTCTGGTGTCGCAGCTGGTAAAGCAGCCTGCTGTCCGGACTTTTGACGGCCATTGTCTCTGCGGCGTCTGAGGCTCGGGTCCGCCATCAGCCTAGCGTGACGGTGGTCCCTCGCCCCGGCATGTCTGTAACAGCGGCCATTCAACCGCAGAGTGACAGGGACGATTATAAGGCAAGTACCAAGCGTTGGCCAGACGTTGCCTCGCTTTGCGGCAGGGGCCGGTCTCGTTGGCGCAAGGCTGGGAGGGTGATATAATGATGGCGGACATGCAAGTGATTCCGCACTGATCGCTGGCGGCGTTCCACTCCCAGCTGTCTCTTGGACTTTGTTGAGCCCGCAGGACAAGCGGCTGACATCACCGCTTGGCGCCATCGTGACTTCCTCATCTCTGAAGCATTCTTGGAGAGACGCATCGAGGTGCGGCATGTCAGCGGCGATGGGACTTTGGAGTGAGTGAGGAGAGAAGCGGGAGCAGCTGGGACTCCAAGAGCCGAAGCCGAGAGGCACCTCCAGTAGGGGCTCCCGGGTCGTTCGACAACCACCCATCGCGGATTAACCGCCCTGGTGGCTTTGTTGGATTGATGTGACTGTGTGCGACGCCGTTGGGGGCTCTGGCGGTGCTTGGGCAGGGAGCGCATGAGACTGGGCAGGTTGCGTTGGGCCGGCGAGATACGGTGGGCTCGGTTTAAGGATGATCGGCTCTATTGGTTAGAGGGAGACCCCTTTGGCGAATGGGCGCAAGGGACCGAGGTCACCAGTTTGGCTGGAGTGAGCTTCTTGAGCCCTTGTACTCCGACAAAAATCGTGGCTGTGGGACTCAACTACCTGTCCCATGCCGAAGAGGTGGGAGCCAGCGTCCCCCCAGAACCATTGTTCTTCCTCAAACCTCCCAGTGCCGTCCTGGCTCATGGCGAAGCAATAGTCTACCCCACAGGCCTGTCGAACAGGGTGGATTATGAGGGAGAGTTGGCGGTGGTAATAGGACGGAGCGCCAGGGGCGTGTCTCCCAGCGCAGCTCTGGACCACGTGATGGGCTACACCTGCGCCAACGATGTGACAGCTCGCGACCTGCAGAGGCGAGACGGTCAATGGTCTCGGGCCAAGGGCTTTGATACCTTCTGTCCCCTCGGGCCCGTCATCTCCACAGATCTGGATCCCTGCGATCTGGCCATCCGCACTCGGCTCAATGGCAACTTGCGTCAGGAAAGTTCGACGAAGGAGATGATCTTTCCTGTAGAAGAGTTGATCAGCCATGTCTCTGCCGCAATGACCCTCGAGCCGGGAGACGTCCTCCTTACCGGCACCCCAGCAGGGGTTGGTGAACTGAAGCCCGGCGACAGAGTAGAAGTGGAGATTGAAGGGATAGGAACGCTGGCAAACAGCGTGATCAGCCGCTGAGACCTTTTTCTGAGGGACGTGTTATGGTATACTATGGAGGAGAGGGAGACGACGGTGCAAGATCTCATTACCATTGCGGACCTTTCTACGGAGGAGATTGCGCGGCTGCTGAGTCTGGCCGCAGATCTGAAGAAGCAATGGACACAAGGAGGCAACAAGCCAGTTCTCGCTGCTAAGACACTGGCCCTGGTCTTCCAGAGGCCGTCCTTGCGAACGCGGGTTTCCTTCGAGATGGGGATGTCGCATCTGGGAGGCTCGAGCATGTATCTCTCGCCTCAGGAGATCCAGCTGGGTCAACGCGAGAGTGTGGCAGATGTCGCCCGTGTCTTGAGCAGGTATGTGCAGGGCATCATGGCTCGAGTCTTTGGCCACAGCAATGTGGAAGGCCTCGCAAGTTACGCCTCTATACCAGTCATTAACGGGTTGTCGGACTATGTGCATCCTTGTCAAGGGCTGAGTGACCTCTTCACCATCTGCGAGAAGATGGACACCTTGAAAGGTTTGATCTTGGCCTATGTCGGTGATGGGAACAACGTCGCGCATTCGCTTCTCTTCGCAGCAAGCAAGGTAGGCATGGAGATCAGGGTATCGACCCCGCCGGGCTATGAGCCGGACGAAGAAGTGGTGAGGAAAGCGACACGGTTCGCTCAAGGAACAGGCGGCGAAGTGATACTCGACGCTGACCCACACTCGGCAGTGCATGGAGCGGATATCATCTACACAGATGTCTGGGCAAGTATGGGTGAGGAAGACGAGCGAGACACTCGTATTCCGATTTTTCGTCCATACCAGGTCAACAGTGAGCTAGTGGCCTTGGCCAAGCCAGATGCGATGGTGATGCATTGCCTTCCCGCACACAGGGGCGAAGAAATCACTGATGAGATAATTGATGGTCCGCAGTCCGTAGTGCTGGATCAGGCAGAGAACCGGATGCATCTGCAGAAAGCGATACTGCAAACTCTGATGGCTGGCTGATGGGCGATCCGGCCTGCAGTTGTGAGATGCGCTTGAGCAGGCGCCTGCTCGTGCAGGCAAGAATAGACGGATCGCAAGTCAGCCAGTAGAGCTGTCGAGGACAAATGGCTTCGAAACAAGCTGCTTTCGAAGAGGCGGTCAGGAAGGCGCACAGCTACGCCTGGGAAGAACGATGGATGAAAGCCATCGAGCAGTACGAGTTGGCCATCGCCCAGGTCCCGGACGATCCGATAGTTCGCAGCGGATTGGCCTTTGCCTACCTGAAGGACGGTCGGCTGAGGGAGGCCCTGAGCGAGTACAGGAAGGTGTGCGGCTTGAGACCGGGAGAACCTGAACCCAGGCGGAAGGTGGCCGAGATACTCGAAGAGCTGGGCCGGGTTATGGATGCTGCACAGGCTTGGATGGCCCTTGGTGATCTGTGCGTACAGCACAGAGACCTGGGAAGGGCTCTGGAAGCGTGGCAACAGACGGTGCGCCTGCAGCCAGTCAACAGGGAAGCACGTCGGAAGCTAGCAGAGGCGTACGCTTTCAGATCGGACATAGACGAGGCCGCCAAGGAGTATCTCGCTCTGGCGCGCTTGCATCACAGGGAAGGCGAGTGCCATCTTGCGGCGGAGTACTGCCAGCGGGTGCTGGCCATCGATGCCCGGAACAAGGGAGCTCGTGGCCTGCTAGAGCGTATGATCTCCGATGGAGAGACAGGGATCAGTGCGGAGACGTTGGTCGGGCGCAGAGAGGAACTCGGCCCAGTCGAGTCAGTGGTCCAGGGAGCGCTCGCTAGCTTGGCTCAGGCGCTCTTGGGAGAAGCAGAGCTGGTTCAACCCACCATGGTTACAGAGGTGGATGGATTGGAGTCCCAGTCAGAGGGCTCGCCGGACGTGAGAGCTGTTCTTGGAAAGGCGGTGGATTCTCATTCCCGGGGGGAGATCGACGAAGCATTGCACCATTATGAGCAGGCGCTTCAGATGGGAGTGACCGGGACTGAGGTGCTTTTCAACCTTGGCCTGCTCTACAGGGAGCGCTCTCGTTTCGAAGAAGCCATTGAACTCCTGGAGAAGTCGCTGGAGGTTCCAGAATATCGACTGGCAAGTCATCTTGCTTTGGGTGAGTGTCAGCGGTCTCGAGGAAAACCGGATGAAGCCTGGGATCATTTCGTCCAAGCTATGATGATCATAGATCTGGATTTCGTGGGGGAGGAACGTGCCGACGAGCTCACGCGCTCATACCAGGCCGTATCAGATAGCCATCGAGGTCAGGGCGACGGACGGCAGACTCAGGCGTTTGTTCATGCCTTATACGAGCTTCTCGTCGGCAGCGACTGGAAGACCAGGGTCTCAGAGGCGCGACAGAAGCTCGACTGTATCGCCGAAGAGGGGGGTTTTTGCATTCTTCCAGACTTCTTGGAGCTTCCCGGTGGCGACGAGCTGCTGGATATCATGGTCAGGAGCCGGGAATACCTCACGAATGACTCGCCTTTCGCAGCCCTGGAGGAGTGCTATAGGGCCATACAGATGGCCCCGACCTACCTGCCGCTGCATCTCCGGCTGGCGGAGATATTCGCCCGTCAAGGCAAATCGGAGGAGGCTGTGAGCAAGTACGCCTCGGTCGCCGATGCCTACCTCATGCGGGACAATCCGCGAAAGGCAATCGAAGTCTACAGACGAGCACTGGACGCGGCACCGATGACCATATCTATGCGGGAGAAGCTGATCGACTTGCTGATAGAGCACGGCGAGATCGATTCGGTGCTGGATGAGTATGTGGCATTGGGCGAAAGCTACTATCGGCTGGCACGGATAGATACGGCTCTGGAGAAATACGAAGAGGCCTTGGGTCTGCTTCCTCGGACGGCGAACGCCGCTCAGTGGGAGGTCAGGATACTGCATCGCGTTGGTGACCTTCACATACAGCGAGTGCATTGGAAGAGAGCACTGGCGGTCTACGAGAAGATCACACAGTTATCTCCGGGTGACGAACAAGCGAGGCTCCGCCGCGTAGAGCTGCAGTGGAAACTCCAGAGCGAGGAAGTCGCTTTAAAGGAGCTGGATGGCTTGATAGTCCACTACGGCAAGCTGGGCGACTTCCAGAAGATCACAAACATTCTTCAGGAACTGGTTGCTGCAAACCCACAAGACATCTCTCTGCGATCACGACTGAGCAGAGTCTACATCGAGCTTGGCAGAAAGAAGGAAGCTATCGCGGAGCTAGACATTCTAGGAGAACTGCAGCTAGAGGCTGGGCGCAAGAGGGATGCGATGGAGACGCTTCAGACTATCATTTCCTTGGAACCCGACGAGAAGCAGGGATATACGCAGCTCCTGCGGGAGCTGGGCGAGGAGACGAAAAGGGTGTGAGCTTCACGGTGGCCGTTAGCGGTCGCCGGCTAGTGCTGCGAGGGGTAAGGTGTCCGACATCCTGTGGATACTCTCGCATTTTCAGCTGAGAGATCTGGTTGACATACTCATAGTTACCACCATCTTCTGGGGCGTGCTTTTTCTGGTCAGGGGAACCAGGGGCATGGCTTTGATGAGGGGAATTCTCGTCCTTGTCATCGCCGTGGTGCTGGCCAGCAACCTCTTCTCTCTGACCGCATTCAGTTGGCTGATCCGCAACGCATTTCCTGCACTTCTGGTGGCGGTACCGGTCATCTTTCAGCCGGAACTTCGTCGGGCCTTGGAGCGCCTTGGACGAGGAGGAGGCCTGATTAGCCTGCCTACGCCCGAATCCGAAGGGATCAAGGCTAGTCGGCACATCGCAAGAGCGGCGCAGCTGCTCTCAGAGCGAAAGCACGGGGCTCTGATCGTGCTAGAGCGCGAGACGGGTCTGCAGGAGTACGTGGATACAGGGGTGCCCATCGACGGTGAGGTGTCTACTGAGCTCCTGCTGACCATTTTTCAGCCCAACACCACGTTGCACGACGGTGCGGCCATCATCAGGGGCGACAGAATTGTCGCTGCTGCTTGCATCTTGCCGCTGGCAGAGACCAGCCGGGTGCGCCGCGGTTTGGGACTGCGACATAGGGCAGCCGTGGGCGTCACGGAGCAAAGCGATGCTCTGGCGACTGTAGTATCTGAAGAGACCGGGGCCATCTCCATGGCACGTCACGGACGGCTGGTCAGCCACCTAGATGAGCCCCGCTTGAGGGAGTTACTACTATCATCTTACAAAAGACAGTGGAGCTGCAAACTCTCAAGACGGGCCATCCGCCAGTAGG
>CAZBJW010000142.1:0-11422 GCA_964492135.1 uncultured Anaerolineales bacterium
GTCGTGGGCAGTTCCGTAATTCCTGTAGTAGTTTGCTCTGATCTCCTTGGCCCTTTGCCAAGTCTTCAAAGGAGCGGTCTTGTATTTGGTGTTCTTAGCCATTGGTCTACCTACCTCCTAAGTGGGCGATTGTGCGCGACAGCTAGGCAGTTCGCCAGGTTTGAGAACTAGAAGAGGTCTTCCTCCTCCAGAATCTCCAGGAACGCCTCCACCCTTGTCTTGAACTGCCCCACAGGTACCGTGACATCAAGCTCGAGGAACAAGGTTGTCAGGCCCTTCTCCTCCAGGGCTTTCTTGATGGCCGGGATGTCCAATTCGTGAGGATCGCAGAATTTCTGCTGCAATATCACGGCTCCACTGGCATCCCAATCCTCGGCCAGGCTCAGAATGTGCGGGGTTCTCGAACGCACAGGCCAATCCTTACTAGGGCACGGCACCCTGTTCACGTACCTGGTGGCGATGGCCGTGAGAGGATCTCCATCAGCAACGACCTCATCCCAGAAGTATCTGGTGCCGGTGCAGTGGTCGTCAATGACGAACGTAGAGCCACAAGACTCCACCATGTCAATGAATTCATGGTCATCATTCTCGCTACCGAGGATCATCAGGCGCTGACCGACGGGGCGGCCGAGTGTGCGCTCCTCCAGTTCCTGAAGGCTGTCCTCCACGATGCGGGCATGCTCGTTCTTGTCAACCATCTGGCTGGAAACGACCATGTACATGGACTCCAGACCGCTGAGAGGAGGCTCATCCCTCTTGCGCAAGTCGTAGACCTGCCTCATCAGCTGTCTGTCCTTATTCATGATCTGGATGCCCCGCATCAGGTCGTCGTCGGTAATCTCCTTGCCGACCCATTTCTCGATGGCTTCCTTGAAGGCGTTCAACTCGCCCACCATATAAGGAATAGCTCGCGGGCTCTGCACGTTGTGGGGCATAGGGAGATAGTAGCTCCAATCCACGGGGACGTGAAGCTCCCAACTGGTGTATGCCTGGCGGATATGCAGGCAGGACTGAGCGATCATGATCCCATCGAGGTAGTCGTACCTGCCTTCCAGTCCCTGGGCCAGACAGTCGCGACAGAAGGGACAGTACATGGCGAAAATGTGAGGCTCTGTCACGTCCTGAGGCTCATGGCTACCTAGGATGCGCACCGGGAGGATATCCGCTGCATAACAAATCTCCTCCGGGATGTAGGTGCAGAAATATCCCAGGACCTTACCGCCTTTCTTGTCCTTCCAGTACTTGGCATATTCGTGCCGATTCTCATACCATTCCTGGAACATCTCGATCATCTTGCCTGTCACCCTCCTTCAACGATAGTGTTGGCCCCAGCACCACGGGTACTTACAAGCTCCATTCGCTTCTCAGAAACAGGCTGGGGCGATGCAGGTTGCACGGAAAAGCGAAGGGCTGAACATATGTCACCAAGATAGTATGCCGTCAATTGTGCGCCATATATTGATTATAGCACATATTATGCGGCTTGTCAAGGGACGATGCCCACTAATCTGGCGCGGTTTCGAAGACTGAATCCACGAACTGATTAGCCTTCGCTGTGAGAAGGGCGTAATACTCCTTGAAGAGCTCTATGGCCCGGCCACTCAGCCAGTCAGACGGCAGCAACTGGGGAGGGAGACGCGGGTCCACAAAGGGGAATTCTCTGTACTCATGCAGGAGCATGAAGCGTTTGGTGAAACACAGTGCAGCATCCACCTCGTTCCAGTTGTCAAGTCGCTCCTGGTCCCGAGCCAGCATAGGCTCGTACTTCTCGATGAAGGATGCATATTGGCTATTGATCTTGTCCAGGTCCCAACATCGCGCTACCAACTCCGTGGCGTCCGGGAAACCCAAGTGCTGCGCCCGGAAGACCTGGACGTAGTCCTCGATCTCCAGCCGCCGACTTACATCCTGCACACTCCTGGTGACATCATAAGGGGAGATCCAGATGGCTGTATTGAAGGCGCCACAACCCATATAAGTCAGCTGCCTTCTCAGCTTGTTCCTTTGGTGTCGCTTCTCCTCAGGGATATTGTACGTGACCAGGTACCAATCACCTGACCAGTCGCCATCCTCCGGTTCGAAAATGCGCTGGGCCCCCACCGCCAGGAGTTCCTGGCTTTTCTTGGTGAGCGAGTAGTAGCTTCTCCTTCCGACTCGACGCCTTTTCAGCCAGCCTTTCTTCCACATTCGAGACAGGACAGAACGAACGGCTTGTTCCGACATGCCCAGATGTTTCAGCAGTTTTATCAGGCTTCCTGTCCAGATCTCGCCGCCACGATAGCGTATGTAGTCCCCATATAGGGTAAAGACCATGCCCTGCGAGTCCAACACGCCGATCTCTCCGGATATGTGTCACGGTCATTCCTGACCGCACTCTCGACGCCACACAATTTTATCACTCAGAGATAGAGCGCGCAAGTCTCGCTCGCCGCAATCCCAGCTACTTGAGCAACGCCCCGATTCGCAAAATGCCCGGCTTTGCCTCGCATCAGAACTCTGTCCAGGTCATGCTGGGCCATGCCAGGGGCTTGAGGCGTGTGCCCCGACGAGTGGTGGACCCTAGCGACTCTTCGCATATTCAGCCAGGTTGACCCAGAATTGAAGGTTGCGCGGCGTTGCTTGGTCCGAACTGGCTCTCAGGATCCCCAAATCGGCGATGACGAGTACTTCTCCACCCTCGTCGCCATAGGGCACGAGGGCCATGACCGCATCGCCATGCGCCTGCGCCAGAGTCTCTCCGGAATCGTAGGTGAAGGGCACTCCGTTGGAGTCGGCCAGCCGTATGACCTCCCTATCCTGAACCAGAGGGTGGGTGCCTGGTGATGCCAATTCTCCCCAGGTGCTCCCTTCATGGAACGTGATGCCGAAGACCTCGCCCAAGGCATTCATCTTGGGCCCGTCTTCGTTTTGGTCTAAAGGCGGATAGCCGTACTTGAGCCGATGTCCGCTGTTGACGAGAACAAGCAAGCCGCCATCCTCCACATACTCCTGCAGGAGCTCGATTTCCTGATCGGTCCAAGCCACGTCATATTCGGCGACGTTGCCAGCTTCCTGGCAAGGGTAATCTATGGCTGGCAGGGCGAAGACTACCTTGGCCTCCTGCAAGTCCTCGGCTGAGAGCGTGCTGCCGTACGGTATGAGATCCACATCCAGACCAAGATACTCGAAAGCCATGGCAAAGTCGGTCAGGGCGCTGGGCCCAATATAGGGTGGCTCCGTCTGAGTCCCCACGAAGACCGCTCGCGCCTGGTCAGGTGGAGTTGTGCGGAGTTGGGGTTTGTCTTCCCCCAGCGCGATAACGGTGCGCAGGGCAATCTGGGCCATCCCCAGGAGCGCATCAGCTTCCTCTTCCGCCAGCTGAACGGTGTCATACGTGGCGTGAATCCCTGCCAGAATCTGGACGCCTCCCATCTCGGCTTCCTCCACTATCCCGTAACCGACGTCGGCGTTCGGTACATCGAAACCTGAGAAGGCCCCATTGTCCGATACCAGGCCTAGCACGTCTTGCCCTCGGGATGTAACGCCCAGTCGCCGGGCTTGGTCCTGAAGAAATTCGCCGAAGGGGTAGGAAGCATCTCCGTAGTGGGCGTAGGACCAGTAGTAGAAGTCGGTAATGCCCGTGATCCCATCCGGGGGATGGATCAGACAGTCGACTTGCAGCATGGCCACGGTTCGATCCAGCAAGTCCTGGTGACGATTGGCGAAGGTGTTTGACCCGTACAGAAAGAGCTCCTCGCTGCCGAACCACACCAAATATGTAGTGATCCCAGGCTGGAAGCCAGTCTGGTCTAGCACTCGGGCCAACTCCAGGAGGATGGCTGAGCCACTCCCGTCGTCCATGGCGCCCGGGTTGTTGGGAGAGTCGATATGGGCACCCAGGATCAGCGCCTGAGCATCGTCGCGCCCTGGAATCTTGGCTATCAAGTTCCGGGAGCGGGCTGGCGATATCACATCAGTGTCCAGTAGCACTCTAGCCTCGGTAATGCGTCCCAGGTCGGACATGTCATCTATGCCTGCCTGTACCATGTCCTCCAGTCGGGCGACAACGATGGGCGTGCCGTTGTCCTTCACCCAGTGGAAGGGGCTCCCTTCGTATGCGAAGGAACCCTGGCTCTCGCCGAGCGTGGGCGACCAGCTTGTCACCGGCACCAGCGCGGAAGGTTGGGCCTGGAGCAATTGGCCCGCCCTGGCCTCCACCTCGCGTCTGGGCCACAGAGTGCGGTCCACAAGGGTGTAGTCGAAGAAGACTATCTTGCCCCTACCCTGCTCCGCGGAGAGAGATTTCAGTTCGCTCCCACTATCCACCAGCAGAGCTGGTCCCTCCACTACAAGGGGGTTGAGTTCTTCATCTCCCAGTCGGCCGTCTGAGTCGAAGTGGACCGCGATCTCCAGGTCGTCGCGGGGACCGCGTGGTGCGTTCACTGGAATCTGATACTCCTGCCCGTCCAGGCGGACGTGTAGCTCGGCTTGCCAGACCTCAGTAGCCATGAAAACCCGGAACTCTTCCTCCTCCACGGTCAAGCCCATCCCCTTCAGGGTGCTGAAGGAGTCCAGCACGCCGGCCACATACTTCACCGCCTCCTGTTCGCCCGTGGTGCCGGAGTTGCGCCATCCCGAGTAGGGCTGGATTTTGGTGAGTTGCTCTACATATCCCAGCAGGACATCAAGGGAGAGGGCGCTCATTGGGGCGTCTTGCGCTGCCGTTTGGGACGGCATGGCCCGTGTCAGTAGCGTCGGAGTCGCGGCAGGTGTACTTTGCTGCGTTGGCATCTCACTGGGTGAGAGGCTTGCGATGCAGGAGGTCGCAATCAAGGTCACGGTCAGCATCAGCCACAGGAAGGCCCTCCCTTTCATCACCCCATCCTTGTCCTGTGCCATGCCCACAGTATGAGTAAGCCTATAACCAAAGCGACAGTGCCTATCAGGCCTGCCTCCGGCCCGAAGGGGCCGCCGGTGATCAGGGGATTCCCTGTGCTCTCGCTCAAGATTAAGCCACCCGTGGACATGCCACTGACGGGGAATGCCAGGATGGGACCTTGAACGAAGTTCCACGAGAAGTGGAAAGCTATGGGCAACCACAACTCTCGGGTGATCAGGTAGCAGACCGCCAGAAATGCCCCTGCGAGGAAGATGTTGAGCAGTGCTAGCCAACTGAAGTTAGGGTTGAGGCCATGAGAGAGCCCGAAGAGGATGGAGGATGCAACAAGGGCCACAGCGGCGCCCCAGTCAACATCCAGATTCTCCAAGATGTAGCCTCGAAACGAGAGTTCTTCCCAGAAAGCTACCAGGCCAAGGATGATCAGATAGGCAAGTACCGCCAGAACTGCCGAAACCCGCGATTGGGCATCCCAGACGAACCCCTGTACTTGCACCCATCCTGCAGCCCATTCCAGCCAGAAGATGAGGCCCATCAGCAGGGCTCCCAGCACGAGACCACCCAGGATCTGTTTCCACCAGCCGGGCTTCCTGTGAAAGCCCAGGCTGACCATGGTGTCTCCATCCAGGAAACGCCGGAAGAGATAGGTCACGGGCAGGGCCAGGATCACACTTGCCAGCACGCTAATGGCCAGCAAAGCAAGAGACGACTCCATCGCCATCTCCGCACTCTCGTCAAGAGCGCCCACTACGACCATGGCTAACACGAGGATACCGATGAGCACTCCGATGGCTAGAGTACCCATCATCAGTGCAAAGACATAGCAGACGACCCGCCATGTGGGTCGCAGCCGACCTTCTCTGATGAAGAACTCCTTGATTGTCATTTCCACCCTCATCCTGTCAGCCTATGCCCAACGAGCGCTGCACCAGATACCACCATAATGCAACTACCTCCCGTGAGGTGTAGAAGATCCGCCGAGTGGGGATGCGATGGTTGGGACTGTCGTACACCGGCGAGCCGTGGGCCGTAAGTCCGAGATCTTCGGCCATCAGCAGGGCGCGTCTCATGTGATAGGGGTCGCTGACGATGATCGCCGTAGTCCAGGCCCTTTCCTGCATGATCTCGGTGGCGCCGACGAGGCTCTCCCATGTGGAGTGCGATTCCCTCTCCAGAAGGAGCATCCCGGATGGTATGCCAGCGTCTACCGCCAGACGCCGCATCACCTCCGCCTCCTCAGGCGGGTTATCGCCCAAGCCACCCGACAGGATGAGATAGGGAGCGTAGCCTTCCCGGTACAGATCGATGGCGCGCTCGGTGCGGGCCTTCAGCGAAAGACCGGGCTTCTCATTGGGCCATACCGCCGCTCCCAACACGATGACCACATCTGCCGGGCGGGTCTCATCCCTGTAGCCCTGTTCATCAATAGAGCGATAGGTGGTCACGAAGCATATGGCGATGATCGCGATCAAGCCGACTAGAAGGCCAGCAATCAGGTACGGTAGATTACTGCCTGATTTCCATCTTCCGCTGGCATTATATCCTTTCGGCAAGATCTCTCTCCACTATGCTCATCAACTCCTCAGCACGAGCCTCCAGGGAGGAGAGTTGGCGTCGGTGACTCTCTGTCAGAGCTGGGTCACGTATCGAACGAAGATTGGTGCGTACATTCAGCGTTGCCCCCTTGAGGGCCCCTTGAGCCATGTATGCCGCCACTCCGACATCGCTGGCGGCACTAGGCATGCCGATCTCCAACAGAGATGGCGCCAACTCCAGCACCTCCACTGCTGCCTCCGCCACCCGCAGGGGCACCTTGGCGGCCTGTTCAAACGCTTCTTGGATGGCCTTGGATCGCGTCTCCTTCTGCTTCACTGAGGCCTTGGGCAACCGGTAGGCGTCCAATACCTTCTGGTAGGCCCTAGCGTCCTGGTCCACCAAAGACGTCAGTTCGTGCCTCAGCGCCTCGGCGCAGTGCAGCGAGGATGACAACTCGTCTGTCGGTACACCTTCACTCTCACGACTCAACGTCAAACTGCAAACCATACAGGTCAGGGCAGCTGCCAGCGCGCCTGCCAAAGCGGCCCCGCTGCCCCCTCCGGGGGTCGGCGTGGGCGCTGCCACCTCGTCGAGAAAAGCCCCCAGGGCTGCCTCTGGCTCCTCCAGATGAGCTTCCAGCACCGTCTCCGGAGAGAAGTTCTCTATTTGCAGGTAGAACTCTGACGCGTTCAGCAGCGCCTGCCTGGGTATGAGGCCTACGATCTCGCTGCTCACGGCGTTGACGCCGTATCGTGATGCTTCTCTCTTGATCAGCTCAAACACACGGTGAACGGGTGTGCGCCTATAGTTCGTCAGGTTCATCGAGACCTGAACCAGGCCTCTTTGCTCGATCTCCAACCCCAGCGCTTTCACGTAGCGAAGTCCCCCGCTGGAATGCCGGATAGCCCGGGCGATGGCCTGTGCCACGTCTAAGTCATCTGTGTTCAGGTAGACGTTGTAAGCGATCAGGGGTTCCCTGGCCCCGATTACGGTGGCTCCCGCCTTGCCCAATCGCTGGGGCCCGAAATCGGGCTCTCTTTCTGGGTCGGTCGCTATCTCCTCCTTGAGACGCTCGTACTCGCCTCGTCGGATGTTGGCCAGGTTAGCTCTCTCAGGCCTGGTGGCCGCTTTCTCATACAGATAAACGGGGATGTCCAGTTCGCGCCCTACTCTTTCCCCTAGCCGTCGTGCTATCTCCACGCATTCGTCCATGCTCACGTCAGATATGGGTACGAAAGGAATCACATCAGTGGCTCCGATGCGAGGATGCTCTCCCCGGTGTTCGTCCATGTCGATCAACTCAGCTGCCCGTTGGATGCCCCGAAAAGCGGCCTCCTCTACGGCGTCGGGCCTCCCGGCCAAGGTCACCACCGAGCGGTTGTGGTCAGCATCCATTTCTATATCCAGGAGTCTAATGCCTCTCACGGAGGTAATGGCTCTGACAATCTCGTCCACCGCATCCTTACGTCTTCCTTCGCTGAAGTTGGGCACGCATTCAACTATCTTGCTCATGTGTCGAACTCCTCATCCCAGTCAGGGGATGTTGTGGCCGCTGTTGGTAACGCTCGGGCTCTATGCGGCAGCACATCAAGTATGGACGCACGATGAGGTCACTGCTAAGGCCGGAGCAGGGACGGGTCACGGAGGTTATCCCGCGGCCGACATCCCTTCTGGCATCCTCATGACCACGGAGTAGATGTTGGGCACCATCGTGATCGCCGTCTCACCGTTCTCCGTCAGCCACTTGACGTTGCTGTACTCGGGCTTGCGGTAGTTCACCACTCGACCCGCGCGGACCGCCTCCAGGATGTCCAGCACCGCATCGTCAACAGTGCTCGCGGCTTCGAAGCCAACCATCCGCTGGATCTTCTCAGAGGAGACGCGATAGTTGCGCTGGTCCTCTGCCGCTTGCTGGACTGAGACATCAACGTCGGGAACTGCTCGCTTGATGATGTCGCCGATTTCGATGAGGCGATAATTGCCAGTCGGCGATGCCACGTTGAAGACCTGTCCGCTGACCAGTGCCAGAGGCGCTTCCAGACAGTCAATGATGGCCTGAGCGACTTCGTTTATGTGCACGAATGGTCGCCACTGGTCACCACCTAGGATGGTGATCTGCTTGTCGAAGATCGCTTGCGCTGCCAACAGATTGACGACGAGATCGAACCGGGGGCGGTAAGACATGCCACATACCGTTGCGAACCGTAGCAGCACAGGGGAGAAGTCGTCCGACATGATGGAGAGCAATAGTCTCTCCGACTCAAGCTTGGTCCTGGCATAGAGTGAGAGTGGAGCCACCGCCGAACGCTCATCCATGATCTCATCGCTCGCACCGTAGACACTGCAACTGGAGGCAAAGAGGAACCTGCGGATGCCGTATCCCTTGCCCACTTCGGCGATCATGCGCGTGGCAGCGAGATTAACTTCAAATGTGAATTCTTCATCCAGAGCACAGGCGGGGTCGCCCACGACCGCGCCCAGGTGCACAATGGCAGTCATGCGCTGTGCTGCTCTGACGACCGCCTCTACATTTCGGAAATCGCCCTGGACTAGTTCGAAGTCTTGCCTGTGGTACAACTCTGCCAAAGCCTCTTCGCCGTAGAGGAGTCGATCCAGGACCCGCACCCTCCAGCCACCAGCCAGCAGCTTGCGCACCAGTACCGAGCCAATATAGCCTGCCCCACCGATAACCAGTACGCTTCGCGGATCGCGGACCTCAACGCCGACCACGGCACCCAGATTCTGCAGAACCTCCCTCTCGATCAGCATGAAGGCCAGTCGCACTCCCGCGATGCTCATCAGTGTCAGCAGCCAGCCCAAGGGAAGGACACTTCGCGGCAACGCGATTCTTGCACCAGACAAGAACACGAGGGAACCAAATGCCAGATAGGTTAGAGTCACAGCCTGGAAGATAACGAGTGCCTTGTAGCGACTGGTGTACATGCCGCCACGAGTGTAGAATCCGCTGAGGTAGAAAATGCCCAGGGACAGTAAGGTGAGGAGCCAGGCCGAGTTCAGGTATATGCTGAGGAAACTCCGCATCAAATGCTGATCGACAAAGAGCGCGCCATGCTGGCTCCAAGAGGCCACCAGATATCTCAGGAAGAGGGCCAGTGCGAGGGATAAATTCACGAGCAGAGCATCGACGAGCATGCGTTTGCTCATCTGGCCGTTGATGCGCCGCGGTTCCCGCCTCGCGCAGTAGGCTTTCAACGTTGATATCAGGTTTGCGGTGTTCCCGTATCTTGCCATCGGCACGGAGTATTATATGCGACCACAGGGGGCGAAGCTACCAGAGGCTAGCATTCAGAGGAGACGACGATCCCTGAAGAGGAGAGTTGTGGCTGTTTGCCAGAGCATCTTCAGATCCAGGGCGAGGCAGCGGTTGCGGACATAGTGCAGGTCGAGCTCTAGTTTCGCCGGCATTATCTGGCTGAGGTACTCTTCGACGGCGGTCTGGCCTTGCAGCATGGAGGCCTCGCTCCGATATTGCAGTTGCGTGGGGCCTGTTACTCCCGGTTTCACGCACAGCACCTGGCGCTGCTCATCAGTATAGTAGGCAACGTATGATGGATCTTCCGGTCTGGGCCCCACCAGGCTCATCTCTCCTTTGAGAACGTTGATCAACTGTGGAAGCTCGTCCAGCTTCGTGCGGCGGAGGAACCTGCCTACCCTGGTGACACGGGGATCTCCTTTGTAGGTAACCGCCGGGCCTATGCGATCCGCGTCCACGACCATGGTGCGGAACTTGTACATACGAAATAACTCGCCGTCTTTCCCTGCCCTTTCGCCCCGGTAGAAGATGGGGCCTTTCGAATCTACTTTGATCCAGACGGCCACGATGAGCATCAATGGACTGAGGAATATGAGTCCTACCCCAGAAATGGCCAGATCCAGGGCTCTCTTAGCCATGTGCTCACCTGCGGCCCTCCGCCACCACCTTTTGCACGACCCTTATCACATCTTCGACGTCCTGTACAGACATCTTTGGGTAGCAGGGCAGGGTGACGATTCTATCATATGCGGCCTCGGCAATGGGGAAATCGCCAGGCTTGAAGCCATACCTTTGCCGGTAGTAGGGGTGGAGATGCAAAGGAATGAAGTGTACTGACGTCCCGATATTCTCTTTCCTCAGAGCCTCGATGAACTGGCCGCGATCTATCTTCAGGCGCTCCAGACTAAGGCGGATGGTATAGAGATGCCAGGCGTGCCGCACGTGGTCCTTCACCACGGGAGCGACTATCTCCGGCATTTCGTCGAAGGAGTCCGTGTACATTTGCGCATACCGCTGCCTGATTTGGAGGAACTCCTCCTGCTTCGCGAGTTGGTGGATGCCTAGAGACGCTTGTATATCGTTCATGTTGTACTTGTAACCGGGAAGCAAAACCTCGTAGTACCATGAGCCTCGATCTGAGTACCGCTTCCAGGCGTCGCTGCTAATGCCGTGCAACCGGAGGACCCTCACCTGTTCGGCCACTTCCCCGTCCTCGGTAGTGATCATTCCCCCCTCACCTGTGGTGAGGTTCTTGGTGGCATAGAAACTGAACGCCGTCATATCGCCTATGGTCCCTATCATCCTATCCTTGTACTTGGCGCCCGTGGCGTGAGCTCCGTCCTCGATGACCAGAAGTCCGTGCTCCTCGGCGATGGCCATGATCTCATCCATCTCGCACGGGTGACCCCCCAGGTGCACCGGTATAATCGCTCTGGTGCGTCGGGTGATCTTCGTCCTTATCTGCCCAGGATCTATGTTCAAGGTGTCGGGTCGAATGTCCGCGAGGACAGGCGTGGCTCCTTGATGGACCACCACGTTGGCTGTGGAACAGAAGGTAAGAGGTGTGGTGATGACCTCGTCGCCCGGCCCAACCTCGTTCGTAACCAAGGCCAGATGCAAACCTGCCGTGCAAGAACTGACAGCGATGGCGTGGCGGCTGCCTACGTACTGCCCGAACAACTCCTCAAACTTCCTTGTCTTCGGCCCCATGGTGATCCAGCCAGACTTGAGAGTGT
>CAZBJW010000143.1:0-11416 GCA_964492135.1 uncultured Anaerolineales bacterium
GGATAGACTAGCGACAAAGCGTGCAGCATGACCGAAGTCCCCATCCTCATAGGTGGCTAGCGATGCCGCGATGGAGGGTATCCCTGAGATCGTACCCTCGAAGGCTGCGGCGAGGGTACCTGAATAAGTTATGTCGTGGCCGACATTGGCTCCTAGGTTGATGCCTGACACCACCAGGTCAGGCAACTCTGGGAGGAAGCCTAGCAGCGCCAGAGCTACACAGTCTGAGGGAGCGCCGCTGCTGGAGTAAGCCAGGGATCCGTCGGCAAGCTCGACCTGGACGATCCGCAGGGGCTTGTGCATAGTCTTCGTGTGGCCGGAAGCGGTGCGCTCACGATCAGGGGCGATGACGGTTACCCTGCCCACAGAGTCAAGGGCTTGCTTCAAGCGGAATAGGCCAGGGGAGTTGACGCCATCATCATTGCTAACGAGGATCTTACTCATGCTGGTACTGGGACTTCGTCCTCACGACGCACGAAGGCCCATCGTCCATGCATGGACATGTCCCACCATGCCGTTTCGGGTTGCTTTTTCTCTTCCTGCTTGTGGACGACATAGATCAGTACTTCTTCACTCTTCATACGATTGCGTGCTGCATCTATGGCCACTAAGTGGATGGTGTGAGGCACGGTGATGCTGTTGGTGAGCTCGATTGGTGGCTCCTCTGTGAGTTGTTCCAACTGTTCCCTTAGCGCAGTGTCCTGCGCCAAGGTGGTGGTCATGACGATGGTCCACCTCTGATTGAAGGGACTCACCGTGTCGTACGCCAGGAGTTTGTCGTCGAAATAGAACTCCACCCTATCCATGGAGAAGTTGTCCAGAGCTTGGGCCTGGATGCTGACCCACTCGTCGTCCTCCATGACGTAGAGTTGCTCTGTGATGGGGTAGGTGACCTCCACGGTTGGGGAGATGTTGTCCACCGTGACTTGGATGGTGGACTGACGATAGAAGTTGTTCGAATCTACCACTGACAGCTGCAAAGTGTAGAGGCCATCTAGGTCTCGCGCGTCCCATGTTTCCAGTAGGCCGTTGTCAACGGTGTTGTAGTGGTCGCCTCCTATCTGGGTCCAGGACGAGGGGTTCAACCCAGGTCCGTATTGCAGCCTGTAGAGTTGGACACCGGGACCTCGGGCGTTGCCTTGTACCTGCACTATACCACGAATGTAGTCATAGGCTCGGGGCTTGGTGATAGCGACATCGCCGCCCAGAGGGGTGGGGCCGTGAAGGTCGCAGTATTCGGTGGGTGGCTGCGGGATACCACTCTCCCGCACCCAATCCGCCGCGTCAGGAGGGTATATCTCGAACACCTTCTGCGCCACTTCCTCCAGAGGACAATAGACCGTAGCCAGCTTCCCGGACGTCCGGCAGACTTGGAACAACTGGTGTATGTTGTCATGCTCGGTGGGCACCGTGCCAGGAAGAAACACTTCCCTGATGGTGCTGGGGCTCTGCTCAGTGGGCAACAGTCCCGAGGTGGAATCCACGACTGCCCACTCCAGGCCGGGAGGTTCGACGAAGGGTATCACGGGCTCCGATTCCAGGGCGGCCAGCATGAGACCGTGCCAGATGGGGCCCGCGCCTAGAGAGCCCGGCACGTGCTCCATAGGTTCATTGTCGCTGTTGCCCACCCACACGCCGGTGCAGAGCTGCGGCGTGAACCCAATGGTCCAGGAATCACGAAAGTCGGTGGTAGTACCCGTCTTCGCCGCGGCAGGTCGATCGCTGCCCAAGAACAGCATGCTCCGAGAGCCAAACGCTGGAGTGCGGGCTGCATTGTCCGAGAGCATGTGGGTGATCACGTATGCCACCTGAGGGTTGATGATCTCCTGCACTTCAGGGCTGTTATACTCCTCCAGCACGTTCCCTTTGGCGTCCTCGACGCGCAGAATAGCCACCGGATCCAACCCCCGGAATCCGGGCCTTAGCTGTTCTTCAGGCACGGGCTGCCCGGCCATGTAGCCGCCGTTGGCCAGCACACTGAAGGCGTAGGTCATGTCGAGAAGCCTGACTTCTCCCCCGCCCAGCGTCAGACTCAAGCCGTAGTAATGTCCCGTCAGTGTGTTGATCCCCATGCGATGAGCGAAATCTATGACGTTCTTCACCCCTACCCAGCTCAAGACTCTCACCGCTGCCACATTGATGGAGCGGGCCAGAGCTTGTCTTAGTCGCAGGGGGCCGTGAAACTCGCGGTCGTAGTTCTCTGGTGTATAAGGGCTGGAGTAGTCAGGATCGGGGAACGTGGTGCGTACGTCCATGACCATGGTCGCAGGAGTGTAACCCTGCAGCAACGCTTCCGTGTAGGTGAACATCTTGAAGGAAGACCCCGGCTGTCGTTCGGCGAGAGCCACGTTAACCTGACCGTCTATGTCTGGGTCGAAGTAGTCCAGGCTGCCCGCCATGACCAGTATCTCGCCCGTAGCCGGCTTCATGGCCACGACTGCCGCGTTGGAGGCGTTGCGTTCATCGGCCTGAAGTTCAGCCACGTGCTCCCTGGCAATCTGCTCGGCCGTATGCTGCAATTCCAGATCCAGTGTGGTATAGACCTTCAGTCCTCCCTGATAGACCAGATCGGAGCCATACCGCTCCTCCAACAGCTGGCGGACGTACATCACGAAGTGAGGAGCCTCGATGTCAAACCGTACAGCCGCGTAGTGAATTTCCTCTGCCTTGGCCGCCACTATCTCGTCGTACGTGATATACCCCTGGCGAAACATGGCGTCCAGCACCAGGTGTTGACGGACTCTGGCCTCCTCGGGGTTGACTAATGGCGAGTGAGTGGCCGGTGCATTGGGTAGGACCGCAAGCATGGCACTCTCAGCCAAGCTCAAGTGCTGCACGTTCTTCCCGAAGTAGTTCTGCGCCGCGGCCTCAACGCCGTAGGCCATATTCCCGTAGAACACGGTGTTGAGGTACCACTCCAAGATCTGATCCTTGCTGTACCTTCGCGTGATCTCCACCGCAAGAATGGCCTCTTTGATTTTTCGGGAGAGGCTGCGTTCAGTTCTCTCCTCGGGTGGGATGATGACGTTCTTCACAAGAAGGGTAGTTATGGAGCTACCTCCTTCAAAGCCCCGCCCCGTGATGTCTACGTAGAATGCACGCACGATGCCGCGGATATTGATGCCTGGGTTGGTGTAGAAATCCTGGTCCTCGATAGCGATTGTTGCGTACTTCAGAGAATCCGGGATCTGTTCTATGGGAACTACAGTCCGGCTGCCGAAGCGGCGGTCGAAAACTCCATACAGCAATTTAGTGCCCGTGCGGTCGTAGATCTTCGTGGTCTCGAAGCTCTGCGAGGTCTGGATCTCGATCTCCTCAGGCGGGGGGAGTTCTCGCGCGTAATTGGCGTAGACTGCCGCGACGGATCCCAGGGCAGCCACCACCGCGAAGACAATGGTCAGGACAGCCAGCCCAAGAACAGACAGCGTTATCTTGGGCAACTGGTTGTTATTCTTCGCCCCATGTCTGCGCTGCTTACGCCTGGCGATGATTAGCCGGATATTCGATGCCATAGCCTATTTCCTATCGACCCCCTGTGGGTAAATGCTAACAGATGCGACTGCAAACCGCAAACGTGCTATCGAACCGTCCTATTACCAAGGAGTGTAGCTGGTTTCTCCACCACCACGAAGTGCGAGAGGCCGAACATGCGCAGAGGTGTGTCTTCGAGAAAGTAGGTGATGCGCCGCAGGGCGGATGCCAGCCGGGGGCGGCGAACAAAGACGTTGTCATAGCCTGGGAACACCTGTCGCTGCACGACGGTGCGGTGCTCGAGGTCCGACAAGAGCTGGTGTAGGTCACCAACGGTGTAGGTTCGCACATGCGGGCACAGTCGGTCTCGCAGCGAATGGGGTAGATAGTTCACCAAGGGAAAGTTCCCGAACCTGTATCTTCCGCGCCACCAGATGCCATGGGTTTCGAAAGGGTATAGGCGGTTGGGAGCGAAGATGATGATCCTGCCCGCTGGTTTGAGCAGCCGATAGGCTTCCCTCATTGCTTGGCGATCATCTCGCACATGCTCCAGGACTTCGTGCAAAGAAATGATGTCGAAGGAATCGTCGGCGAAGGGCAGTGCCTCAGCGGCAGCGGCAAGGAGGTTGGGCACGCTCTTTCCTCCCTCTACTACCCTCTCCACTTCGATGTCGACGCCGTATACCTGGTCACTGAACTCGCGGAACCTCTCGACGTACGTGCCCAGTCCACAGCCGACGTCCAGGATGGTCTTGCCTTGCAGCGGCGCGTATCTATCCATGAGTCCCAGTCGTCGCTCCTGTCCGAAACGCCACACGTAGCTGGGATGTCCCAGTACAGCCGCTTTTTCTTCTTGGATCGTCATGACCAGAATCTGTTCTAGAAGTCGACCTCAGGCGTCTGTCACGGTGCTGGGTAATGTTAGCGCAGGCTACGGAACCTTGTCAACGATAGTCCGGCAAAGTACAATATGCTGTGTGAGTCTATTGAGGAATCGCGATATGGTTAGCTCCAGGTCTCATGCTAGTGGAGGAGGCGAGTACATCGATGCATAACCTCATCATCATCGGGTCCGGCCCCGCGGCGCTGAGCGCGGCAATCTACGCAGGGCGAGCCAATGTGGCACCGTTGGTCATCAGTGGAAAGGACTTGGGCGGGAGCATGGCACTGACCGAGCGGGTGGAGAACTACCCGGGCTTCCCTGAAGGCATAGGCGGCTTCGAATTGGCTCAGCGGATGAAACAGCAGG
This sequence comes from uncultured Anaerolineales bacterium, assembly GCA_964492135.1. Classification (GTDB taxonomy): domain Bacteria; phylum Chloroflexota; class Anaerolineae; order UBA7937; family B3-Chlor; genus CAYGAW01. The sequence goes on from CAZBJW010000143.1 coordinate 4,721, forward strand.
CCGAGCGCTTCGGCGCGCAGGTGGTGATGGACGAAGTCGTGGGGGTCGATCTCTCGACAAGGCCGTTCAAGATCAAGACTCATGGAGCCGAGTACGGGGCCAACGCGCTGATTGTCGCCACGGGGAGATCCCCTCGCAAGCTGGGCGTTCCAGGAGAGATGGAATTCGTCGGCCGGGGTGTCTCGAGTTGCGCTACGTGCGATGGCTATTTCTACCGCGATCGGAAGGTCGTGGTCGTGGGCGGGGGCGATGCCGCAGTGAAAGAAGCGCTGTTCCTCACCAAGTTCGCCAGCGAGGTCCATGTCATTCATCGCCGCGACAGGCTCCGGGCTGAGAAAGTAGTCGAAGAGAGAGCCACTAGCAACGACAAGATCCACTTCGTGTGGAACACGGTGGTGACGGAGATCATCGGCGATGGCGATGTCAGCGGTGTCCGTCTGAGGGACGTCACCACGGGTGAGGAATCGACGCTGGAGGCGCAAGGTGTCTTCGTCTTTGTGGGTCACGCGCCAAATACCGAGTTGTTCCGGGGCCAGCTTGAATTGGACGAGGCAGGCTACATCGTGACCGACGAGCGACAGATGACGAGCGTGGAAGGGGTTTTCGCGGCGGGCGATGTGCAGGAGGGGGTTGCATGGCAGATTGCCACCGCAGTCGGCTCTGGCGCGAGGGCTGCCATGCAAGCAGAGGAGTTCATCGCTGATCTAGAGGGCCGGTCTCAGCCTGAGCGCGACACGTAGGGCGTGGTGATCAGAGAAGCTGATTCGGAGTCGAAGATACACACGGGTTTGCTGTCTCTAGCCTGGCGTGTGTGTCCCTGGAATAGGGGGCGGGGATTCTGAGAGGGGATTGAGGCTTGCCCACAGTCAATGTTGCCGGTGACGACATTTACTATGTCCGACGCCTGAGAGAGGGATCCGACACGTCGCTGGTCTTTATTCACGGAGCGGGAGGCACACACCGCCATTGGATACATCAGGTGCGGGGCCTGGCTCTAGTCAACACGTATGCTCTCGACCTCCCGGGGCACGGGCGTTCGGGAGGAGAAGCGCGGACTTCCATCAGTTCTTATGCGGAGTTCCTTGGGGATTTCGTGGAGGCTCTTAGCCTGCGAAGGGTGATCTTGGTCGGCCATTCCATGGGCGGGGCAATCGTGCAGCAGGTTTCCCTCGAGCGTGCTTCCAGAGTGGAGGGGATGGTCCTGGTAGGGACCGGTGCAAGGCTGCGAGTCTTGCCCAGCATACTGGATGGTCTCCTGGAGGAGTTCGAATCCACGGTTGATATGTTGCTGGGCTACGCGTACGCGGATGATAGTCCTCAGCAGTTGATGGAGTTGGGAAGGCGGGAGTGGCTGGCCAATCCGCCGCAGGTGATCCACGGCGATTTCCTGGCTTGTGATAACTTCGATGTGATGGACAGGCTGCGGCAGATAGATTGTCCCACGCTGGTACTGTGTGGTGAGAACGACGTGTTAACCCCGCTCAAGTACGCTCAATACTTGGAGAGGCACATCCCGAGCGCGACATTGACCGTCGTACCCAGGGCGGGGCACATGGTGATGCTGGAGCAACCGCAGCGAGTGAATCGCGCCCTTGAGGAGTATCTCCAGGCGAGGCAAGCCTAAGGTCGGCCGCCCGCGCGCCTCTCCACAGCTATACTACAGGATCCCGCTCAAACTCGACGCCCTGTGTGTCAAGCCAGGCCCCCCTCACGTCACCCACCAGGTGTAGAGACCCCGTGACGCATACCAGGTCATCTTTGTTGGCCAGATCCAGTGCACGCCGGAGTGCCGCGGACGGTTCAGCAACGATAGTGAGAGGCGTCTCGGTGGCTGCGGTGCGCTCCACGATGGTATCAGGGACACCCGCGCGGGGATGATCAGCCTGGGTGACGATGACTTCTTGGGCATGAGACGCCAACTCTTTCATCATCCCAGGGATATCCTTGTCCAGCGAAAAGCCGGCCACCACGATCAACTCATCGAACTTCAGATACTCCCGCAACGCCTTCATCAAGCGCTGCAGCGAGTCAAGGTTGTGTGCACCATCCATCACCAGCAGAGGCTCTCGACTGAAGATTTCCAGGCGCCCAGGCCAACGTGCGCGCCGCAAGCCGTCGGCCACTTGCTCCTGGGAGACGCTTATCCCCAGGCGATGTAGCTGATCTATGATCGCGATCGTTGTCGTGGCATTCACTACCTGGTAGCGGCCCAGGAAGGGGATCCAGAACTCTTGCCTGTCTCCGTCCGTCATCAACGCATTCTCGTGGGGTATCGCACTGCTCACCGAGAAGGATTGGCCCTCCATGTCGGCGTCGCCCATCACCCACTGCCAATCCCTCCCAATCAGGACCAGCGGTGCATTCCTCTCCGCGCAGACCTGGACGATCACTTTCTCAGCCGCATCGCGCTGCGGGGCGCAGACCACTGGGCGTCCTGCTTTAATGATACCAGCCTTCTCGTGGGCTATCTCTTCCAAAGTGTCGCCGAGGATATAGGTGTGGTCATAGCTGATGGAGGTGATGACGGCCACGAGGGGCAGGATGACATTGGTGGTGTCCAGGCGCCCTCCCAGGCCTGTCTCCACCACAGCGAAGTCAACGTCCTTCTCCGCGAAGTATTCGAAGGCCAAGGCCGTCATGATCTCGAACGTACTGGGGTCTGGCAGCTGTTCTATGTAGGGCTTGAGTCTCTCCAGCAGCGTGATCATCTCCTGCTCACTCACGAGCCGTTGGTCGACCTGGATCCGTTCCCGGAACGTGTGCAGGTGCGGTTGGGTGAAGAGTCCCACTCGGTAGTCGGCTGATTGCAGGATACTGGCCGTCATAGCGCACGTTGACCCTTTGCCCTTCGTGCCTGCGATGTGTACCGCCTGCAGCCTCCGATGGGGATCACCCAGCATGGAGAGGAGCGTTCTCATGTTCGCCAGGTCGAAGCGACGCGGGACGTACTGGTCTGGCAACAGCTTCTCCTGATCGACGAAACTGTAGATGTAGTCGAGGGCTTCTTGATAGGTGAACATAGCCGGGCCTTGCACTGGCAATTCTATATCAGTCCCCTGCAAAGGCAAATTCACACAGGGTTTGCTGCCAGGCCGTCAGAATGGTTATACTAGGCTGGCCTGTGGGCCACTCCGGAGTGCCTTCAGCGAGTCCCCAGTCAGTGCGGGGCTCGCGCTCCATCATCAAGGGGAGTATCTGGATTTGGGGAAGCGGGTTTCCTGGAGATATCATGTCGCTGTCTTGGGGCTGTATCTTCTGCTGACCATCATCTTGACCTATCCTTTGGTGCTTCACTTCACCACCCACGTGCCGGGCGACGGCAGCGATGACCCGGCTTTGGTTTGGAACCTGTGGTGGGTCAAACATGCGCTCGTTGACCTTGGAGCCAATCCCTTCGACTGCCCCTTCATGTTCCATCCCATTGGCATCGACCTGACCTTCTACACGCTAACGATCGTCAATGGGCTGAGTTCAGTCCCTCTGCAGCCTATCGTAGGGCTGGTGGCCACCAGCAACTTGATCCTTTTCGCCAGCTTCGTGCTGTCTGCCTACGGGGCCTATTTGCTCGTCAAGTATCTCTTGCCATCCGAGGCCCATGCCGTGGTCCCCTTCATCTCCGGGCTGATCTACGCCTTTTCCTCCAACCGGCTCATCTACGCCTCCCTCGGCCAATTCAACATAGCCAGCACACAGTGGATACCCTTCTACGTCTTGTTCTTGATCAAAACTCACCGGCAGCCCAGTCGGCTGCGTTACCTGCTGTTGGCTGGCATCTTTCTATTGCTCAACGGATACAGTGAGTTGACCTATGCATCTTTCCTGATCATCTTCACCGCCATCTATCTGCTATATTGGCTCGCGGCTGATGGCTGGAGGAGGTGTCTGCCGCTCGTCAGGAATCTGGCCGTCGTGGCGAGTTTCTTTCTGTTGGGTACGTCGCCCGTTCTGTACCGCATGATCCGAGTGATGGCGGTGGAAGGAGACTTCCTGGTGGAGGGGTTGGGCTTTGCCAACGTCTTCTCGGCCGACGTTCTGGGCTTCCTGGTGCCCAGCCATCTCCATCCCCTGAGTGAGCTGTGGCGGAAGCATTTCCACTTCTCATATCTGAACTTCGTATTCATTGGGTACGCGGTGCTTTTCTTGGCTGCCGTCGGCGCCATTCGGTTTCTCAGAGACCGCAACGTCCGCTTCTGGGTTGTTGCCGCCAGCGTTTTTGCGCTCGTCTCTCTCGGGCCGACGCTGCGGATCAATGGAGCGGAATACGATCTACCGCTGCCTTTTGATGTCTTGCAGGCCTTGCCTTTCTTCAAGGGGAATCGTTATCCCAGTCGGTACAGTGTGATGCTGGCCCTTTGCTGGGCCGCCCTGGCTGGCTATGGCCTGCACAGGCTGAGCGGTCTGGCGAAGGGGAAGGCGCGGCAGTGGGCCCTTGGGGCTTCCGTCGCCACGCTGATTCTGTTTGAGCACCTCTCCGTACCTGTGCCTCTTTCTGACATGCGCGTGCCACAGATCTACCGGGTCATCGCGGACGAGGAGGGGGATTTCACCGTCTTGGAGCTGCCTCTTGCCTGGAGGAATGGCTTTCGGGTGACCGGCACCAAGGATCCGGTGATCATGTTCGAGCAGTTCTACCAGACGACTCATGGCAAGAGGATTCTGGGCGGTAACACCTCTCGCAATCCAGAGTTCAAGTTCCAGTACTTCACCGAGGCACCAGTTTTCAACACCATTATCGCCCTGGAGACGGGTCGCGAGGTCGACAGGGAGACCTGGGAGCAGGACAGGGCATTGGCACCCTCTGTGATGGGTCTTCTCGACGTGCGGTACGTGGTCCTGCATACTGAGGAGATTCCACCGGTGCTGCGCGACTACATCACCTTCGTGGTGGGGGGTGCCGAGGTCTACAATCGCGATGGGATCATCGCCTATCGGGTGAGCCCCCCTCTTCCGCCCGCAGAGACCGTGATCGACCTGGGTACCGACCCAGCTCGCCTCAATCTGGGCGAGGGATGGAGCGAAAGCGGCGGCCAGTACGTGTGGGCGCAGCGGAGGGAGACGCGTCTCCTGGCTTACTTGTCTGGGAAAAGCCAGGAAATGATGCTGCGTCTCTTACCTCTCGCTCCGGACCAGAGCATGGAGATTATCCTCAACGGACATCAGGTGGGGACTCTCGCCCTGTCGAAGGGGTGGCAGGAGCCCCGGGTGGTGTTGCCTGTCATCTATCTCCGTGAAGGTCTCAACGAGTTCACGTTCCGGTTCGACCGTCTGTACCCTGCGGCGCAGATAAGGGAAGGTGACTACGAGATTGGCACGACAGGAATCTCGTCGCCCACGAATATCCTGGTCGAGAGTGCGGGCGAAGAAGTGGGGGATTTTGGTCACATCTATGTGGACGGGGTGAATCTGTCTCCGGATGAGCGAGGCTACAACATCGTGGTCCTGGATCCACTTTCCGGGCAGGTGGAAGAGACGGGGCACTTCGACACTTTCTTGGATCAGGATGAGTCGCGGCTGATGGCGGATTTTATAGGACGCATCCCCGAGGGCAAGATCGTGGTTGCAGCCGTCGAAGACGAGGCCTCGCTCAATCTGACGGAGGAGGCGGTGGAGGCCTTGCGTACCATCGGCGCCAGCGAGGATTTGCGTGGCATGTTTCGTTGGGGACATGGCGTCATTGGCGTCAAGGGTGCAGTACCCGGACAGGCGTTGGAGAGCATAGGTCTTCTTCGGCCAGTGAGCGTCGCGGTCGGACAGCGTTTTACCGAGCCCGCGGCTGCGGCTGCTTTCGACTACGTGACGTTCCGCGTCGCGGATCAGGATATTGGTGCTGCTGGGTTGTAGGTCCGTGTCAGGTAGGCTAGCATATGGTGAACAGTAGACGGTCAGAATCCATGGGCAGCCCGAACCGCGTTCAGCGTACCGCCCTGCTGGTGCTCCTCACCTTTCTGGCATTCTCGCTTTTCATCTTCCGCCTGGATCAGCAGAGCCTTTGGTATGATGAGGGATTCAGCGTCTACCTGGCTCAGATGAGCCCGGCGGAGATCATAGCGCGCACCGCGCGGGACATCCATCCTCCATTCTACTACCTCCTTCTCCATGTCTGGATACTGGCGGTCGGCAATTGCGAGTTCTCTTTGCGCTTTCTCTCCCTCGCCTTTGGCGTGCTGACGGTGCCTGTCATCTACGTGGCCGGCAGGCGGTTCCTGGGTCGTGCTTCTGGCGTGCTGGCTGCGGCCTTGATTGCTGTTTCGCCCCTCTTCCTGTGGTATTCACAGGAAGCCCGCATGTACACCCTGGTCACATTCCTGACCCTGCTGTCGACCTATCTGCTGCTGCGCATGATAGGGATGCAGGGCAGGCGAGCGTTGCTAGGGGGTGCGTATGTGCTGACCAGCGTGGCTGCTGTTTACACTCACTTCTACGCTTTCTTCGTCCTGGCTTTCCAGGCGATCTTCTTGGTGAGTTGGTGGGTCCTGTGGAGCAGGGGCAGAGTCCGGGAACGGTGGCCCACGTTGGGGAGCGGGCTCCTCTGCCAGTTGGCGGTCGTCGGAGCCTATCTGCCGTGGAGCGGCTTCGTCTTGCAGCGCTTCGGTGCTGATGTCAGCTACTGGAAGGGAACGCTGATGGTGACGGAGGTGCTGCGCAAGACCCTTATCACGTTCAGCACCGGCCACAGCGTGTTGGAAGCGATAGCGC